>DATEKS010000092.1:0-4530 GCA_035277325.1 Rhodanobacter sp.
AACTCGGAGCGTTGCCGGGAATGCTGCATGCAGTGGCACCGGGTGGTAGTGGGAATACCAGCAGCGGGAACTGTCTCCCCATGGTGCTGGCCCGGGTTCTATGGTGACGCTACCCCACAGATCCAACGGATGTCCCGGCCCGTCCGTCACGGATGGCATCTACCGGGCCGGGATATCCCGCGGTTGCGTGCAACGCGCAGCCCGTTCGGCCCACCTCGCACTCCGCCCCCCGCACGCTCCGGATGGAAGCTCCGCGCGCGCCGTCGGTAACGTCGAGGTCACGTCCCACGTCCCTGCTGCTATGGAAGGAGATCGTCATGTCATTGTTGATCACCGACAGCGAAGCCGCCAGCCGCGTGCTGGCGGAACCCGACGCGCTGACCGATTTCGTGGTCAACGCACAACTGATGCTGGATCCGGCCACGCCCGAACCGGTGCGGCGCGAGGCCGAACCGCGGCTGCTCGCCCTGCTGCCCACGCTGCAGGCGCTGGGCGTGTTCGAGCTGTTCGCGATCCGCGACCCGGCGCTGGCCGCGATGGTGCGCGACGAGCTGCCGGAGGACCTTCGCTGAGCGAGGCCGGCTCAGGCGGGAACCGCCGGCGCGCGCTCGAAATAGCGCGCCGGCGACTGCCCGCAGGCGCGCCTGAACATCGCGATGAAGGCGCTGGTGTTGGCATAGCCGGTGGCCTCGGCCACCTGTGCCACCGGCATGCCTTCGGCCAGTCGTTCCAGCGCGCTGCTCAGCCGCGCCTGCTGGCGCCACTGCGCGAAGCTCAGCGCGGTCTCGTGGCGGAACAGCCGGCTGAGGCTGCGCGCCGACAAGCCAGCATGCCCGGCCCAGGACTCCAGGTTGCGGTTGTCCTGCGGCGCCTTCAGCACCGCGTGGGCGATGCGCAGCAGGCGGCGGTCGACCGGCATCGGCAGGTGCAGCGGTTCCTGCGGCGCGCGGCGCAACTCGTCCAGCAGCACTGCGGACACGCGCTCCTGTTCCGGCTGCAGCCGCTCGGCCAGCACCCAGCTGCTGGCGCGCCGCACCAGTGCACGCATCAGCTCGCTGGTGCCGAGCACGCAGGGGCGTTCGGGCAGGTCCGCACAGGCGTCGGGGGCGAGGAACAGGCCCCAGCCGCTCATCGGCCCGCTCACGCTCACCGTGTGCAGTTCGCCGGGCGGCATCCAGCCCGCGCGGTGCGGCGGCAGCAGCCAGGAACCGTAGCGGGTGCGCACGTGCAGCAGGCCGCTCTCGATGCAGTACACCTGCCCGCGCAGGTGGCGGTGCCAGTCGTGCGTGCGGGTTTCCCCGTCCTGCTCGCTGGCTGCTTCGCCCTCGTCCCAGTAGGCGATCACCGCGGGACCGTCGGCGCTCTCGATACGGTCGTGCAGCTGCTGGTGCCAGGCGCCCATGTCCGATTCTCGACATTTGTTGACCAAGTAACGTTATCAGTTTGCCGCCGGGCGTGCGTATGCTGGCCGGCGTCCGCTGCCGATGGCCGGATCGCACCGCCGCTGCCGTCGCCCGCGGTCCCCCGTCTCCCCGTTCGCCGCCCCGGCGCCCCCACCGGAGAGTCCGCATGCCTGCCTCCACGCTGTCCGTCGCCACCCCGTTCCGTTCGCCGCTGGAAACCTTCGTTGCCTGTACCCACGAGATGCTCGATCCGGCCACGCCCGAGTCCGCACGCCGCCGCGCCGAACCTCGCCTGCTGGCTGTATTGCCGGCGCTGCAGGCGCTGGGCGTGTTCGAGCTGTTCGCGATCCGCGACCCGGCGCTGGCCGCGATGGTGCGCGACGAGCTGGAGGCGCGTCGGCAGCGCCACGGCTGATCTTGCCGAAACAAAATTCGACGCACATATATTTGCCTTGACAAATATACTTTTGGCAATAGAATGCGCGGCCATGAACAACGAATCGCTCGCCTTTTCCAGCTCCCGCGAAAGTCTCGGCGTCCTGCTGGGCCTGGTGCGCGCCGAGATCGTGCGCGCGATGGAGGCGGAGATCGCGGCCAAGGGCCTGGAGCTGAAGTTCACCCAGTTCCTGATCCTGAAACGGCTGGCCAGGCTGGGACCGATGACCGCCACTGAACTGGCCCGCTCGGTGGAGCTGGACGGTGGCGCGATGACGCGCCAGCTCGACCAGCTGGAGCGCCGCGGCTACCTGCGCCGCTGTCCGCACGCGCAGGACCGGCGCGCGTTGCGCATCGAGCTCACCGCCGAGGGCGACGCGCTGTGGCAGCAGCTCACCGACTGCAACGATCGCGTGCTCAAGGCGGCGCAGCATTCGCTGGACGCCACCGAACGCAGGCAACTGCACGACTACCTGGAGCGCGTGCTGCACACGCTCCGCGGCAAAGACTGACCCACCACCTCCCCACCTGCTTCGAGACCGAAAGCTCATGCGTCTGCATCTCCTTGCGGCAGCGGTCGGACTGACCCTCGCGCTGGCCGGTTGTGCCAGCAGCGGCGGCCTGCATCCGGACGGCACGCCGACCGATCCGTCCGCGCTGAAGTCCGCGCACAGCCTGGCGAACGTGCCGGCCAGCGCGGCGTGGCCTGCCGCCGACTGGTGGACCGGCCTCGGCGATCCCCAGCTCAACGCCCTGATCGGCGAGGCGCTGGCCGACAACCCGACGCTGGCCATCGCCGACGCGCGCACGCGCCAGGCGCAGGCGGTGGCGGGCATCGCCGACGCCGCGCGCCAGCCCAGCCTCAACGTGGGCGGCAGCGTGGCCGAGGCGCGCATCCCCACCACCGTGCCCGGCTTGGGCAGCGGCCACGTGGCGCCGGCCAAGTACGTCTACGGCAGCTTCAAGTGGGACATCGACCTGTGGGGCGGCAAGCGCGCCGCCTGGGAAGCGGCGGTGGGTCAGGTCCGTGCCGCCGAGGTCGATGCCCGCGCCGCGCGCATCGAGCTCTCGGCCAACGTGGCGCGCGCCTACGTGCAGCTGGGCTATGCGTACACGCAGCAGGATCTGGCCAAGGCCGAGCTGCAGCGCGCCGACGAGTCACGCAGGCTCACCGCGCAGCGCGTGGCCGCCGGCATCGACAACAAGATGCAGCTGCGCCGCGGCGACGCCGAAGTGGCCAGCGCCGAGGAACAGCTGGCGGTGGCCGGGCGCGCGATCGACGCCGCGCAGTCAGTGCTGTCGGTGTTGCTGGGCAAAGGCCCCGACCGCGGCCGCGAGATCGGCCGACCGCAGCTGCTCGCACCCGCCGCGCTCGCCGTACCGGCCGACCTGCCGGTGGACCTGGTCGGTCATCGCGCCGACCTGGTCGCCGCACGCTGGCACGTGGAAGCCGCCGGCAAGGACATCAAGGCCGCGAAGACCGAGTTCCTGCCCAACCTCAACCTGGGCGTGATGGCCGGCTTGATCGCGGTGGGCGGCGAGAACCTGTTCCAGCTGCCTGCGCGCTTCTACAGCGTGGCGCCGTCGGTGAGCCTGCCGATCTTCGACGGCGGCCGGCTGCGCGCGAACCTGTCCGGCAAGGACGCGCAGTACGACCTCGCGGTGGCGCAGTACAACCAGGCCCTGGTGCGCGCGATCAACGAGGTGGCCGACGACGTCGACGCACTGCAGTCGCTGCAGCAGCAGGCCGAGGCGCAGACGCGTGCGCTGGCCGCCGCGCAGGACGCCTGGCAACTCGCCGACCAGCGTTACCGGGCCGGCGTGGGCAGCTACCTCGAAGCGCTCAGCGTGCGCCAGCAGCTGCTGGCGGCCGAGCAGCGCATGGCCGCGCTCAAAGCACAGCAGTCCGATCAGTCGGTGCAGTTGATCCAGGCCCTCGGCGGCGGTTACCGCCCCGCGGGCGGCCAGCAACCGCCGACGCCTGCCGCATCCGTTTCCCCCGCATCCGCACATCATTCCTGAGGCAGCTCCATGTCCAGCCAGAATCCCACCGCGGCCGCCACCCCGGCCGCCCAGCCGCCGCAAAACAACAAGCGCCGCGGCTTCCTGTTGCGCGCACTCGGCGCGGTCGTGGTGCTCGCCGCGATCATCTGGGCGCTGTGGTATTTCCTCGACGGCCGCTGGTACGAGGGCACCGACGACGCCTACGTGGGCGGCAACGTGGTGCAGCTCACCCCGCAGATTCCCGGCACCGTGGTCACCATCGGCGCCGATGACGGCGACCTGGTGAAGCAGGGCGACGTGCTGGTGAAGCTGGACAAGTCAAACGCCGACGTGGCATTGGCCGAGGCGAAGGCCAACCTCGCCGCCACCGTGCGCAAGGTGCGCGGCCTGTATTCCAGCGTGAACGGCCAACAGGCGATCGTGGCGGCGCGCGAGACCGCAGTAGCCAAGGCCAAGGCCGACGTCGCCCGCCGCACGGGCCTGGCGAAGTCCGGCGCAATCTCGGCCGAGGAGCTGTCGCACGCCCGCGACGAGTTGACCGCCGCCGAGAGCGCGCTGGTCACCGCCCAGCAGCAGTACCAGACCAGCAAGGTGCTGGTGGACGACACCGTGGTCGCCTCGCACCCCGACGTGCAGGCCGCCGCCGCGAAGCTGCGCGCCGCCTACCTCGACGACGAGCGCACCACCC
>DATEKS010000093.1:0-13944 GCA_035277325.1 Rhodanobacter sp.
TGTAGTGGCCGCGCTGGTCCAGGCGAAAGGCTTCGACGTGCAGCTGCTGGTGCTGGTGGGCGTGGTGTTCGTCGTCGGCCAGATGCTGGAAAGCTACGTGCTGACGCCGCGCATCGTCGGCGACAAGATCGGCCTGCACCCGGTGGCGGTGATCTTCGCGGTGCTGGCCGGGGGCGAACTGTTCGGCTTCATCGGCGTGCTGCTGGCGCTGCCGGCTGCTTCGGTGGTGATGGTGTTGTTGCGCTACCTGATGGAGCGCTATCGCCACAGCGAGCTGTATACGGAGGAGGGCGAGGCCGATCCCGCCATCCACGAGGCGGTCACTGAAGTGGATGTCACCGTGAGTACCGCCGCCGGGACGGTGGTCGAGAAGCCGTCGCACGAGCCGCCCGCGAAGCCATGATTCCGCAACTGCCGCTCGCTCTGCGCTGGCCACGCCGCCAGCGCTTCGAACATTTCCACGCCGGCGCCAACGCCGCCGCGCTTGCTGCTGTCGAGGTACTGGCCAGCGAGCCCGGCGCGCCGTGGCTGTATCTGCATGGTCCCGCGGGCAGCGGCAAGAGCCACCTGCTGATGGCCGCCTGCCAGGCCGCTGGCGAAGCCGGGCGCAGTGTGCAGTACCTGCCGCTGGCGCGCGTCGCCGATCGCGCCGCGGCGATCCGTGGCGTGGCCGGCGGCGCGTTGCTGGCGCTGGACGATCTCAGCGCCATCGCCGGCGAGCGCGAGGCCGAACACGCGCTGTTCGACCTCTACAACCGCGCCAAGGCCGAAGGCGCCACCTTGCTGTTTGCCGCCGAAGCCGCGCCCCAGCAGCTTGGCCTTGGCCTGCCCGATCTGCGCTCGCGCCTCGGCGCCTGCACCCAGTTCGCGCTGAAGCCGCCGGACGACGCCGAGCGCCGCGAAGTGCTGAAGGCCCAGGCCGGCCTGCGCGGCATCGAGCTGGAAGAGGGCGTGCTGGACTGGCTGTTTGCCCGCCATACCCGCGACCTTGGTGCGTTGCTGGACCTGCTCGACAGGCTCGACCAGGCTTCATTGGCGGCGCAGCGGCGGGTGACGATTCCGTTCTTGCGTGGACTGCTGCGCGAGCGTAAGGATGCGTCTTCCGAACCTTGATGGAGCCTCGGCATGCCTTGGGTTCATTCCAGCCTGTTCGTTCTGGCTTCGCTGCTGGGTGGCGGCACCCCGTCCTACGAAGCAACGCATCCGGCCGTCTATGCGGGCACTTACAGAATTCGCTTGTGCCATGGCAACTGCGCGGAAGCAGCTTATTTCACCGGAACCCTCGTGCTGTTCAAGCAGCCTTTGCGGGATTCGCAGGGGCATGCCTTTCGCGCCTGGCTCAACCGGTACCCGGCCAATGGGTGTTTCGTCCGTGCCAAGGCGTCGGCCGGTGCATCTGACGGCATCGGATCGCAAGGCTTTTTCTCCTGGGTTCTCCAGGACGGGGCTGCCTATCTTGACCTTGTGCGCTCGCCGGATGGCGGCTACGCGGTGAGATTGAAGCTGGCGTCGAAAGGGTTGAGCGGAACGGGCGTGATTTGGGGCGGGCCGGTTGGGGGAGAGGCACCGGACTCGCCGGATGCGGCATCAGATGTCGTGATCGCGGATCGCCTTGGCGACCCGGACATCAAACGATGCCCGCCGACTCCCCAGCCGGTGGCTCGACCGGTGGGGATGATCGGGCGCTGAGGCCGGTCAGGCCTTCAGCAACTCCGGCGTCGCATGCGCACCGATCGCATCAGTCATCGCCTTCGCCACGTTGAGGTTGCCGGCGATGAGGTTGCCGCTTTCGGGGATGCCGTCGCGGCCGGCGAAGTCGCCGTAGCGGCCACCCGCCTCGTGCACCAGCAGCACGCCGGCGGCCATGTCCCAGGGCTTGAGGCCAATCTCGAAGTAGCCGTCGTAGCGGCCGGCGGCGGTGTAGGCGAGGTCGAGCGCGGCGGAGCCGGAGCGGCGGATGTCCTCGGCCTGGCCGAGCAGTGCCCGGGTCATCGCGAGCTGCTCGTCCAGGTGCTTGCGCTGGCGGTAGGGAAAGCCGGTGGCGATCATCGCGCCGCCGAGGTCCTCGCGCTTGCTGACGCGGATGCGGGTGGGGCCGGTGCCCTTGTCCAGGTAGGCGCCGTCGCCCTTGCTGGCGGTGAACAGCTCGCCGCGCAGCGGGTCGAACACCACGCCGTAGACCGGCACGCCCTTGTCGAGCATGGCGATGGACACGCTGAAATGCGGGATGCCGCGCAGGTAGTTGTGGGTGCCGTCGAGCGGATCGATCACCCAGGTGAGCGGGCTCTTCTTGCCGCTGGCACCGCTTTCCTCGGCCAAGATGCCGTGGTCGGGGTAGGCGCGGCGCAGTTCCTTGACGATCTCGGCCTCAGCCAGCTTGTCGACCTCGGAGGCGAAGTCCATGCGCTGCTTCTCGACAACGGTGAGGCCGTCGATGCGGTTCATGTAGCGCAGGATCACGTTGCCGGCGGCGCGCGCGGCGCGTACCGCGATGGTGATGGCGGGTCGGGTCATGGCTTCGGCTTGGCAAAAGAGCGGGGTTGCGGCCGGCGATTCTAGCAGAGCTGGGGCGGGGCTTGCCGTATGCTAGGCGGTCCGTCTGTCGCCGGCCGTGCTCATGAATCCGCTCGAACTCGCCCCACTGTTCCGTTTCGTGCTGGTGCGTACCTCGCATCCCGGCAATATCGGCGGCGCGGCGCGGGCGATGCGCACCATGGGCTTCACGCGGCTGGAACTGGTGGCGCCGCAGCGCTTTCCCGACCGCGAGGCGGATGCCCTGGCGGCGAACGCGGTGCAGGTGCTGGCCGAGGCCGGCGTGCACGAAACCCTGGTCGACGGCCTGTCCGGGGCGAGCTTCGCGCTGGGCCTGTCGGCGCGGCGACGCGGAGTGAACCTGCCCGAGCTGTCGCCGCGCGAAGGCGCCGCGCAGGCGTTGGTCGCCGCCGCGCGCGGCGAGCAGGTGGCGCTGCTGTTCGGCAACGAGCGCACCGGCCTGGAGAACGAGGAGCTGGCGACCTGTCACGCGATGGTGCGCATTCCCAGCGTGGACGATTTCAGCTCGCTGAACCTCGCGCAGGCGGTGCAGGTGATGGCCTACGAGTTGCGCCTCGCGATGCTGAGCGATGCGCTGCCTGCGCCGCCGTCCGAGAACGACGAACCACCGGCCGATGCTTCGCAGATGGAGCGCTTCTACGCGCACCTCGCCGAGACGCTGGACGACATCGACTTCCACAAGGGCCGCGAGCCGACCACGATCATGCTGCGGCTGCGCAAGCTGTTCCAGCGCGCCCAGCCGGACCAGCGCGAGTTGCGCGTGTTGCACGGGATCCTCGCCGATGCGCAGCGGATGGCGCAGCTGGCGGGGGAAAAGGGACGAGAGAAAGGCTAGCCTTCCGCCTCGTCCGCGTTCTCTGGTTGCGGCACGCGGGTGACCAGCAGCTTGTCGATGCGCGCGCCGTCCAGGTCCAACACCTCGAAGCGGATGCCCTGCCAGGCGAACACTTCGCCGGTCTGCGGGATGTGGCCCAGCGCGGTCATCACCATGCCGGCCGCGGTGCGGAAGTCGTGCTCGTCCTCGCCGGGCAGGCGGTCGACGCGCAGCAGCTCGCGCAGGTCGTCGTTGGCCAGGCTGCCGTCCACCAGCCAGCTGCCGTCGGCACGCTGCACGACGGGGGCGTCGTCCGAGCTGTCGCCGCCATGGCCGAGCTGGCTGGCGCCGACCACGGCGGCGAGCAGGTCGTTGACGGTGACCAGGCCCTCGATGTCGCCGTATTCGTCCACCACCAGCGCCAGCGGGGTTTCCGCGTCGCGGAACTCCTCCAGCAGGTCCAGCGCACGTGCGGTGGCGGGCACGTAGAGCGGCCTGGCGAGGTGGTCGAACAGCTGCGGCCGGCCCTCGGCGAAGGCCTGCAGCAGGCGCTTCACCTCGACCACGCCCACCACCTCGCTCTCGTCGCCGCGGTAGACCGGATAGCGCGAGTACGGCGTTTGCCGCAGTACTTCGACGTTCTCTTCGCGCGACGCGGCCATATCCAGCCAGGCGATGCGTACGCGCGGGGTCATCACGCTGTCCACGCTGCGGTCACCCAGGCGCAGCACGCGGTTGACCATGTTGTGTTCGTCCGCGTCCAGCACGCCCTGCTCGGCACTCTCGGCCACCAGCAGGCGGATCTCCTCCTCGGTGGCGGCCGCATGGCCGCGGCTGCGCACGCCGAGCAGGCGCAGCAGCACGCTGCTGGCGGTGTTGAGCAGCCACACGAACGGGGTGGTGGCGCGCGACAGCAGCAGCATCGGGATCGCCACGATGGTCGACACCTTCTCCGGCGCGGACAGCGCGAGTCGCTTGGGCACCAGCTCGCCCACCACGATCTGGATGAAGGAGATCAGCACGAAGCCCAGCACCACGCCGATCACGCGCGCGTAGGGTTCCAGCCAGGCGGCGCGGCCACCGTGCAGCAGCGCCGCGATGTGCGCGCCGAGCGCGTCGCCGGCCACGGCGCCGGTGACCAGCATCAGCAGGGTGATGCCGACCTGGATGGTGGAGAGGAAATATTCCGGCTTCTCGGCATGCCGCAGCGCCACGGCAGCGCGCCGGCTGCTGCGCGCCATCTGCTTGAGGCGGCTCTTGCGCGAGGCGACCAGGGCCATTTCGGACAGCGCGAAGAAGCCGTTGCACAGGGCGAGCACGAAGACGAGCGCGATTTCGGTCAGCATCGCGGGGATCGCGGGAAGGGGCGCATGCGCCGGAGTGTAGCGGCAGCGCCGTGTGGCGCTCCACGCCGTCGGCCGGGGCGGTGCAAGTGCCTGATCGCGCTGATGGAGGCGCGCGTTCCGGACCGGCATGCGGGACGGATGCGGCGATCCCCATGCTGCGATGCGGGGTAACTGTCCTGTAACATCGCATCCATTCGACCCTCAGGCGCGGCCCGCATGTTTTCACTGCAGACGATCTTCGGCAAAGGCGACAAGTTCTACGGCTTGCTGGAGCAGAGCGCCGATGCGGCGCACGAGAGCGCCAAGGCATTGCACGCCCTGGTCACCCAGGCCGACCACGTACCGGTGATGGCCGCGTTCGCCTCCACCCGCGCCCGCGAGAAGGCGTTGGCCGCGCAGATCAGCGAAGAGCTGGTGAACACCTTCGTCACCGCGTTGGACCGCGAGGACATCGAGGCGCTGAACTCGGCGCTGTACAAGATCCCGAAGTCGGTGGAGAAGTTCGCCGAACGCTACGAGATCGTGGCGGTGCGCCTCGCGGGCGTGGACTTCGGCCAGCGCGCGCTGGTGCTGGAGCGCTCCACCGAGGTGGTGGCCGAGATGATCGGCGAATTGCGCCGCGGCCTGCGCATCGACCCGGTGAAGAAGCTGCAGGACCGCCTGCAGGCGCTGGAGTCCGAGGGTGACCGCATGCTGCTCTCGCCCTATCGCACGCTCTACGTCGAGGGCAACGACGCGATGAAGGCGATGCTGGCGAAGGATCTGTTCGAGCTGATCGAGAAGGCGATCGACAAATGCCGCGACGTCGGCAACATCGTCTATTCGATCGTGCTGAAGAACTCCTGAGGCGGCACGCACATGAGCCTCGGACTCGTGGTGGCGGTGGTGCTGATTGCGCTCGTCTTCACCTACATCAACGGCTTCCACGACACCGCCAACTCGATCGCCACGGTGGTGGCGACCAAGGTGCTGACGCCGGGCCAGGCGGTACTGCTGGCCGCGGTGACCAACCTGATCGGCGCCTTGTGGGGTACGGCGGTGGCGGCCACCATCGCGGCTGGCATCGTCAACACCGGCGTGGTTGAGGCGGGGCCGCAGCTGCTGATCTGCGCGCTGCTGGCGGCGATCGTGTGGAACCTGATCACTTGGTGGCTGGGCCTGCCGTCCAGTTCCAGCCATGCCCTGGTGGGTGCGCTGGTAGGCGCGGCGATCGCCGAGGCCGGCGGCCACTTCAATGCGGTGGTCTGGGCGCAGGGCAGCGCACACTGGTGGACCGGCAAGGGCGTGATCCCGAAGGTAGTGGTGCCGATGGTGGCTTCGCCCATCGCGGGCCTGGTGATCGGTTTCCTGCTTATGGGCGGGCTGTACGCGCTGCTGGCATGGTTCTCGCGCCGCGACAGCTGGCTGCGCCTGCTCGGTCGCACGCCGTTCGTCAACGGCTTCTTCGGCAAGGCGCAGATCGTTTCGGCCAGTGCGATGGGCCTGGCGCACGGCATGAACGACGCGCAGAAGAGCATGGGCATCATCGCGCTCGCGCTGGCCAGCGCCACCGCGGCGGGGCAGTTCGACCAGTTGCCGGCATGGCTGCACTTCCTGCGCATCAACGGTTCGGAGCACGGAGGCTTCGTGGTGCCGGCGTGGGTGGCGGTGGTGTGCGCGCTGACCATGGCCGGCGGCACCGCCGGCGGCGGCTGGCGCATCATCAAGACGCTGGGCCACAAGATGGTGAAGCTGCATCCGATCAACGGCTTCGCCGCCGAGGGAAGCTCGGCGATCGTGATCCTCGCCGCCTCGGCGTTCGGCTTGCCGGTGTCCACCACCCACGTGGTGTCCTCGGCGATCATGGGCGTGGGTTCGGCCAAGCGCTCCAACGCGATCAAGTGGTCGGTGGTGGAGCGCATGGTGTGGGCGTGGATCCTCACTCTGCCGATCACGGCGCTGATCGCGTGGGGCTTCGTCGGGATCGCCCGCCTGCTGGGCTAGAACGCGTCGCTGCCGTTGACGACCAACTGTTCGAGCTGGTCGCCCAGGCGGCCCAGTTCCACGATCACACGCTGCAGCTCACCCTCGTCGAGCAGTTCGTAGGGGCGGTTCTCGCACAGCTGCAGGAAGGGTGCTCCGTCCAGGTCGGTGACTGCGAGGAAGCCGCAACGCTGTTCCCAGTTGAAACGCAGGCAGCGTTGCGGGTCGGTGCCCGCGAGCGGACCGATCGGCGTGGATATGCGCAGGTAGCGGCGACCGGTTTCGTCCTCCAGTTCGGCCAGGTAGATGCCCTGGTGGCGGCCGTGTGGCAGGCTGAGGTCGAAGCTGATCAGGTAGGGGTCGTTCTGGCGCAGCCCGTGCAGGCTGCCCACATGGGAACGCACGGCTTCGAAGTGGTGCATGGTGTGTGCCCCCGCGGCTGGCCGATGGCGCTGCTACTCTGACACGTCCGCCGCAAGCCTTGGTCAAGGCCTCGTTATCATCGTGCAAGGTCATCGCCATGCAAGACAGCCACGCCCGCGTCTACGCCGCCATCGCCGCGATTCCGCCTGGCCGCGTGGCCAGCTATGGCGCCATCGCCGCCCGCGCCGGCCTGCCGGGGCGGGCGCGGCTGGTCGGCCGGCTGCTGGGCGAAGTGCCCGACGGCATGGAGCTGCCCTGGTTCCGCGTGCTGCGCGCCTCGGGCGAGATCGCCCTGCCCAAGGGCAGCCGCGGCTTCCGCGAACAGGTGCGGCGGCTGCGTGCCGAGGGCGTGGAGGTGAAGAACGGTCGCGTGGCGCTGTCCGCGTTCGGGCTGGACGCGAACCTGGACCGCGCGTTGTGGGGAATGTGAGGGAGTTAGCGCCTATGGCCGCTGGCTTTTTTCGCAAGTTTCAAAGCGGTTTCGTGCACCTGCCGGTGCCCGAGTTACTTTTCTCTTGCGTGGCCAAGAGAAAAGTAACCCAAAGAGAAAGCCACCCCGGTTGGCGCTTTCCGTCCATCCATGGACGGAAAGTCCGTGAGGCGTGGCCGGGCTTTTCGAGCGGGCTCCTGCCCGCGCGAAAAGGCGTTGCCATCCCTGGCAACGCCCGCTGCGCGGCCTTCTCGTCCCCACCTCACCGCCGCCCAGGGGCTCCGGAAAGAGCAGCGCGCTCCCAGCGCGCAGAAGCAACAGCCAGAGCAAAGCGACAGCAAAGCCAATGCGGCGCGAAGCGCCGCGAGGCTTTGTACCCTCAGTTTCCAGATACGGCGCGGTGTGGCCGCATCGTGTATCGCGTAGGCAGCAGCTCCCAAGCCCTCGACACGGCGTGCCTGTAGTTCCGGCGGATTGAACCAGGCCATTTCTTTGGGCCACCTTGCTTTGGGCCCGCAAAGAAAGATGGCTCGGGCGCCGGCAGGCGACCGAAACCGCTTTGTTTCTTGCGGAAGCACCAGAGCAAAAGCCCTCTTCCCCGACCCTTCTCCCACAGGCGGGAGAGGGAAAAGCGCGTTGCGGCAGGCGTCCGAAACCGCCCTGTCGCCTGCGTCAGCACCACCGGGCGCACACCAGCGCCAATCACCTCTCCACGCGATCGAAGCGCCGGATGAAATCGCGCACCTGCGGATAGACGATCTCGCGCCAGCGCCGCCCGCTGAAGATGCCGTAGTGGCCGGCACCCTCGATCACCTTGTGCGCGCGGCGCTTCGCCGGGATGCTGCTGCACAGGTCGTGCGCGGCCTGGGTCTGGCCGAGGCCGGAGATGTCGTCCAGCTCGCCTTCCACGGTGAACAGGGCACTGGTCTTGATCGCCGACGGGGTCACCCGCTCGCCACGCACGTCCCACAGCCCGCGCGGCAGCAGGAACTGCTGGAACACCGCGGCGATGGTGTCGAGGTAGAACTCCGCCGGCAGGTCGAGCACGGCGTTGTATTCGTCGTAGAACTTGCGGTGCGACTCCGCGTCGTCCAGGTCGCCGCGCAGCAGGTTCTCGTAGAAGTCCCAGTGCGACTGCAGGTGGCGGCCGGGGTTCATCGCGATGAAGCCGGCGTGCTGCAGGAAGCCCGGATACACCTCGCGGCCGTGGCCGGGGTAGTTCGGCGGCACGGTGTGGATCACGTTGCCCTTGAACCACGACAGCGGCTGGGTGGTGGCGAGGTTGTTGACGCTGGTGGGGCTGCGCCGCGGGTCGATCGGGCCGCCCATCATGGTGAGGCTGCGCGGCGTGGTCTCGCCGCGCGCGGCCATCAGCGACACCGCCGCCAGCACCGGCACGGTGGGCTGGCACACCGAGATCACGTGCAGCGACTCGGCGCCGATGTGGCGGATGAAGCGCTCGATCAGCGCCACGTAGTCGTCCAGCCCGAACGGACCGGTCTCGGCCGGCACCATGCGCGCGTCCACCCAGTCGGTGACGTAGACCTTGTGCTCGCGCAGCAGGGTGCGCACCGTGTCGCGCAGCAGCGTGGCGTGGTGGCCGGACAGCGGCGCCACCACCAGCACCACCGGGTCGGTCTTCATCGTCTCGATGGTGGCCGGGTCGTCGCTGAAACGCTTGAAGCGCTTGAGCTGGCAGAACGGCGTGTCCAGCGCCACGCGCTCGATCACCGCGATCTCGTGGCCGTGCGCCTCGACCTGGTGGATGCCGAAGGTGGGCTTCTCGTAATCCTTGCCGAGGCGGTGGACCAGCTCGTAGCCGGCGGCCAGCCGTTGTGTGCCGGGCCACGATGCGAACGGGTTGTTCGCATCGTTGAGCATCTGCGCGCTGGCGTCGGCGAAATGGCTGAGCGGACCGAGGAAGGCGCGTTGCCACTCGTGGATCTGATAGAGCATCTGGGACGACCGGCGTTGGCGAGAAACGCGCCATCTTAGCGCCGTTCGGGGTTTCTTGTGTTGCAACGCCGCAGGCGTGATCGCCAGGGCGATCAAGGGCTTGGCTTGCGCCGCGTGGCGTCGCCCGTCATCGCACTTTGACAGTGCCCGCCAGATACGGCGCCCCATGCATGACCGCGTTGACGCCGTACGGCGGCGCGCGTAGCGTCGCGCTCCGGCGTCGGGATTTCGTTGCGTGGCGCACCGGCAGGTGGCCCGCGGCTGTTTCGCACAGGGGGCGAATCGACATGGGCGCACTGGGCATCGATACGCAAACGCGTCCGGAAGTCCGGGCGCAACGCCGGGTTGCGCTCGAACGCCGGACCGCCGCGGAGCTGCTGTACCCGGACTTCGTGCGCGACTACATCGAGCGCAATCGTCCGGTGGTGGTGGAGAACGCGCTGCAGTCCTGCGCGGCACGGCAGCAATGGACGCCGGAGTATTTCCGCGAACGCTTCGGCACGAAACGCATCCAGGTCAGCCCCACCGAGCAGATGACGTTCGCCGATTTCATCGATGCGGTGCTGGCCTCACGCGAGGACGCCCCCGGCCCCTACATGTACCGCCTGTTCATCGGCCCGCATATGCCGGAGTTGCTGCCGGACCTGGAGCCGCTGAATCCCTACGCGTTCCCACGACGGCTGGCCAGCCCGCTGATGCCGCAGCAGTGGCGCCGGCCGGACGGCTATCTCAAGCTGCTGATCGGCGGCATCGGCGGCCGCTTCCCGTTCCTGCACTACGACCTGGAAAACTCGCACGCGACGATCACCGAGATCCACGGCGACAAGGAGTTCATCCTGTATCCGCCGGAAGACGCCGCCTTCCTGTATCCCAAGCCGGACATGCCGAACCAGTCGACGATCCCGGACGTGCGCCAGGTCGATCCGGCGCACTTCCCGCTGTACGAGCGCGCCACCCAGTACCACACCGTGCTGCATCCGGGCGACATGGTGTTCGTGCCCTCGCGCTGGTGGCATGGCGCGCGGGCGCTGTCGCCGTCGATCTCGATCTGCCAGAACATGCTGGACGGTTCGAACTGGGGCGGCTACGTCGATGAGCTGTGCTCCCGCAAGAGCGGCCTGCCGGGATCCAAGCGCCTCGCCAAGCGGGCGTACCTGGGCGCGCTCGGCGGCCTGCTGTCGATGCTGGAGCGCTGGCCGCGCCGTTCCGGTGAAGGGTCGGCGGGGCGTGTCGCGCGACTGGCGCCGGTCACCTGTGACGAGGCGGGCGACTCCGCCGCCTGGCCCGTCGCCAGCTGGAAGGTGCGCTGACGCTCAGTCGATGCGCCGCAACTCGGTATCCGCGGCGAGGTCGTGCAGCGCGCGGCGGCGCGGATCGAACAGCGCCACGGCGAACCACAGCACCCATGCGCCCAGCACCGTCCACAGCATGGCGCGCAGGCCGAGCGCCGGTTCCAGCGCGAGCAGCAGCAGGGGGGCGGCAGCGACCAGCACGCGGATCACGGCCTGCTGCCGGCTGATCGTGCCGCCGTCGTCGCGGCTCACGCGGATGCGCCACGGCCGCATGCCGAGGGTCTGCCCGCCGCGGCGCCACGAGGCGACGAAGTAGGCCGCCACCACCACGCCTTGCAGCAGCTGGTACCAGAGCGGGACCACGGCGTGGGCGCCGGTCTCGATCAGGCGACCGCCGGTGGCGAGCTGGCACAGCAGGCCCACCACCATCACGATCGCCACCACGATCAGCAGGTCGTAGACCAGCGCGACCAGACGGCGCCACAGCGGGCAGGGCAGGTTGGCAATGGCATTCATCGCTTGCACTCGCCGCACGCGATGCCCAGCATCGTGTGCATGAAGAAGGAAGACATCCTCGCCAGTATCGCCGAAGCGGATGCCGCGAGCATCGACGCATTCCTGGAACGCGTGTGGTCCGAGGACGGACTCGCCGATCGCACGCTGGAGGCCTATCGCCGCGACCTCGAGGCGCTGGCGCGCTGGCTGGCCGGCCGTGGCCGCTCGTTGCACGACGCGCGGCGCGAGGACATCTCCGCCTACCACGGCACGCAACACGCAGCGGTGCGCTCGATGGCGCGGCGGCAGTCGGCGTTCCGACGCTACTACGCGCACCTCGCGCGCGAGCAGGCAGGTTTCGAGGATCCCACCCTGCTGATCGAGCGGCCGCGCATGCCGCGCAGCCTGCCCAAGGCGCTGGCCGAACGCGAGATCGAGGCCCTGCTCAACGCGCCGGACACGGACAGCACGCTGGGCCTGCGCGACCGCGCGATGCTGGAGCTGATGTACGCCTCGGGTCTGCGCGTGTCCGAGCTGGTGGAGCTGCCGCTCGCCGCGCTCAACCCGCGCCAGGGCGTGCTGCGCGTCACCGGCAAGGGCGGCAAGGACAGGCTGGTGCCGGTGGGCGAGGTGGCGCTGGGCTGGATCGAGAGCTATCTCGCCGGTGCGCGTCCCGCGCTGGCGAAGGGCCGCCAGCCCGCGGCGCTGTTCCTCAGCAAGCGTGGCGAGGGCATGACGCGGCAGATGTTCTGGACCCTGGTGAAACGCCATGCGCTCAAGGTCGGCATCCAGGCCAAGCGCATCTCGCCGCACGTGCTCAGGCACTCCTTCGCCACCCACCTGCTCAACCATGGCGCCGACCTGCGCGCGCTGCAGATGCTGCTGGGCCACAGCGCGCTCAGCACCACGCAGATCTACACCCTGGTGGCAAAGGAAGGCCTGAAGCGCCTGCATGCGCAACACCACCCGCGCGGGTGAGAAGCCGATCCATGACCGCCCCTGGCGGCTGTGCGAGAATCGCCAGCCGGCCAGTCCCCGGGCCATCGAGGTGCAAGATGTTGAAAAAGCTGTTGCTGGCCGTGTGCGTCAGCGGATTCGCCCTGACCGCCTGCGCGGCCGACAACGCCGCCACGGCTGCCCCGGCGGAAGGCGCGCAGGCGACCAGCCCGGTGCTCGGCGACGGCGTCGACGCCGCCGCGCTGAAACTGGTGCAGCAATCGCTGGCGAAACTGGCGCCGGGCGTGCGGGTGGACGTGGTGAACCGCGCGCCGTTGCCGGGCTTCTACCAGGTGATCGCCTCCGGCCAGCTGGTCTATGTGAGCGTCGACGGCAAGTACCTGTTGAACGGTGACCTGGTCGATCTGGGCGCGAAGAAGAGTCTCAACGACGACGCCTGGGCGGCCTATCGCAAGGCGGAGCTGGCCAAGGTGCCGGCTGCGGCGCGCATCGAATACGCGCCGGCGAACCCGAAGTACCGGGTTACCGTGTTCACCGACGTCACCTGTCCGTACTGCAGGGTGCTGCATGAGCACATTGCCGAACTCAACAAGGAAGGCATCGCGGTGGATTACCTGGCGTGGCCGCGCGAGGGCGTGACCAATCCGCTCGGCCACCCCACCGAGACCTACAAGACCATGGTTTCGGCCTGGTGTGCGGCCGACCGCAAGGCTGCGCTTACCGGGGCGTTCGCGGGGCATGAGCCCAAGGCCGCCAGCTGCGCCAACCCGGTGCGCGCCCAGTTCGAGCTGGGCGAGAGGCTGGGCGTCAGCGGCACCCCGGCTATCTTCACCCCCAACGGCCGCATGGTGGGGGGGTATCTCACGCCGGCGCAGTTGCTGCAGGCGCTGCAGAAGGATTGAGCCGAGGGGCGCGCGTCCCTGGGGGCTTTACCCGGAGAACCATGCGATTCCGAGCGCCGGGCGGCACCCGGAGCCGCTCCGTTGCCTGCGCAAGAGGGCTCACGGCGCCCCGTCATCTGCGGGCGTCCAGTTATGCCGTGCTGCAGCATGGGCTAGAATAGGCGTTTCCTTTCGCACAGCGCCGTTCCCCGCATGATCGCACTCGACGGGCAGAACGCCCTTTCGACCTTCCGCCTCGAACGCCTCAATGCTCGCCTCGATGCCCTGCATCGCGGCACCCGCGTGCAGGCGGCCTGGTTCGTGTATTTCCTCGATGCCGCCGCCGCGCCGGCGGGCACGCTGCGCCAGCGCCTGCTGGAGGTGCTGGAGGCCAAAGACGCCGCGCCGGCGCCGGCCACGCTGTGGGTGGTGCCGCGGCTGGGCACGATCTCGCCGTGGTCGAGCAAGGCCACCGACATCCTGCACGGCGCCGGTTTCGAGGTGCATCGGGTGGAGCGCGGCCTGGCCTGGCAACTCGCCAGCATGCCCGACGCCGGTACGCCCGAGCACGCGGCGATGCTGGCCTTGCTGCACGACGCGATGACGGAGTCGGTGCTTGGCTCGCTGGACGAGGCGCAGGGCCTGTTCCTGGCCGGCCAGCCGGGCGACCTGGTGCACGTCGCGCTGGGCGGCGACGCCCGCGCCACGCTGGCGAAGGCCAACGCCGAGCTGGGCCTGGCGCTGGCCGACGACGAGATCGACTACCTCGCCGCGCGCTACGCCGAACTGGGCCGCGATCCCACCGACGCCGAGCTCTTCATGTTCGCCCAGGCGA
>DATEKS010000094.1:0-31658 GCA_035277325.1 Rhodanobacter sp.
AGCAAGGCCGGCGTAGCGACTTCGTGCAGGCGTTCCAGCGCCGACGGCCGCGGTTCCCGCTGGTCGAATGCGGCGCGACGCCAGTAGTTCGGCTCGCGCTGGAAGTTGTGCGCCGTCATCTCGCGGGTGCGCCGGCGCACCCCGGCATCCACCTCGTCCGCCCGGCGCCGCGGGCCGTCGGTGAAGGCGCGCAGCGAGCTGTCGATGATGCCCGGCACGTCGTAGCTGCCCAGTGCCTGCAGGAAGGCGCGCACGGCCGGCGTGCTGTCCGGAATCTGGCCCCAGTAGCCGGCGCCGATAAACACCATCGCGTCGACCCGTCCGGGATGCGCCAGCGCGAAATCCAGCGCGGTGGCGGCGCCGCCGGAACAGGCCAGCAGGGCCGTGCGTTCGATGCCGCAGGCGCCCAGCACCGCGGCGAGATCCTCGTGGTGGGCATAGGCGCGGCCGGGCACGATCCGCGACTGGCCGAAGCCGCGCGCGTCGTAGCGCAGCACGCGATGGTCGCGCGCGAGTGCGGCGAATTCGTGATCCCACTGGCCACTGTCGAGCATGTAGCCGTGCAGCATCGTCACCGCTTCGCCCTCGCCCGCCGTTTCGACGTGCAAGCGGGCACCGTCCACTTCAACGGCATGTGTCTTGGATGACATGGGGTACTCCTGCGATTTCCGTGGATGCGATCAACGCGGGCTCGATGCGGCGAGGCCCTGCGTGGCGCTGACTTCGGCCGCTGCCACGCGTACCGGCGAACGATAGTCGTCCGGCTTGTCGCCCACCGCCGCGCCGCCGTGGATGCGCTCCTGCTGCGCCTGCTCGAAGAAGCTGTAGGGAAACTGCTGCGGCAGCGCGGAGACTTCGTCCAGCCGGCGCAAGGCTTCGTCGGGCAAGGGGCGATCCAGCGCGGCGAGGTTGTCGTCGAACTGCGCCAGCGTGCGCGCCCCGAGTATCACCGAGCCGATCGCGGGGCGGCGCGCCGCCCACTGGATGGCCACCTGCGCCATCGACAGGCCGTGCTCGCGCGCCACCTGCTCCACCGCCCGCACGATCGCCCAGTTGCGTGGCGTGAACTTGTCCTGCAGCGACACCAGCCCGCTGCCCTTCAGTGCCTGGATGCGGCCGTCGCCATCGCCGTCGTGGCCGGATTCGCTGGGCTTGTACTTGCCCGAAAGCAGGCCCATGCCCAGCGGGCTCCAGGCGGTGATGCCGTAGCCGAGCTCCTGCGCGAGCGGCGCGTATTCGCGCTCGATGTTGCGTTCCACCAGCGAGTACTGCAGCTGCAGATTCACCAGCGGCTGCAGGTGGTGCGCCAGCGCCAGGGTCTGGATCTGCGCGGCGTACCAGGCCGGCACGTCGGACAGGCCCGCATGGCGGATCTTGCCGGCGCGCACCAGGTCGTCCAGCGTGCGCAACACCTCATCCGCCGGGGTGACGCGGTCCCAGGTGTGCAGCAGGTAGAGGTCGATGTAGTCGGTGCCCAGGCGGCGCAGCGAACCCTCCACCGCGCGCAGGATGTTCTTGCGGCCGTTGCCGCCGGCGTTGGGGTTGCCCGGCTCGGCGTTGTAGCTGAACTTGGTGGTCAGCACCACGCGGTCGCGGCTGCCGCTGTCGGCGACGAAGCGGCCCAGCAGGGTTTCGCTCTGGCCTTCGGTGTACAGGTCGGCGGTGTCGATGAAGTTGCCACCGGCGGCCAGGTAGCGGTCGAACATCGCGCGGGCGACGCCCTCGTCGGCGCCCCAGCCCCAGCTCTCGCCGAAGGTCATCGCGCCCAGTGCGAGGCGGCTGACGCGCAGGCCCGAACGGCCGAGGGTGTAGTACGAATCGAGCGACATGGCGGACTCCGTAGCGGTGGACGGGCTGCAGTCTGCGCCTTGCGATTGCGGCGAAAAACCGCCAGCATCTTGATGCTCTTTCAAGCACAGCTAATCAATCAGGGAATCCGCCATGCGCGACGACTACGCCCTGCGCGCGTTCCGCGCGATCGCCGAGCACGGCAGCTTCACCCGCGCCGCGGCGGCGCTGGACGTCACCGCCTCCGCACTCAGCCAGACCTTGCGCCAGCTGGAAACGCAGCTCGACACGCGCCTGCTTCATCGCACCACGCGCCGCGTTGGCCTGAGCGAGGCGGGCCAGGAACTGCTGCAACGGATCTCACCCGCGCTGAAGGAGCTGGATGCGGCGATGGACGCGCTGCGCCAGCACGGCGACCGCCCCGCCGGCCTGCTGCGCCTCACCGTGCCGGACGTGGTGGCGATCGCCCTGCTCGATCCGCTGCTCGGCGAATTCATGGCGCGCTGGCCGGACGTGCGGCTGGACATCCATGTCGACAACGGCCTCAGCGACCTGATCGCCGAAGGCTACGACGCCGGCATCCGCCTCGGCGAGCGCCTGCAGCGCGACATGGTGGCGGTGCCCGTGAGCGGGCCGATGCGCTCGGTGGTGGTGGGTTCGCCCGCCTACTTCGCGCGGCACGGCCGGCCGAAGCAGCCGCGCGAACTGGAGGCGCACGACTGCATCAACTTCCGCCAGGTCAGCAGCCGCGCGATCTACCGCTGGGAGTTCGCGCACAGGAGCGGCCCGCGCAAGGGCCAGTGGTTCGAGATCGCGGTGAACGGCCGGCTCACCGTCAACAGCATCCCGCTGGCGGTACGCGCCGCCAGCGAGGGCACCGGGCTGGCCACCGTGCTGGAACCGTTCGCGCGCGAGGCGCTGGCCGATGGCCGGCTGGAAAGCGTGCTGGACGACTGGCTGCCACCGTTCGACGGCTTCCACCTTTACTACCCCAGCCGCTTCCAGGTGCCGCCGAAGCTGCGCGTGTTCATCGACTTCCTGCGCGAACGTCGAGAGGCGGCCGGGGCGACGCAAGCCGCGCCACGCCCCGGCCGCACGAGGCGCCAGCCTCAGCGATAGCGCCAATGACCCTCGACCCAGACATGGCCGCCGCCCCAGTAGCCCGGCACCCATACGTGTGCGGGACGCGGCGCGACCACCACGCATCCGGTGAGGGCACAGCTGCCGCCCAGCAGCGCGGCGGCGACCAGGCAGGTGGACAGGAAACGACGCATGGCACACTCCTCGTGGGGGATGTGCTGCATGAAACGCCCCGCCCCGTGTCGCGATGACGGCCGGCGTGACGCCGGCCCGGCGGAATTCAGCCGGCCCTCATCCAGCTGACCCGCAGCCGACTCAGGTTCTTGCGGCGCGACCGATCGCGTGCGTGACGCGATGGATCAGTCGCGCGGCGACGCGGGCGGTGACCTTGTCGCGATCATGCGGCGGCGACAGCTCGGCCACATCCAGCACCTTCACCTTGCCGGTGGCGGCGACCGCGTCGAGCAGCGGCTCGACCACCTCCAGCGGCACGCCGCGCGCGCTGGGCGCGCTGACGCCGGGCGCCATCGCGTGCGGCAGCGCGTCCAGGCAAATCGTCTGGTAGATCACGTCGACGTTCGCCAGCCGCGCCTGCAGTTCGGCGATGCACGCGTGCAGGTCGAGCAGGCCCAGTTCGTCATCGCGCACATAGTGCACGCCCAGCTCGTCAGCGGTGTCGAACAGCACGCGCGTGTTGGCCGAAGCGCTGATGCCGAGCACGCAGTAGTCCAGCGGCAGGCCATGCGCGGCCGCGTGCTCGATCGCCTGCAGGAATGGCGTGCCGGAGCTGCCGCGATCCTGCCTGCGCAGGTCGAAATGCGCGTCGATGTTGACGATGGCCACGCGCGGGCGTCGCTCGCCGAAATGCCGGGCCAGACCCTGATACGTGGCGAACGCGATCTCGTGCCCGCCGCCAAGACCCACCGGCAGGTGGCCGGCGTCGAGCAGCGCGGACAGCTTTTCGGCGTAGCGCTGCTGCGCATCTTCGAGATCACCGTCGACCACGTCGACCGTACCCGCGTCGTACAGCGGCGTGTCGTCGAGCAGCGGCAGGTTGGACAGCATCGCGCGCAATGCGGCGGGACCTTCGGCCGCACCCACGCGGCCGCCGTTGCGGCGCACGCCCTCGTCGCTGGCGAAACCCAGCACCGCCACGCCGGGCGCGGCACCGTTCACGGGCTCTCGCACCCACTGGTGCCAGCGCCGCGTGGCGGGGCCCTCCGGCAGATCGACGCGGCCGCTCCAGCCGCTTACGGCGGCACTCATGGCGATTCCTGTCGCAGGAAGCGCGTGTTGATGGCCTGGTTCATGAACGACTCCCGTAGGTGATGCGCGCATTGTAGTCGTCACGCTCGCATCCGCTTCACCCACGCCACCGCAGCATGCGCGCATGGCAAAGAAAACCGGCGAACGCATCCCAAAGCTGCGCCTGCGATTGGCCACACCCGACGACGTGCCGGCGCTGGTCGAACTCACCGCGCGCGTCTACACGCCTGAGAACGGCTATTCGGCGGAAATGCTGCGCTCCCAGCAGACCCACTTCCCGCAGGGCCAGTTCGTGGTGGAGTACGAAGACAAGGTGGTGGGCTACTGCGCCACCTTCCGCATCGACGAGGCCGCCGCGCTGGCGCCGCACACCTGGGTGCAGATCACAGCCGGCGGCATGGCCTCGCGCCACAAGCCGGACGGCAACTGGCTGTACGGCATCGAGGTGGTGGTGCATCCCGATTATCGCCGCATGCGCATCGGCCAGCGCCTGTACCAGGCGCGCAAGCGGCTGTGCATGGACCTGAAGCTGCGCGGCATCGTGTTCGGCGGGCGCATCCCGGGGCTGGCGCGCAACATCCAGCGCTACGGCAGCGCCGAGGCCTACGTGCAGGCGGTGCAGGATGGCCGCCGCCGCGACCTCACACTGAGCTTCCAGCTGGCCAACGATTTCGAGGTGATCGGCCTGCTGCGCAACTACGTGCCTTCGGACCACGATTCGCTTGGCTATGCGGTGCATCTGGTGTGGCGCAACCCGCTGTTGCTCGACCAGCCGGACATTCCCTCGACCACCTCGCCGCGGCTGCTGCCCAGCACGGTGCGCGTGGCGTCGGTGCAATACCAGCAGCGGCGCATCGCCTCGTTCCGGGAGTTCGCCACCCAGGTCGAGTATTTCACCGACATCGCCGCCGACTACAACGCGGATTTCGTGGTGTTTCCCGAGATGATCACGCTGCAGCTGCTGTCGATCGAGAACACCGAGCTGCCGGCCACCGAGACGATCCGCAAGCTCAGCCAGTACACGCCGCAAGTGAAGGAGCTGTTCGGCCAGCTGGCCGTGCACTACAACATCAACATCATCGCCGGCACCCATCCCACCGAGCAGCCCAACGGCGACATCCACAACGTCTGCTACGTGTGCCTGCGCGACGGCTCGATCCACGAGCGCGAGAAACTGCACCCCACGCCCAGCGAGCGCATCACCTGGAACGTCTCGGGCGGCGACAGCGCCGCCACGGTGCAGACCGACTGCGGTCCGGTCGGCGTGATGATCTGCTACGACAGCGAGTTCCCCGAGGTGGCGCGGCACCTGGTGGACCAGGGCGCGCTGATCCTGTTCGTGCCGTTCTGCACCGACGTGCGCGAAGGCTACCTGCGCGTGCGCTACTGCTCGCAGGCCCGCGCGGTGGAAAACCAGTGCTACGTGGTGCTCTCCGGCAACGTGGGCAACCTGCCCGGCGTCAACAACTTCGACATCCAGTACGGCCAGAGCTGCATCCTCACCCCCAGCGACTTCCCGTTCGCGCGCGACGGCATCGCGGCCGATTCCGTCCCGAACAGCGAGACCGTGCTGTTCGCCGACCTGCACCTGGAGAGCCTGGCCAGCGCCCGCAACGCCGGGGCCGTGCAGAACCTGAAGGACCGCCGCTTCGACCTGTACGAGACGCTCTGGCTGCCGAAAACGCGTTGATACGGCGCCGCGGCGCGCTCTGCGATAATCGGCGGACTGCCGACACCGCGTGCCACCACGGAGCCGCCCACGCCATGCCCGCCATCCATTGGGATCTCCTGCTCACCCACGCCAACCTGGCGACGTTCACCGGCGACGCCCCGTTCGGCCTGATCGAGGATGGTGCGCTGGCCTGCGCCGACGGCCGCATCGCCTGGCTTGGACCGATGCGCGAGCTGCCGCCGGACGCTGCCGCAGCACACGTGGAAAACCTGGGCGGCAGGCTGCTCACACCGGGCCTGGTCGACTGCCACACCCACCTGGTGTTCGGCGGCAACCGTGCCAGTGAGTTCGACATGCGCCTCAACGGCGCCAGCTACGAGGAGATCGCCCGCTCCGGCGGCGGCATCGTGTCCAGCGTGCACGCCACCCGCGCGGCGGACGAGGATGCGCTGTTCGCCCAGTCGCTGCCGCGCGCCCGCGCCCTGCTCGCCGACGGCGTCACCACGCTGGAAATCAAGTCCGGCTACGGGCTGGAAACGGAGACCGAACGCCGCATGCTGCGCGTGGCGCGACGCATCGGCGCCGAACTGGGCATCACAGTGCGCACCAGTTTCCTGGGCCTGCACGCGCTGCCGCCCGAATACAGGGAACGGCGCGACGACTACGTGGCCCTGGTCTGCGACGAAATGCTGCCCGCGCTGGCTGCCGAGGGACTGGTCGATGCCGTGGATGCGTTCTGCGAGAAGATCGCCTTCACGCCCGCCGAGACGCGCCGCCTGTTCGAACGCGCCGCGCAGCTCGGCCTGCCGGTGAAGCTGCACGCCGAACAGCTCTCCGACCAGGGTGGCGCCGCGCTGGTGGCGAGCTTCGACGGACTCTCCGCCGACCACCTGGAGCATCTGGGCAAAACCGGTATTGCGGCGATGGCCAGGGCCGGCACCGTAGCCGTGTTGCTGCCCGGGGCGTTCTATGCGCTGCGCGAAACGCATCTACCGCCGGTGGCCGCGCTACGCGAACACGGCGTGCCCATCGCCGTCGCCACCGACTGCAACCCCGGCACTTCGCCCCTGCTCTCGCTGCGCCTTACCGCGAACATGGCCTGCACATTGTTCCGCCTCACCCCGGAGGAGGCGATGCGCGGCGTCACCGCGAACGCCGCGCGCGCGCTTGGCCTCGCCGACCGCGGCACGCTGGCCGTGGGCCAGCGCGCCGACCTAGTGGCATGGAACGCAAGGCAGCCCGCGGAACTGTGCTACTGGATCGGCGGCAACCTCGTGCTGCAGCTGTACGTGGCAGGTCAGCCGGCCTGACCTGCCCGAACCGAAGTCAGCGCGCGGCCTGCGGCCCCGCGCCGCCCACCGGCTTGCCGTCCGCATCCAGCATCTGGATCGACGGTGTGCCGTCGCTGCCAACCTTCAACACGATGCGTGGATGACCTTGCGCATCGTTGAGTCCCAGCATGACCGAGCCATCGGGTTGCCGTGCCATGACCAGCCGTCGATGCGGTTCAGGATGACTGGCGCGGAACGTGCGGATCGCGGCCTCCTGCTGCGCCTTGGGCTGATCCCTGGTGCGCATCATCAGGTCGATCAGTTCAGTGATCGGATAGTCCGGCCGGTCGATCAGCTCAAGACCGGCCTGGTGACTGCCATCGGGATTGTCGGCGGCGTCGAGGGTCAGCACCTGATCCTGCATGTAGCGGTCGAAGCTGAGATGGACGGCGGATCTCACCTTGCCGTCCTTGTCCTTGTAGCCGGCAAACGTCAGGCCGCCCGTTTCGCTGCCTTCGTCGTCGTAGAACAGCATGCCTGCCGTGGGGCGTTCGTGCGGGTACTCCTTGCCCCTGACGATCGCGCCCGGGAAACGCGCCTTGTCCGAGATCACCATGCGCAACGTGCCATCGGGTTCCACCACGTTGATGCGTTGCACGTCCAGTTCCTGCAGCGTGGTCTTCTTGGGCGCGGCCACGAAGCCGCCCAGCACAGCCACCGCGAACACCGCAGTCAGTACGCCGCTGTAGATCACCAGGAAACGTTGTCCGAACACCTGCTTCATCGCCTGCTCCAGACCATCAAACCGCCACCATTGAAGGCGCCGCGCCCTCCCCGGGCACGGGCCTTAAGTCATGCCATGGCAAGAGTCACGGTCGGCGCAGGCGGGCCAGCACCACTTCGAAGAAATCCGCCGGCAACCCGGCGCGCACCGGCACTCGCCACCAGTGCGGCCGGGCGAAGGCGCGGCACTTCACCGCGTCCTTGTCGGTCATCAGCACCGGCAGCCCATCGCCGAAGGCGAGATCGGAAGCAACGAAGGCATGGTGATCGGGGAACGCATGACCGATCACCTCGATGCCCGCATCACGCAAGGCGGCGAAGAAGCGCCCGGGATTGCCGATGGCGGCCACGGCATGCACACGCCCGCCTGCGAAACCCGAAAGCGCCTGCCGCCGCGCGCCATCGAGCGTCACCACGTCACCCCCAGCAAGCTGCATGGGATATTCGCCGGACTGCGGCGTGCCGCCGTTGCAGACGCGCAGATCCACGCGCGCCAGCCGGCGCAGCGGCTCACGCAAGGGGCCGGCCGGCAGCAGGTGGCCATTGCCGAAGCGGCGCGCACCATCGATCACGCAGATCTCCACGTCGCGGGCGAGGCGGTAATGCTGCAGGCCATCGTCGGCGATCACCACGTCGCAACCGGCCGCCACCAGCAATTGCGCCGCCGCGGGACGATCGCGCCCCACCGCCACCGGTACGCCGCTGGCGCGGATCAGGCAGGGCTCGTCGCCCACCACGGCGGGATCGGGCATTTCGTCCAGCAGCACCGGTTCGCGCTGACGGCCGCCATGGCCGCGGCTGACCACGCCAGGGCGCAGACCGCGCTCGCGCAACGCCGTCGCCAGCGCGATGGTAAGCGGCGTCTTACCGGTGCCACCTGCGGTGAGGTTGCCGATCACGATGACCGGCACCGGCAGGCGCACGCGGCGCAGCACGCCGAGACGATAAAGCCCGCGACGCAAGACGGTGAGCACGCCGTACAGGCCGGCCAGCGGCCACGTCCACCAGGGACTGCGGCGATTGCCGTACCACGCCTCGACGAGTGTGTCGGCGAGCGCCATGTTAGAGCCTGTTCCATGCCCCCACATGGCCCGCGCCAGGATCTGTTTGCGCGCAGGCCAAGGAAGAGCGAGGGAGTGGACGTCCGTCCACGACTGAGTGATGACGAAGGCATGCGGGCAAACAGACCCGGCCCGGAGGATTGCCTTGCCGTGCCCGCCATGCGGCAAGGCAACGCGGGCTATGTGGGGGCATGGAACAGGCTCTCACCTCAGTCGCTGCCGAGGTTCGCGTCGTGGAACTGCATGCGGTGCAGCGCAGCGTAGTGGCCGCCCAGCGCCAGCAGCTCGGCATGGCTGCCGCGCTCCACGATGCGGCCCTGCTCCATCACCGCGATCTGGTCGGCACCCTCGACGGTGGAGAGGCGGTGCGCGATCACCAGGGTGGTGCGGTCGCGCATCAGCTGCTGCAGTGCCTGCTGGATCAGTCGTTCCGATTCGGTGTCCAGCGCGCTGGTGGCCTCGTCCAGCACCAGGATCGGCGCATTCTTGAGGATGGCGCGGGCGATCGCGATGCGCTGGCGCTGGCCGCCGGAGAGCTGGTTGCCGCCCTCGCCGATATGGCTGTGGATGCCCTTGGGCATGCGTGCGATGAACTCCATCGCGTTGGCCGCCTCGGCCGCGGCCATGATGTCCGCCTCGCTGGCACCGGCCAGCTCGCCGTAGGCGATGTTGTTGGCCACGGTGTCGTCGAACAGCACCACGCTCTGCCCCACCCAGGCGATCTGCCTGCGCAGCGAGGCCAGCGTGTAGTCCTCGTAGTTCTCGCCGTCCAGCACGATGCGCCCGCCGCTGGGTTCGTTGAAGCGCGGCAGCAGGCTCACCAGGCTGCTCTTGCCGCTGCCCGAACGCCCCACCAGGGCGGTGACCGTGCCCGGCGCGCAGTGCAGGTCCACGCCGCGCAGCGCGGGGAAATCGTTGCGTGCATAGGTGAGCTGCACGTCCTCGAAGCGCAGGTCGCCGCGGGTGCGCGCGAGTTCGCGCGTGCCACGGTCGGCTTCCGGTGGCCGGTCCATCACTTCGAACAGGTCTTCCGCCGCTGACAAGCCGCGCTGGATGTTCGCCTGCACGTTGGCAAGCCGCTTCAGCGAGGGCATCAACGCGCCCATCGCGGTAAGCACGGTAACGAACACGCCGGGCGAAATGCTGTCGATCACGCTCGGCCGCGTGGCCAGGTACACCAGCACCGCCAGTGCAAAGGCCGCCACGCTCTGGATCGCGGTGCTGGAGAAAGCATTGGTGGCGGCGATCTTGAGGTTGAGTCGCCGCGCGCGATGAGTGACCTCGTCGAAACGCTGCGCCTCGTGCGGCTGGCCGCCGTAGATGCGTACCTCCCGGTGTGCGCCTACCGACTCTTCCACCGTGCCGGTCACCGAGCCCATCGAGTTCTGGATGCGCCGGCTGATCTGGCGGTACCGGCGGCTGACCGCCGTGGCGATCAACGCGATGGCCGGCACCATCACCAGCAGCGCCAGCGAGAGATAGGCGCTGTTGTGCAGCATCACGTACAGCATGCCGACCACGGTGACGCCCTCGGTCACCACGACCTTCACCGCATCGGTGGAAGCAGCGGCCACCTGCTCGCTGGTGTAGGTGATGCGCGAGATCTGCTGGCCCGAAGGCTCATTGCCGAAGAACGTGGCCGGCAGGCGCAGGTAAGCGGCAAACACGTCAGCCTGCATCGCCTGCACCACGTTCCGCCCGATATAGGAAATGCCGTAACTGCTGATGTAGGTGCCGATGCCGCGCACCGCGAAAATGCCCACGATCCAGATCGGCATCCAGAAAATCAGGTACGGATCCTTTTTTGCGAACAGGTCGTCGATCATCGGCCGCAGCTTCTGGGTGAAGGCCGCCAGGCTGCCGCCGTCCAGCGCCATGCCGAGCACGGTAATGACACCGATCGCCCAATAGCGCTTCGTGTACCCCAGCAACCGCTTGTAGATGCGCCAGGATTCCGTATCCCACACCGGGGTCTTGCCGCTCATTGTGCCTCGCCCGGCTTGGTCGGCGTGGTGGCGATCGACAGGCGGGTGAAGCCGAGCTGGCCCAGCGCGTCCATCGCGGTCACCACGCTCTGGTGCGAGCTGAGCGCGTCGGCGCGGATCGTCACCGGGCGGTCGTGGTCGCCGTTCGCGTTGCGCTCGATCACCTGCTTCAGCGCGTCGATGCCCTCGCCCGGCACCGCGTCGCTGCCCACCCAGTAGCGGCCGTCGCGGTCGATCATGATGGTGAGCGCGGGCGCGTTCATGTCGCGGTCCTGCACGCTGGCGTTGGGCAGGGTGACCTGCATGCGCGAGTGCTGGATGAAGGTGCTGGTGAGCACGAAGAACATCAGCAGGGTGAGCAGCACGTCGATCAACGGCACCACGTTGATCTCGAACTCGTCCCGGCGGCGGTCGTTGCCGATGCGCATGGAATCAGCCTGCGTTGTTCGGCGCGGCGGTCGCTGCCGCCCGGCGCGGACGCGCCGCCACCGGCGGATGCAGGGTCAGCTCGTCCAGCAGCGCGGTGGCCTGCTTCTCCATCTGCACGCAGTAGCCGGCCACGCGCGAGCGGAAATAGCGGTGCAGCACATAGGCTGGGATCGCCACGGTGAGGCCGGAGGCGGTGCAGATCAGCGCCTCGCCGATGCCACCGGCCATCTTCGCCGGGTCGCCGATGCCGCCGGCCATCACCTGCATGAACATCCGGATCAGGCCGATCACCGTGCCGAACAGGCCCAGCAGCGGGCCGATCAGCGCGATCGTGCCCAGCGTGTTGAGGTAACGCTCCATCTCGTGCACCACGTGGCGGCCGGTGTCCTCGATGCGCTCCTTGATCAGCTCGCGCGACTGGTTGCGCACCGCCAGCGCGGCGGCCAGCAGCTCGCCCAGCGGCGAACCGTTGGACAGGGCTTCCAGGTGGTTCGGATCGAGCTGGCCGGCACGCGCCCACTGGCGTACCTCGTCGCCCAGCCCCGGCGGCAGCACGGCCTTGCGCCGCAACGTCCAGCAACGTTCCAGCACGATCGCCAGCGCCACCAGCGAGCACACCAGGATGGGCAGCATCGCCCAACCGCCAGCCATCAGGATATCGAGCACGTTCGTCCCCACCGGGCGTTCAAAACGGAGAGGCCGCATCATAGCAGCCGGCCCGGCCGCAACCGTGGCGGGCGTGGCACTACCTGAATGCCGTGGCTAGGGCTGTTCGCGCCAGTAACGCGGATCACGCAGCCGCCAGCGCCCGGTGACGCGTGCCGGAGCGCGAGCGGGAAAATCCAGACCGATCGCGCCGCTGTCGGCGGTGTTCAGCACCGGCACGCCTGCCTCCGCATAGCGCGCCATCACCTCGGGTCTGGGGTGCCCGAAACGGTTGTGCCAGCCGGCCGAGACGATCGCGAATGGCGGATCGACCGCGTCGATGAAATCCGCGCCGGACGAGGCCTTGCTGCCATGGTGTGGCACCAACAGCACCGGCGACGCGCCCTCGCCCATCGCCGCAGCCACCTGCGGCTCGACCTTCGAAGTGATGTCGCCGGTGAGCAACAGCCGACCGCCCAGCCCTTCCACCAGCAGCACGCAGGAGCGGTCGTTGCCCCTGTCCGCTGCACCCGGGGCCGGGTGCAGCACGCGGAAGCGCACGCCATCCCACTCCCAGGCCTGTCCGCTCACGCAGGGCGACATCGGCACGTGCATGCGCTCCGGCTCGCCCGCGTAGCGATGTGCCCCAGGAAACGCGTTGACCACAGCCAGCGCGCCGCCGGCATGGTCGTTGTCGGCATGGCTCACCATCAGCGTGTCCAGCCGGTTGATGCCCAGTGCGCGGATCGCCGGCAGCACCGCGGCTTCGCCCAGGTCGAAGCCGGACGGATAACGTGCGCCGGTGTCGTACAGCAAGGCGTGGTCGCGGGTGCGCAGCAGCACCGACAAACCCTGTCCCACATCCAGCACCCAGGCTTCGAAAGCGCCCGTCGCCGGCTTCGCCAGCGGTGGCCGCAGGAGCGGCAGGAACAAGAGCAGCCCCAGCGCCCGCAGCGGCACGCCGCGCGGCTGGAACAACCACAGCGCGCCCAGCGTGGCCAACAGCAGCGCCCACGGTGTCAGTTGCGACAGATACCAGTGCGCACCCGGCCAGGTCGCCATGCGTTCCAGCAGCCACCACTGCGCATGTGCCAGCCTGGCCGCCAGCCACAGCACCGGCGCGGCCAGCGGTGGGCACAGGCCCAGGCACAGCGTGCCAAGCAAGGCGCAGGGCACAATCACGAAACTCACGAACGGCACCGCAACCAGATTGGACAGCGCGCCCACCAGCGAAGCCTCGCCGAAGAACCACAGGGTCAGCGGCAACAGCGATACCGTCATCAGGATCTGCCCGGCACCGAGCTCGTGCAGGAAGGCACGCAGGCCGTGCCCGCGCGACTGCAGGCACAGCATCAGCAAGCCCACGCCGGTGAACGACAGCCAGAATCCCGCGGCCAGCACCGCCAGCGGATCGATGGCGAGGATCGCGATCAGGGCCAGCGCCAGCGATTGCGCGCCATGGCCGCCGCGCCGGCTGCAGCGCGCCAGCGCCACCACCGCGATCATCAGCAGGGTACGCACGGTGGGCAGGCCGAAACCGGCCAACGCGCTGTAGACGCCCGCCACCAGCAACGCACCTGCCGCCTGCGCCTGCACCCGTGGCAGGCGCAAGGCCAATCCCGGCCACAGCAGGTAAAGCGCACCGGCCAGCCACACACCGAACACCGCCGCCACGCCCACGTGGAAGCCCGATATCGCGATCAGGTGCGGAATGCCGTTCGCGCGCGCCACTTCCCAGTCGTGCTGGCTCAGGCCACGCGTGTCGCCCACCGAGAAAGCCTGCAGCAGGGCCGCATCGTGCGGGTCGTGTACCCGCGCAGCGATGCCATGCGCGATCGCGTCGCGCATGCCGTCCACGCACCAGGCGCCGGTCAGCATGGCATTGCCGGCATCCTCGCGCACATAGCCGGTGGCCACGATGCGGCGCTGCAGGGCCATGCGCTCGCCATCCGCCGTGCCGGGGTTGAGCAGGCCGCGCGGCCGCTTCAGCCGCAACAGCAGGCGCCATCGCTCGCAAGGCCGCAGCGATGGCGCCGCGTCGTACCAGGACACCGTCACGTGTCCGCGCAACGGCACGGGCTCGCCATCCAGCGTGGCGTGCTCGGCGACGAAGGCAAAACGCGTAGCGTCCTCGCGTTTCAGCGGCAGCCCGTCGATGCGCCCGGTCACCACGAAATCACGGCCTTCCAGCGCACGCGGCAGGCGCGCATCCATCGCACTGGTACCGGCGCACATCGCCCACAACACGCCGGCGCAGCCACACAACGGCAACCGCCAGCGCGGCCAGTGCCAGAACGCCAAGGCGACGGGCGGCATCAGCAGGATCACCAGCCAAGCTGGAGGCAGCGCCGGCAACCACTGCACCGCAAGCACGCCAACAAGCAGCGCAGGCGCCGCCAGCGTCGCGGTGAATGGTCTGAACGCCATGCCCTGTCCGGTTCGAGGGAATCGGATCGAGGCTAGCGCGCCAACGCCGGGGAATCGGACGAAAAGCGTGTAGGCCCATACCCCGCGGACACCACGCGAACATGAAACATGGATTCTTCAGTTTTCAGATACGGCGCGGCGTGGCCACATCGTCTATCGCATAGAAGGGAGCTGTTCCAAAATCCTCGACGTAGCCTGCCTGTAGCGTCGGCGGATTGAATCAGGCCATTTCTCTGGGTTCCTTCTCCTTGGGCCAGCAAAGAGAAGGAACTCGGGCTCCGGCAGGCGACCGAAAGCCCGCCGCAGGCGAGCCAAGGTGCGGAAACGGAAGGTCATCGCGAGTATCCGCCCCTCACCCCGATCCTCTCCCCGGAGGGGAGAGGGAGAAGCGGCGGGATTAATCGCGCGGCTTCTCGCGCAACACGCCCCCATGCAGCACCAGTGTGCGATCCATCCGCGCCGCCAGCCGATGGTCATGGGTGACCAGGATGAAACTGGTGCCGATCTCGCGATTGAGCTCCAGCATCAGCGCATAGACCTGGGCGGCGTTGCCCTCGTCGAGGTTGCCGGTGGGCTCGTCGCCCAGCACGCAGGCCGGCCGGGTGACCAGCGCACGCGCCACCGCGCAGCGCTGGCGCTCACCGCCGGACAGCTCGGCGGGCTTGTGATGGATGCGCGCAGCCAGCCCCACCCGCTCCAGCAGGGTCGCAGCCTGCTTCTGCGCCTCGGCGATCGCGGTGCCGCGGATCAGCAGCGGCATGCACACGTTCTCCAGCGCGGTGAACTCGGGCAGCAGGTGGTGGAACTGGTAGACGAAGCCCAGCGAGCGGTTGCGCACGCGGCCGCGTTCGGCGTCGGACAGTTTGGACAGCTGGCGGCCATCCACTTCCACCTCGCCGCCGGAGAGCGTGTCCAGCCCGCCCAGGATGTGCAGCAAGGTGCTCTTGCCGGTGCCGGAGGCGCCCACGATGGCCATGGTCTCGCCACGCTTCAACTCGAAGCTGACGTCGGTAAGCACCTCGGTGCGCAGGCCGCCCTCGGCGTAGGTCTTGGCCACGTGGTGGGCGCGCAGCACAGGTGCGTTCGACGACATCGGATTCTTCTCACTCATAGCGCAGCGCCTGCGCCGGCTGCGTGCGCGAGGCGCGCCACGCGGGATACAGGGTGGCCAGCAGCGAGAACGCGAACGTGACCAGCGCCACCCAGCCCACGTCATGCAGTTCCAACCGGCTAGGCACCTCGCTGATGTAGTACACGTCCGGCGAGAGGAACTGCACGTGGAAGACATGCTCGATCACCTTCACGATGCCCGGCAGCTTCCACGACAGCAGCGAGCCCAGGCTCACGCCGAAGCCGATGCCGACCAGGCCCACCAGCAGGCCCTGCACCATGAACATGCCCATCACGCTCTTCGGCGTGGCGCCCAGCGTGCGCAGGATCGCGATGTCGGCCTGCTTGTCGGTGACCAGCATCATCAGCATTGAGACCAGGTTGATCACCGCCACCAGGATGATCAGCGACAGGATGACGCCCATCACCTTCTTCTCCATCGAGATCGCGGAGAACAGGTTCGCGTTGGTCTGCTCCCAGGTCTGCACCTGGTAGACCTGGCCCAGCCGGTCCGCCAGTTCGTGCGCCACCGGGCGCGCGTTGAACAGGTCGTCCAGCTTCAGGCGGATGCCGCTGGGGCCGCTGAGGCTATTGAGCTTCTCGGCGTCCTGGATGTTGACCAGGGCGAGGCCGGAGTCGAACTGCTCCATGCCCATCGCGAACGTGCCGACCACGTGGAAGCCGCGCATGCGCGGCACACCGCCGAACGGCGTGGCGCGGAACTCCGGCACCGCCAGCACCACCTGGTCGCCCACGTGCACGCCGAGCTGGGTGGCGAGGTCCTGTCCCAGCACGATGTTCCAGCTGCCCGGAGTAAGCGTGTCGAGCTTGCCACGCACCATGTGCTGGCCGATGTCCACCACCTTCGGCTCCAGCGAGGGGTCGATGCCGCGCACCATCGCTGCAGCCGGCGCGCGGCCCTGCAGCAGCGCCTGGATCTCCACGTAGGGCGCGGCGCCCTGCACGTGCGGATTCGCCTGAGCGATCTTCAGCGCACGCGGCCAATCCTCGATGCTCTCGCCGATGCCGGAGATGGTGGCGTGCGAGATCGCGCCGAGGATGCGCGTCTTCATCTGGTAGTCGAAGCCGTTCATCACCGACATCACCGTGATAAGCGCGATCACGCTGATCGAGATGCAGACGATGGAGACCGCGGAGATGAAGGAGATGAACTGGTTACGCCGCTTGGCGCGGGTGTAGCGCAGGCCGATGAAAAGCTCGAGCGGTCGGAACATGGGCGGTCGCAGGTGGGGTCGGAGGGCGGCTCGCCCGACGGAGCCGGCATTATCCGGCATTCGCTCGGACAACGCAGGAAGCGGGAAGTGCCGGCGGAAGCCGGGGATTGCGGCGCAGGGATGCGTCGCACGCGATCAAACACGCAAGTATTTGATCGTGGAAGCAAGTCCGGACATGTGCCGGACTTGCTGACTCGAAGAACCGTCGGGATGACGGTTCTTCGAGATCACATCAGATGCGCGGCACGGCTTCGCCCGGTTGCACCGCGGCCAGCCGCATGCGCAGGCGGCGGCGGATGTCCGCGTCGCTGTTGTCGGGCGCCAGCAGCAGCACTTGCTCGCCCAGCCGGGCCGCACGCAGACGCAACAGGATGCAGCCGCCCAGCACGCGGAACGAGGCCAGGCTCGCCGGCATGTCGCTGTGATCGGCAAGGCGCAGGCTCCAGCCAGTCTCGCCGCTCCAGCCCGCCGCCCGCACCGGCGAAGCCGACCAACGCCGCACGGCACGCAACACCAGCAAGGCAACCACTGCGGACAGCAGCAGCTTCAACCAGACCGGCAGGCCAGACAAGGCAATGGCAAGGATCGCCAGTGCCGCTACTGCACTCAGCAGGCGCGGTAGCCAGCGCGAGGGGCGGTACTCAAAGCCGATGGCGGGCGCGGATGTCATCGATGATCGCCTGCCAGTCCGCGCGTGGCGCCTTGGCGTGGCCCATCACCCAATCCCACAGGTCGGGATCCTGCACGTCGAGCAGCTCGTCGAAGGCTCGCTGCTGCGCTTCGTCGGCGTGCGGGAAGGCTTCGTCCAGCCAGCCGCCGAACAATGCGTCGAGTTCGCGGGTGCCGCGGCGGGTGCGCCAGCGGAGACGCCCGCTCTTATCCATGACAGTGAGCGCACAGCGCCGCGTTCGCCTCCCCTCCCCTGCTGGGAGAGGATTGGGGTGAGGGCGCTTCAATGAAGCAATGCCGCGTAGCCGCGTCCGCTCCCTCTCCCCTTTGGGGAGAGGGTTGGGGTGAGGGGCCAATCTTGCCTCGATCCGTCATCGGAAGCTTTCCTCGATCAACTTTCCCGCGAGCCCCGCCCCTCATCCGCCCTGCGGGCACCTTCTCCTCGGCGGGGAGAAGGGAAAAGGGAAACGGTGCCGCCTCGCGGCGGCGCTTCTTATGCGCGGCGCTCCATCATCAGCTTCTTGATCTCCGCGATCGCCTTGGCCGGGTTCAGGCCCTTCGGGCAGGTGCGCGCGCAGTTCATGATGGTGTGGCAGCGGTACAGCTTGAACGGGTCTTCCAGGTCGTCCAGGCGCGCACCGGTGTCCTCGTCGCGGCTGTCCACGATCCAGCGGTAGGCCTGCAGCAGGATGGCCGGGCCAAGATAGCGGTCGCCGTTCCACCAGTAGCTGGGGCAGCTAGTGGAACAGCAGGCGCACAGGATGCACTCGTACAGGCCGTCGAGCTTCTTGCGGTCTTCCGGCGACTGCAGACGCTCGCGGTCGGGGGCGGCGCTCTGGGTGCGCATCCACGGCTTGATCGAGGCGAACTGCGCATAGAAATGGGTGAGGTCCGGCACCAGATCCTTCACCACCGGCATGTGCGGCAGCGGGTAGATCTTCACGTCGCCCTTGGCCACGCTGTCGACCGCGCAGATGCACGCCAGCGTATTGGTGCCGTCGATGTTCATCGCGCACGAACCGCAGATGCCCTCGCGGCAGGAGCGGCGCAAGGTCAGCGTGGGGTCGATCTCGTTCTTGATCTTCAGCAGCGCGTCCAGAACCATCGGGCCGCACGCGGCCATGTCGACCTCGTAGGTGTCGATGCGCGGGTTCTGGCCGTCGTCCGGGTTCCAGCGGTAGACGCGGAAGGTGCGCGGTTTCTTCGCATCCTTCGCCGGCCAGTGCTTGCCCGGCTGGATCTTGGAATTCTTGGGTAGCGAAAACTCGGCCACGTTTGCCTCACTCTTTCGTGCTTGTTGCAACAGCTCGTCTGGCGAGCGCCGGTACAACGTTGAAAGAACCTCGATGGTTCCCGCTATTCGTCAGTAGACGCGCTTCTTCGGCGGCACCACCTCGACCTCGTCGGTCAGGGTGTACATGTGCACCGGGCGGTAGTCGAAGCCAACCTTGCCGTTCTCGTCCACCTTGACCAGGGTGTGCTTCATCCACTCGGCGTCGTTGCGATCCGGGAAGTCCTCGCGCGCATGGGCGCCGCGGCTTTCCGGGCGCTGTTCGGCCGAGTGCATGGTAGCCACGGCCTGGTCGAGCAGGTTGGCCAGTTCCAGCGTCTCGATCAGGTCGGAGTTCCACACCAGCGAGCGGTCGCTGGTGCGCACGTGTTTGAACGAGGCATGCACCGCGTCGATCTTGCTGCAGCCTTCCCTGAGGCTGTCGCCGGTGCGGAACACCGCGGCGTCGGTCTGCATGGTGCGCTGCATGTCGAGGCGGATCTTCGCCGTGGACAGCTCGCCGTCGGCATGGCGCAGGCCGTCGAAGCGGGCCAGCGCCTTGTCCAGCGCGCTGGCCGGCAGGTCCTTGTGCGCGGCACCCGGCTTGATCAGCTCGGCGCAGCGGTGCGACACCGCGCGGCCGAACACCACCAGGTCGAGCAGCGAATTGGAGCCCAGGCGGTTGGCGCCATGCACGGACACGCAGGCCGCCTCGCCGATGGCGAACAGGCCCGGCACCACGGCGTCGACGTCGCCGCCCTTCTTCTGCACCACTTCGCCGTGGTAGTTGGTCGGGATGCCGCCCATGTTGTAGTGCACGGTGGGCAGGATCGGGATCGGCTCCTTGGTCACGTCCACGCCGGCGAAGATGCGCGCCGACTCGGCGATGCCCGGCAGGCGTTCGTGGATTACCTCGGGGCCGAGGTGCATCAGGTTGAGGAAGGCGTGGTCCTTGTGCTCGCCCACGCCGCGGCCCTCGCGGATCTCGATGGTGATCGCGCGGCTGACCACGTCGCGCGAAGCCAGATCCTTCGCGCTGGGCGCGTAGCGCTCCATGAAGCGCTCGCCCTCGGAGTTGGTGAGGTAGCCGCCCTCGCCGCGCACGCCTTCGGTGATCAGGCAGCCCGCACCGTAGATGCCGGTGGGGTGGAACTGCACGAACTCGAGATCCTGCAGCGCCAGGCCCGCGCGCAGCACCATGCCGCCGCCGTCGCCGGTGCAGGTGTGCGCCGAGGTGGCGCTGAAGTAGGCGCGGCCGTAGCCGCCGGTGGCCAGCACCACGGCCTGGCCGCGGAACAGGTGCAGCGTACCCTCGTTCATGTCCAGCGCCAGCACGCCGCGGCAGACGCCCTCCTCGTCGAAGATCAGGTCGATCGCGAAGTACTCGACGAAGAACTCGGCATCGTGCGCCAGCGCCTGCTGGTACAGCGTGTGCAGGATGGCGTGGCCGGTACGGTCGGCGGCGGCGCAGGTGCGCTGCGCGGTGCCCTTGCCGTAGTGCGTGGTCATGCCGCCGAACGGACGCTGGTAGATGCGGCCTTCCTCGGTGCGCGAGAACGGCACGCCGTAGTGCTCCAGCTCGTAGATCGAGGGGATGGCCTCGCGGCACATGTACTCGATCGCGTCCTGGTCGCCCAGCCAGTCCGAGCCCTTGATGGTGTCGTAGAAGTGGAAGCGCCAGTCGTCCTCGCCCATGTTGCCGAGCGCGGCGGCGATGCCGCCCTGCGCCGCCACGGTGTGCGAGCGGGTCGGGAACACCTTGGTGATGCACGCGGTCTTCAGGCCCTTCTCGGCGAGGCCGAAGGTGGCGCGCAGGCCCGCGCCGCCGGCGCCGACCACGATCACGTCGAACTTGTGCTGCTGGATCTTGTAGCTTTCCATCGGACTCAGGCTCCCAGCGCGATGCGCAGAACGGACAGCACGCCCGCGAGCGCGCACAGCACCGCGAGGAACTTGATAGCCACCAGCAGGACCACTTCCTTCCAGCGGGTATGCACGTAGTCTTCGATCACCACCTGCAGGCCGAGCACGGCATGCCAGAACATGGTGACCACGAACAGGATCAGCAGCAGCGCGTTCCACGGCTTCGCCACCGCGGCCTTCGCCGTGGCGTAGTCGGCGTGCAGCAGCGACAGCACGGTGAACACGAACCACAGGCCGAGCAGGATCAACGCAGCGGCAGTAATGCGCTGCGTCCACCAGTGGCCCACGCCCGACTGCGCCGAGCCGAGGCCGCGCGCCCGCTTCAGCGGGTTGCGCAGGTCCTTCGCGTTCGCGCTCATGCGGCACCTCCGTGGGTCAGCACGCAGGCCCAGACGATGACAAGCAACACCAGGCTGACGATTACCGACAGCCAGCTCGAACGCACGAACTGCGGAATCGCGTAACCCATGCCGGTGTCCTGCAGAAGGTGCCGGATGCCGTTGCACAGGTGATAGAACAGCGACCAGCTCCAGCCGACCAGCAGGATGATGCCGAGCGGGCTGCCCACGCAGGTCTTGAACTGGTCGAAGTGGCTTTCGCCCGCGGCCAGGGCCAGCAGGCCCCAGACCACCAGCAGCGTGCCCACGGCCAGCGCGATGCCGGTGGCGCGATGCAGGATGGAGGTCACCATCTGCACTTGCCACTTGTAGATCTGCATGTGAGGTGAAAGCGGTCGTCGCGTGTCTGCCATGGCGGCTATCCTTGGATGGAATCGCTGGAGCTGTCTGCCAAGCCGAACCGCCTCCGCGCGACGACGCATGCCGCCGCACGACGCATCAGAAGTCGATGCAGCGTCCGTTCTTCTCCCAGTCGCCGTAGCGGGTGGGATCGAGCGCCGGTCGCTCCGTCGCCGCCTTCTCCCCTGCCGGTTGCGCGGGCACGGCCACGGGCTCCGCCTTTGCGGAAGCTGGCCTGGGTTCGGTTGAACGTGAGGTGTCGGACATGGTCGTTAACAAGCGGCGGAAGGTTAATACTTGCCGCAATGCCGCACAACCTTGACGAATGTGGCGCGCGCTGCCTGCCCCGGGACCGCGATGACTTGCGCTCCACTGCCAACGACCATATCTGCATGCACCTATGTCGACTCCAAGCCACGCCGAAACCTTGCTGATCGAAGGCCCTGATGCGCTCGCCTTCGCGCACACGCAGTTCAGCAGCAACGTCCAGTCGCTTGCCGTGGGCGCATGGCAGTTCAGTGCGTGGTTGAACGCGCAGGGCCGCGTGCGCGCGTTGTTCCATCTGGTGAGGCTGGATGAGCAGCGCCTGCTGCTGCTGCTGCGCGGTGGCAACGCGGTGGCGTTGGGCGAATCCCTGCGTCGCTACGTGTTCCGTTCCAGGCTCACGCTGCAACCGTCGCCATGGCGAGTGCTGGCCACCGATGCCGCGCTGCCGCTACATGCCGTACGCAATGCATCGGACACCATCGTGCTTGGCTGTGACACGCACGGCCTGCGCCTCGCTGCCGACGGCGATGGCGACACCCTGTGGCGGCTTCCGCAACTGCAGCAGGGCTGGCCATGGCTACCTGCTTCCATGCAGGAAACGCTGCTGCCGCCAGCACTGTCGCTGTACCGCCTGCAAGCCGTCGCGATCGACAAGGGCTGCTACCCCGGTCAGGAAGTTGTCGCCCGCCTGCATTGGCGTGGCGGACACAAGCGGCACCTGTGCAACGTGCGTCTGACGCGCAGCGCGACACCCGGCACCATCCTGCATCGCGACGGTAACGAAGCTGGCGTGCTGCTCGATGTCGTCGACGGCGACAACGGCGTCGATGCGCTTGCGGTGTTGAACGACGACACCATCTCGGCGCTCGCAGAGAACGTCGCGCTGCAACTCGACGACGACCTCGCGTTGTGCGTGCAGCGTCGCTGGGAAAACTGACGCGCGCATCGTCATGCTTTCGTGAACAGTCGTTCACGTTTGTCGACGTTTTGCATGAGCGTGCGTTGAATCGGAACGACTCGGCACTTGCCGTGAGAAAAATCCACCGCTAGGCTCCGTCAACTCTTTCATTGCGGCACCCGCCACCCACGGCTGCCGAAGCACGCGACGAACCGGAAGATTCCGTATCGGCGCGACCCGGTGAAGAACACCGGATGGAACACCCGCCAAGTGCGGAACAAGTTGCAGGCTACACGGCACCGATACCGCGCAGCGCCTCGACAACATCCCTCGATCGGCACAGATGCCGCCGCTCGAACGCCACAATCCCGTGGCATTCGCCCAGCCACAAGTTTCGGCTGTGCGATCAATCCAGGTGGAACGGCCTGCCCGCCCGTCCACCGCAACGGCGCCCGGACGGTTCATTGGTCTGTGCGTACAGCACGCTGGAGGCAGACAATGAAACTTTCCATGTTGTTGTGGCTGACCACCGTGATGCCACAACCCGTCGCGAACCAGGCCTGCCTGGCCACGACGGTGTACCTGGAGGCGCGCAGCCAGCCCACCGTCGGCCAGATGGCCGTCGCTGAAGTGGCGATGCGTCGCCGCGAGCGCGGCCAGTGGGGCAACACGGTGTGCGAAGTCGTGATGTCGCCGCACCAGTTCGCCACCACCACCACGCCCGGCTCGTTCGAGATCACCAACGTCGAGGCCTTCCACAAGGCCTGGGAAATCGCCGGGCGGATGATCCACGTCTGGCAGCTGCCGGCGAACCAGCGCAGCGTGCTGGTGCCGCGCGCCGACCACTTCGCCACCGTGGCGGTGGCGCCCGCATGGTCACGCAACAAGCCTTCGGTCACCATCGGCGACCACACGTTCTACGCCGTGAACTGATATTTTTGGCGATCATCCTTGATCGCCAAAATCAAACAGGCAGCCACCCATGGCTGCACTTCATAAAAAAGGCCCTCGCTAGAGGGCCTTTTCATTTGGACGTCCAGACGTCCTTTCAATCAAACAGGAAAGCCGTCACATGGGATAGACCTGACCGTCGCGCACCTGCACGTAATCGCCGTTGCGCACGTTCGGGTTGTCGCGCTGGGTCACAGTGGCGTACTGGCCGTTGTCCAGTCGCACCACGATCTGCCAGGCGTTGCTGCCACCGTCGGAGCGCTTGCCGATCTGGTTGCCGACGACGCCACCTGCTACTGCACCGGCCACGGTGGCGGCCTTGCGCCCGTCACCCTTGCCGACGGTGCTGCCCAGCACTCCTCCGGCCACCGCACCGATCACCGCGCCCAGCACACCGCCATTACGATTGCCGTTGTCAACGTAAACCGGCTGCACGTCCTGTACCACGCCGCAGCTCTGGCAGCGGCCGTAGCCGCCACCATAGCCTTGCCCGTAACCCTGCCGGTAGCCACCGTTGCCGTACCCGGGGCCGGTGGCGCAGCCGGCCAGTGCAAGCCCTGCCGCCAACACGACCAACGGAACGATGCGTCGCATGGTGATGTTCATTGCACTGCTCCTATGAGGGCTGATGCGGGAACGGTGGTCAGCGGGCGTCCGAAACGGCGGTCACGCCCTCCTGCACCTGCACCCGGTCGCCCGGGTCGTGATCCATGCGCGTGGTGCGGGTGACGCCGTTGTATACGTACTGCACGTCGTAGCCGACGATCTTGCCGTCGGAGCCGGCGATCGTGCTGCAGCGGCGCTCCGTCGTCTGGGTCACCTGCGGCTGGTGATGCGCGTTCTCGATGCGGTTGCCGGCGTAGCCGCCGCCCACCGCACCGGCCACCGTGGCTAGCGTCTTGCCCTTGCCTCCGCCGACCATGTGGCCGAGCAGGCCGCCGGCGACGGCGCCGATCGCGGTACCGGCAATGTTGTGCTGGTCCTTCGGCGGTGCCGTGTGATTCACCACCTCGTCGCGGCAGACCTCATGCGCCGCCGTCCCGGACGAACGCACCGGCGTCACGCTGACCACCTTGGCGTACTGCGGGCCGGCCGCCTGCGCAGGCTCCTGCTCCGGCGCCGGAGCCGGTGCCGCGGTGGCAGCCGGCGTCATGGCCTGAGCACCTTGCGTGCCGGCATCGGCGCTGCGGTTGCAGGCCGACAAGCTGACGGCCAGCGCGGCAGCAATCCCCACATTGAGTGCATTGACCATCAACCTGTTCATAACCATCCTCCTCTGTTAAGTGTCCGGTCGTGGCGGATGCGACATGCCCCGCCTGCGACCTGCAGCGCCATTGAACCTTCACGTATCTGAATACCGCCTAGACCGTCATCGTTACACTAGCTTCACGTTGAGATCGCTTCAGCCGACGTCGACCTCCGGCATCGGAAAACGAGAGACGCATCACGCCCGTGCTTGCCGACAGCCACGTCCACCTTGACGACTGCGCCTTCGATGCCGACCGCGCCCAGGTACTGCAGCGGGCGTGCGATGCCGGCATCGACCAGATGGTGGTGCCCGCCGTGGATGCGGCCAGTTGGCCGCGCATCCGCGACCTCTGCGCAAGGCATCCACACACGTTGTTCCCCGCCTACGGACTGCACCCGCTGTACTTGCACCAGCATGCGCCCGGCGATGTCGACGCTTTGTTGCCGTGGTGCGGTGCGAACACTGCCGCCGCGATCGGCGAGATCGGACTGGATTTCCACACCGACGATCTCGACCCCGCGCTGCAGCGCGGCTATTTCACGCGACAGCTGGCGCTGGCCCGCGAGCTCGGTTTGCCGGTGATCGTACACGCACGACAGGCGCTGGAGGAGGTGATCCTCACCCTGCGCCGCCACCCCGGCGTGCACGGCGTGGTGCACAGTTTCTCCGGCAGCGAGGAGCAGGCGCGCCGGCTGTGGGATCTCGGTTTCCTGGTCGGCGTCGGCGGGCCGGTGACCTACGAGCGGGCACAGCGCCTGCGCCGCATTGTGGCCAGTATGCCGATCGAATTCCTGCTGCTGGAGAGCGATGCACCCGACCAGCCCGACGCGAACCATCGCGGCCAACGCAACGAGCCGGCGCGCGTCGCCGAGATATTGCGCTGCGTGGCGGCACTGCGCGGCGAACCGGAGCAAGCAGTGGCCGTCGCCACCGCCGCGAACACCCGTCGACTGTTCCGCCTGCCTGGCCCCGGACGCGACTGACCGCGACGCGGCACTTGCGTCAGGCGCCACACTGCGTCAGTATTTATTTCATCAGTGAAATATGAATTGATGAAATGGTGCGTCTGGGCAACTGTATCGCGATGATGGACGAGGGCATCGGGCGGATGCACGAGGTCATCCCCCACCTGCCCGCCGAACAGGCCACGCTGTGCCGGCTGATGCTGATGGTGGGCGCGCGCATGGACGAAGGGCTGGAAGAGAAGCTCAAGCCGTACCAGCTCAACCACAGCGAATTCCTCACCCTGGTGATCCTGTACAGCCGCCCGGACGGCAGTTCCACCCCGGGCGAGCTGTGCGAATTCACCTCGCAGGGCAGCACCAACATGACACGCATCGGCAATGCGCTGGTGCAGCGCGGCCTGATCTCGCGCGGCGCCAGCGCCGAGGATCGCCGACGCGTGCTGATCCGCATCACCGCCGCCGGCCGCCGCTTCGTGCTGAAGATGCTGCCGCCGATGTTTCCCCGCGTGGAGGCGATGTTCGCCGGCTTCAGTGCCGCCGAACGCAACCAGCTCAGCCGCCTGCTGCGCAAACTCGCCAAGAACCTCGACCAGCTCGACGCGGAGGACGCGTCGTGAAGGAGCCCTCGATGACCTTCGCCCCGCCCCGTCCACGCGCTGCACTGGCCCTGACCGTCGCGTTGACGCTCGCCGGCTGTGCGTTCGCGCCGCCGAAACTGCAGCATCCCGCGTTGCGCGACGATGTGCCGCTGGCCGGCCTGTCCGTGCCCACCCGCGCCGGCTGGCCGGCCACCGACTGGTGGCGCGGCTACGACGATCCGCAGCTCGACAAGCTGATGACCATGGCGCTGGGCCAGTCGCCCGATCTTGCCCAGGCGCAAAGCCGCGTGCACACCGCCGAGCAGTCGGTGAAGCTCGCTGCCGCCCAGGCCGGTCTCAGCATCAACGGCAACGCGCAGGTGAGCCGGCAGCGCATCAGCGAGCACGGCCTGATGCCGCCGAAGCTGCTCGGCTTCACCTGGTACAACCAGGCCGACCTCGGCGTGCAGTTCCAGTACGACTTCGACTGGTGGGGCAAGAAGCGCGCCGCGATCGAGAGCGCGCTGGATCAGGTGCACGCCGCCGAGGCGCAGCGCAGCGCGGCGGCGCTGACGATCCAGAACGCGGTCGCCGATGCCTATTTCGGCTGGCTCGCCGACGAGGCGCGGCTGGCGCTGGCGCGGCAATCGCTGGCCGTTCAGCAACGCCTGCTCACCATCGCCGAACTGCGCGTGCGGCAAGGCGTGGACCTGCCCGACACCGTGCAGGAGGCCCGTTCGCGCGTGGTCGCCGTGCAGCAGGCGCAAACCGCACTGGAAACCTCGGCGCAAATCCGCAAGGTGGCGTTGGCCGCCCTGCTCGGCGTGGCGCCGGAACAGTTGCCGCCGCTCACGCCGCGGCCACTGCCCGCAACCAGCGGCGCACTTCCCGATGACGCCAGGCTCGACCTGATCGCCCGCCGCCCCGACATCGCGGCCAGCCGCTGGCAGGTGGAGGCGGCGCTGAAGCAGACCGACGTTGCGCGCGCGCAGTTCTTCCCGGACATCAGCATCACCGCGATGGCCGGGCTGTCCAGCACCAACCAGGGAGCGCCCGCGCTGTTCGGCGGCGGCAGTTCCGGCGACCTGGGCAATGTGTTCAGCGCGGGCAGCCGCGTGTTCGGGCTCACCCCGGCGCTGCATCTGCCGATCTTCGAGGGCGGCCGGCTGAAGGCAGCCTACGGCATCAGCCGCGCGCAGCTCGACGACGCGGTGGCGCAATACAACGCCGCCGTGTTCCATGCCACGCGCGAGGTTGCCAGTCAGGCGCTGGCCGCCGAGCAGCTGGCCACGACCCGCCAGCAGCAACTGCAACAGATCAACGCCGACGAGCGCCTCGTCGCCAGCGCGCAGGCCCGCTTGCGCCGGGGCGTGCGCGATGCCCGCGAAGGCCTCGCCGCGCAGGCGCAGTTGCTGCAGCAGCAGGACCAGGCGGTCAGCCTGCACGCCCAGGCGCTGACCACCGACCTTGCCCTGATCAAGGCGCTGGGCGGTGGCTACCGCATGCCCACCGGCACCGCCAGCACGACACCCTCTTCCCCGACTTCGCCTTCCAGGAACACCAACCGGAGCCCCCGCCCATGAGCGCCAACGAGTCCGCCCAGACGCAGGACCGCAACGACAGCGGCTTCGCCGCCAAGGATCCGCCCAAGCGCCGGCGTGCGCTGCTGATCGTGACGGCGGTGTTCATCCTCGCCGCACTGGTCTGGTTCCTGCTCTGGCTCTTCGTGTTCTCCACCCGCGAGAGCACCGACAACGCCTACGTGGGCGGCAACCTGGTGGGCATCTCCGCCCAGGTGCCGGGCACCGTGGTCGCGGTGCTGGCCGACAACACCGAACACGTCGATGCCGGCCAGGTGCTGGTGAAGCTCGATCCCACCGACGCCGACGTGCGCCTGCGCCAGGCGCGCAGCGCGCTGGCGCTCGCGGTGCGCCAGGTGCGCGGACAGACCGACAGCGCCGGCGGCGCCGATGCCGCGGTAGCTGCGCGCAAGGTGGAGCTCGCCAAGGCACAAGCCGACCTCAGGCGCCACCTGCCGCTGGTGGCCGCCCAGGCCGAATCACCCGAGATCGTGCAGCACCTGCGCGATGCCGTGGCCGGCGCGCAGGCCGCGCTGGATACGGCCCAGGCCCAGGCCAAGGCCGCGCACGCCGCCATCGCCGGCACCGACATCGCCGGTAACCCCGCCGTGCAGCAGGCCCGCGCGAACTTCCGCGCCGCCTGGGTGGCGGCCCAGCGCAACACCATCGTGGCGCCGGTATCCGGCTACGTGGCCGAGCGCAGCGTGCAGCTGGGCAACAGCGTGGCGCCCGGCCAGCCGCTGATGAGCGTGGTGCCGCTGCACGACCTGTGGGTGGACGCCAACTTCAAAGAGAACCAGCTGCGCCACATCCGCATCGGCCAGCCGACGAAGATCACCACCGACCTCTACGGCAGCAAGGTGGAGTACCACGGCAAGGTGATCGGCCTGGGTGCCGGCACCGGCAGCGTGTTCTCGCTGCTGCCCGCGCAGAATGCCACCGGCAACTGGATCAAGGTGGTGCAGCGCGTGCCGGTGCGCATCGCGCTGGACGACAAGGAGCTGGACCAGCATCCGCTGCGCGTGGGCCTGTCCGCCGACGTCACCGTGGACATCAGCCACGACCAGGGCAAGGTCCTGGCCGCAGGCCCTGCCCTGCCGGCTGCCGAGACCACGGTGTACGACCGCATCGCGAGCCAGGCCGACGCCGAGGCCGAGAAGGTGATCGAGGCCAACCTCGGCACCGCCGGCCAGTCGCGCTGAACCGCGCCGCATCGAGTCCCACGCGAGCCCGCCCATGGCCACCACGCCCGAGAATGCCGCCCCGCTGAAACCGCTGCATGGCGGCCCGCTGGCGCTGCTTACCATCGCCGTCGCATTCAGCACCTTCATGGAGGTGCTGGACATGACCATCGTCAACGTGGCCGTGCCGCACATCTCCGGCAGCCTGGGCGTAAGCCCCAGCGAGGGCACCTGGACGATCAGCTCCTACGCGCTGGCCAGCGCGATCATGCAGCCGCTCACCGGCTGGGTGGCGCGGCGTTTCGGCGAGGTGCGCACCTTTGTGGTGTCGGTGCTGCTGTTCGTGGTGTTCTCGATGCTGTGCGGCCTAGCCACCAGCATGCCGATGCTGGTGATCTGCCGCCTGATGCAGGGCGCGGGTTCCGGCCCGATGGTGGCGTTGTCACTGACCCTGCTGCTGACCAGCTACCCCAAGGAGAAGCAGGGCATCGCGCTGGCGCTGTGGGCGATGACCGTGGTGGTGGCGCCGATCTTCGGTCCGATCCTGGGCGGCTGGCTCACCGACAACTTCTCCTGGCCGTGGATCTTCTTCATCAATCTTCCGGTGGGCCTGGCCGCGGCGGTGGTCACCTGGACGATCCTGCACAAGCGCGAGACCAAGACCTTCAAGGCGCCGATCGATGTGGTGGGCCTGGTACTGCTGGTGGTGGGCGTGGGCTGCCTGCAGTTCATGCTGGACAATGGCAACGACCACGACTGGTTCGCCTCGCCGCTGATCCTCACGCTGGGCATCACCGCCCTGGTCTGCCTTACCTTCCTGGTGGTATGGGAGATCCACGCCAAGCACCCGGTGATCGACCTCTCGCTGTTCAAGCAGCGCAACTTCACCGTGGGCGTGGTGGCGCTGACGCTGGGCATGTTCGCGTTCTTCGGCATCAACGTGGTGTTCCCGCTGTGGCTGCAGATCGACCTGGGCTACACCGCCACCTGGGCCGGCCTGGCCACAGCACCGGTGGGCGTGCTGGCCTTCCTGCTGTCGCCGGTGCTGGGCAAGAACATGGACAAGCTGGAACTGCGCGCGGTGGTGACCTTCGCGTTCGTGATCTTCGCGCTCACGTCGTACTGGTTCGCCAGCTTCGACAGCAATGCCTCGTTCAGCACACTGGTATTGCCACGCTTCGTGATGGGCCTGGCGATCCCCTGCTTCTTCATCCCGCTGAACCAGATCTACCTCGCCGGCCTGCCCGCCTCGGAGATCGCCAGCGCCTCGGGCCTGTCCAACTTCTGCCGCACCATGGGCTCAAGCATGTCCACCGCGATCACGGTGACGCTGTGGCAGCACCGCAGCGAGCTGCACCATGCCAACCTCACCGAGAACGTCAGTCCCGGCCATCCTGCGGCCACCCAGTTCCTGCAGGACCTGGCGCACCACGGCATGCCGCACCAGCAGAGCCTGGGCCTGATCGACCAGCTGGTGAACCGCGAGGCGCTCACCCTGGCGGTGAACGACGTGTTCTGGGGCTGCGCGGTGCTGTTCCTGCTGCTGATCCCGATCCTGTGGTTCGCCAAGCCACCGTTCGGCAGCGCCGGCGGGGCCATGGGGCACTGAGCCGGCAGCGGGCTTTGCTGCAGACCACTGCGGCGCACATCGCCGCGCCACGGCACATGCCGGAGCAGACCAATTCTGCAGCATGCATGCCAGTGGTCTACTGGTGCGGCGCAATATTCTCTGCTAGCTTCGTTGCATGGCACAAACCAAGCGCACCATCAAAAAGTACCCGAACCGCCGGCTCTACGACACCGAGATCTCCAGCTACATCACGCTGGAGGAGGTGCGCCAGCTGGTGCTGGACAACGAGGACTTCGAAGTCCGCGATGCCAAGACCGGCGAGGATCTCACCCGCTCCGTGCTGCTGCAGATCATCTCCGAGCACGAGGAGAAGGGGCAGCCGATGCTGTCGCCCCAGCTGCTCAGCCAGATCATCCGCTTCTACGGCGATTCCCTGCAGGGCTTCATGGGTCCGTACCTGGAGCGCAGCCTGCAGGTCTTCCTCGACCAGCAACAGCAGTTCCGCACCCAGCTCAACAGCTTGATGGGCCAGACCCCGTGGGCGATGGTGAACGAGCTGACCGAACGCAACATGGACGCGTGGAAGACCATGCAGCGCGGCCTGCTCGACGCCGCCGCGCAGATCAACCCGCAGGGCGGTAGCCGCGGCGGCCACAAGAAGACCGGCTGAAGCCACCCTTACCTCCACATCACGCGCCGCCTAGAGCGGCGCGTTTTATTTGAAAGCGCGGCCATGGATGGCCGCCTGCGTGGTTTTCGCGATCAGGGACGATCGCCAAAATGGAGTTCCCCATGAGCACGCCCTCCCCATCCCGCCTAGCGCTGGTCACCGGCGGCCTCGGCGGCCTCGGCACCGAGATCTGCCGTCAGCTGGCCCAGTCAGGCCGCCGCGTGGTCGCCGCCGACCTGCCCGCCAGTGAGGCACGTCTTGCCGCCTTCCACGAAGCCACCGCCGGGTTCGGCGACGCGATCGGCCACGAAGCGATGGACGTCAGCGACCACGACGCCTGCGCCACGCTGATCGGCCGCCTCGAACGCGAGCACGGCGGTGTGGACATCCTGGTCAAC
>DATEKS010000095.1:0-22254 GCA_035277325.1 Rhodanobacter sp.
GGCTGGCGCGAACTGGCGCTCTCCGCGCTGGCCGCGGGCGACACCCGCCGTGCGCTCGCCACGCTGGAGCCGCTGCAGAAGAGCGGCGCGCTCGGCACGCGCGGCTACACCGCGCTCGAGGCCAGAGTGCTGGTCGCCGCCATCGACGCCACCCCCGCCGGCGCCGTGCTCAACACGCTGTGGTCGCAACTGCCCAAGGCCCAGCGCCGCGCCCCCGCCGCCATCGACGCCTACGCGCGCCGCGCCGCCGGCTTCGGCCTGGTGCTGCCCGCGATGGACGAGCTCGAATCCGCGCTGCGCCGCGAATGGTCGCCGGACCTGGTGGAAGCCTACGGCGTGCTCGCCGGCGGCGACCTCGACGCCCGCCTGCGCCGCGCCGAGAGCTGGCTCGACCAGCACCCCAACGATCCTGCGCTGCTGCTCGCCCTAGGCCGCATCTGCGTGCGTTCGAAACTCTGGGGCAAGGCCCGCCAGTACCTTGAGCGCTCGCTGGCGCTGGAGCCCGGCGCTGGCGCGTGGGAGGCGCTGGGCGACGCCTGGCAAGGCCAGGGCGATGCCGTCCAGGCACAACGCTGCTACCGCAACGCACTGGCGATGGCCCGCGGCGAAGTCGTGCACCAGGCGCCAGGCCAGACCCGCGGCGTGATCGACACCAGCGCCATCGCGGTGGAGGAGCGCGACGAGCACGGGGTGCCGCGGCTGCGGAGCTAGAGTGGTTCCGGTTCGCCAACTGGGACCCCGGTTTCACCATTGAGCCGCCGGACGTCGGGATCGGGCGAACGCGGACGGCTGTAGGTGTTCCCGATCAGGATGCGGCGGTCCGGCACGTCCTGTGCTTGCCCGAGCCGCGTTCATCGACAGAGCCAGAACCCCATGCCTGTGAAGGGTGGCCGCTGCATATCGTCGCCGTGCGTGATGCCGGCGTGAACCCGCCTGGCACAGGTCACGATTGAGTTCTCCGGTGCTGGAAACGGGTACCGGCCTGCAGGATGATCCACCGGCTCGGGCGACCTGCGATGGCTGCCTGGGCCCGGACCGACTCGCCGGACAGCAGGGCGGTTACGCCGTTCCTCGCAGGGTCCGCGAACCGGGCGCCCATGCGGTGTCCGGTTCGCGGCAGGCCGGCTGGCCTGCAACGGACGGGCTGGTCTGCACGGCTCGCCGCATCACCGCCCAGGGGGCGTGAACGCATGCGACATGCACAGGCTTCCGCATGCGTCATGGCATGGCACCACGAAAGCAGCACGGTAATTCGAAACTTCCGTTACGTAGTTACAACTGCTGAGGGGTAAAAACATGTCCAATCGCATCATGAGGAGGCTCAGTCTCGGGCTGAGCGTGGCCGCGGGTCTTGCGTGCGTTCTGCCGGCGCACGCGGGCAACGGCGTCAAGGTCGCCAACGAGGTCAGGCACGATACGCTGCCGTCCCTGCGTGCAGCGGTGCCGAGCATGAGCTCGGACCAGTTCATGCGGGGCGTGGCGCATCCGGCGCGGCCGTTGCCGTTGACGCCGAGGAGCGCGGTCGACGGCGCCGTGCAGAGCAGCACCAGCGGCCTGCAGGCACCGACGTTCGGCGCGGGCTTCGACGGAATCGGCGAAGGCTTCAGCGGACCGCAGGGCACGTTCACCGTCAACAGCGCGCCGCCGGACACCAATGGCGCGGCGGGCGCCACCCAGTTCGTGCAGATCGTGAACACCGCTTTCGGCGTATGGAGCAAGTCCACCGGCGCGATCGTCTATGGACCGGTGTCCACCAATGCGCTGTGGAAGGGTTTCGGCGGCGGCTGCGAGACGAACAACGACGGCGACGCGGTAGTGGTCTACGACAAGGCCGCCGGCCGCTGGGTGGTCTCGCAGTTCTCGGTGAGCACCACGCCCTACCTGCAGTGCGTGGCGGTCTCGGCCACCAGCGACGCCACCGGCGCCTGGTACCGCTACGCGTTCACCTACAGCAACTTCCCCGACTATCCGAAGATGGGCGTCTGGCCGGACGCGTACTACGAAACCTTCAACATGTTCAGCGGCAACAGCTTCGTGGGTGCCGATCTGTGCGCCTACGATCGCAGCGCGATGCTGAACGGCCAGGCCGCGACCCAGCAATGCTTCCAGCTGTCGTCCAGCTACGGCGGCGTGCTGCCGGCCGACCTGGATGGCGCCACCGCCCCGCCGGCGGGTTCGCCGAACTACCTGATGAACTTCGGCAGCAACTCGCTCAACCTGTGGAAGTTCCACGTGGACTGGAGCAATCCGGCCAACACCACCCTGAGCGGGCCGGTCAACGTTCCGGTGGCCTCGTTCGCCGAGGCGTGCGGCGGTGGTGTCTGCGTGCCGCAATCCGGGACCCGCCAGAAGCTCGACTCGCTGGGCGACCGCCTGATGTTCCGGCTGGCCTACCGCAATTTCGGCAGCTACGAGTCATTGGTGGTGAGCCATTCGGTGAAGGTCGGCACCACGCGGAAGAATCCCTACACCGGCGTGCGCTGGTATGAGATCCGCAATCCCGGTGCCGGCACGCCCACGGTGTACCAGCAGTCCACCTACGCGCCGGACAGCAACTACCGCTGGATGGGCTCGGTGGCGATGGACAAGCTGGGCGACATGGCGCTGGGCTACAGCGTGTCCAGCAGTTCGATCTATCCGGCGATCCGCTACACCGGTCGCCTGGTGTCCGACCCGCTGAACACCATGGATGCCGAGAGCAGCATCATCGCGGGCACCGGCGCCCAGAGTGGCCAGAACCTCTCGCGCTGGGGCGACTACAGCTCGATGAGCATTGACCCGGTCGACGACTGCACGTTCTGGTACACCAACGAGTACCTGAAGAACACCGGGGCGTTCAACTGGAACACGCGAATCGCCTCGTTCAAGTTCTCCACCTGCCAGTAGGCGTCGTCTGACGGGAGACAAGGCGGGAATGCCTGCCCAGGCAAGGCCGGAGCCCTCCGGCCTTGCCTCCCGATGAGGGGGCCCCACGAGGCTGGACAGGCAGCGCGATGCATTCATGGCGAGCTGCGAACAGGCTGCCGTGCGTGGCGGGCTGGCCAAGCCGTCGCCAGCGCCTTGGCAAGGCACGCCGTCGAGCGATGGACGGCCGCAGCGATAGTCCGCGCCGCCGGATTCACTGCCTTTCCGGTTCGGGGCATGCGGCTCCCGGAGTCGGTTTTTTCCTTGCACTTCCGGCTGTTTAGGTGCATAGAGGCCTCCGGGCCCTCTTGACGTTCTTCCGTACCCCGCCGGTCGCGGCCCGGGCTGGCATTACCCGTCTGGAGCGACCATGGCTACCGCGATCCTGGAGAAGCTTGCTTCTGTCCCCCGTTACCCCACCCTGCGCATCACCGAGAGCGCAGATGCCGCCGTGCACTGGTGCCACATGCACGCCGATCTGGCTACCTCGCCCGGTCGCGCCTGCTTCAAGCCGGCACTGGTTGCCGACATCCTTCAGTACCAGAACGTCCTGGGCGACCGGTTGCGCCGGGAACGCATGTTTGGCGAAGCCGGGCTGCGGCATGTGGTGCTCGCTTCCGACTGCGACGCGTTCAACCTCGGTGGCGACCTCGAATACTTCTGCAACGCGATCCGCCAGCAGAACCGTCCTGCCCTGCTGACCTACGCCCGGCAGTGCGTGCGCGGCGTGCATGCCTTCCATGCCGGTCTCGATGCCGATGCGCACAGCATCGCGCTGGTGCAGGGCGATGCACTGGGCGGCGGCTTTGAAGTCGCGCTGAGCTGCCACACCATCGTGGCGGAGGAGGGCGTCGGCATGGGCTTGCCGGAGGTGTTGTTCGACCTGTTCCCGGGGATGGGTGCCTACTCATTCCTGTGCAAGCGCATCCCGCCGCACAAGGCCGAACAGCTGATGCTGAGCGGCGATGTCCTGTCCAGCGAAGAGCTTTACAAGATGGGGTTGGTGGACGTGCTGGCCCCGCGCGGGCAGGGCGTGCAGGCGGTCGAGGAAGTGATCCGCGGCAACCGCCGCATCCCCCATGCGCGCATGGCCATGCATCGGGTGCGGGCGCTGGCGCAGCCGGTGACGCTGGAGGAGATGATGGCGATCACCGAGATCTGGGTGGATACCGCGCTGCAGCTCGGCGAGAAGTCGCTGCGGACCATGGAGCGGCTGGTGCGCGCGCAGTACCGCCGACACGGCGAACCCGCCGCCGCGCAGGCCTGATCATGGCTGCCGCGGGTTGTCCTCGCGCGCGGGTGTCCAGCTCCCGCGCGCCTGCAACGCCTGTTCGCCGTCGTGCAGGCGCTGGGTCAGGCTCTCGCAATGGCGCCGCCAGTCGCGTTCCAGCTCGAAGGCTGTCATCCGCATCAGTGCGCCGCTCAGGCCGGCGCACTGCACCAGGCCAAGATTGCCGGCAATCCCCTTCATGGCATGGGCATGGTCGCGGAACTGTTCCCAGTCGCCCTCTGCCCCGGTCTGGCGCATCTTTGCCAGCGCCACTCGCGCGTCGGTAATGCACTGGCCGATGAAGTCGGCCTCGAAGGTCTTGCCCATCCCGAGCGATGCGAGTTCGTCCAGCACTGACGGGTCCAGTACTTCCGCGGATGAGGCATGCGCGACTGGCTGGGGGCTGGCCTGTTCCTCGCCGTCGCCGCCGTTCAGGATCGCCGCGATGGCATCGAGCAGCCTGGCGGCGGCAAAGGGCTTGGTGATGAATGCGCGCGCGCCTGCGTTTCGGCAAACCTGCGCCGATTCAGGGGTGGCATCGGCACTGACGATCACCACCGGGGTACGGGTACGCGAGCCCGCCTCCATCACACGCAGCTGACGCAGCAGGTCGATGCCGCTCAGCGACGGCATGTGCAGATCCAGCAGCGCCAGTTCGAAGCCGCCGCCCGCCAAGGCATCGAGCGCGACTTCGCCGTCGTCCACTGTCATCACCCGGTGCCCGGCCTTCTGCAAGATGCCCTGCAGCAGCAGGCGATTGGCGGCATGGTCGTCGGCGACCAGGATGCGCGCCGACTTGATCCGCGCGCGATGGCGCGAGAACGGATCGGTAAAGGCGATGATGTTGTGCGCAGTCGACGGCGCGGGCGCCATGCGCACGTCCGCGGTCGCCGATGCACTGCCGCTGGATGCGCGCACGGACTCGATGGCGAGATCGAATGGCAGCTCGACCCAGAAGCTGCTGCCGACGTTCTCATGGCTTTCGAACCCGATCGATCCTCCCATGGCCTCGGTCAGGCCCTTGGCGATCGTGGTCCCCAGTCCGCTGCCCTGGTGCTTGCGGGCCAGACTGTTGTCGGCTTGCTCGAAAGCCTCGAACAGCCTTGCGCGTGCCGACGCGGGAATGCCGATGCCCGTATCCGTCACCGTGAAACGCAGGCGCACCTGTGAGGCACCGATCACGGCTGTGCCCGATTTCGCCACCGTGAGGTGGACTTCGCCCGAGGCGGTGAACTTGATCGCATTGCTCAGCAGGTTCACCAGCACCTGCTGCAGGTGCTGGGCGTCGCCGCGCAGTTGCACCGGGACTTCCGGCATCACCGTCACCGCGTAGTCCAGCCGCTTCGAACGCGCTTCGGGGCGCAGCATCAGGTTGATCTGTTCCAGCAGCTCGTTCAGGTTGAAGCTTTCCTGCTTCAGCCGCAGCTTGCCGGCCTCGATCGCCGAGATGTCCAGCACGTCCTCCACCAGCGCCAGCAGCGAGCGGCTGGCGGCCTGGATGGTCTCCAGGTAGCCGCGCTGCTCCGCATCCAGCCGGGTGCTCGCCAGCAGTTCCGACATGCCCGAGAGTCCGTTCAGCGGCGTGCGGAACTCGTGGCTCATGTTGGCGAGGAAGCGGCTCTTGGCCAGGTTGGCGCGGCGGGCCTCCTCGATCGCGGCGGTCAGCGCCTTGAGCAGGGCGGCGAAGTACAACGGCACCGCGACCAGGCCCAGCAGCAGGCCCCAGGACAGGTAGCTGTTCTGCAGCCAGTAGGGCGTGGACGTCATCATCACCGCGAACGACAGCGCGGCCAGCGCGGTGGAGGCGTACAGGTAGCTCGGCCCGTAGCGCATGCCATTGCCGATCGAAACCCACAGGTACACCGCGTACAGCGGGGAGGCCGACTCGCCCTGCAGGAACATGACCCCGCCGATCGCCGCATAGTCGGCCAGCATCCCGAGCCAGCGCCGCAACGGTGACGGTTGCGGCGCCACGAGGATCGCGACCAGCAGGCCGATCGACAGGCCGAGTTCCCCGAGCAGGATCAGCCAGGTCGAGAACAGCGCCGGGCTGTCGTTTCCCCAACCCACCTTCCAGCCGAGATAGATGGAGAACAGCAAGGTGATCGCGATGCGCACGAACACCTGCGCGTGCTCGCTGTCCCTGCGCCCGCGCAGCCGCAGGCGCACCCAGGCCAGGGCCGGGCGCGTGCCGTCAACGCCAGTCGCGATGGAGCGGAACATGGGAGTAGCGTTCGCAGATGCCGTGCAGTTGCGGCAGGTTGTCCATCAGGGCACGCACGCAGGCCGGGTCCAGCAGTGCGCCGCTTTGCGTGCCGACGAATTCGAGCGAGCGCTCGATGCTCCAGGCCTCCTTGTACGGGCGCGGCGACAGCAGGGCATCCAGCACGTCGGCCACGGTGGTCACGCGCGCCTCGATCGGGATCTGCTCGCCCGCCAGTCCGTCCGGGTAGCCCGTGCCGTCCCAGTGCTCGTGGTGGCGCAGCGCGATCTGCGCACCCGCCTGGATGAAGCGGCTCTGGCTGTCCTGCAGCAGCTCATAGCCGATGCGCGGGTGCTGCTGCATGCGCGAACGTTCCTCCGCGTTCAGCGGGCCCGGCTTCATCAGGATCGCGTCGGGAATGGCGATCTTGCCGATATCGTGCAGCGGCGCGGCCAGCTCGATCATGCGCACCTGCTCCTCCGGCAGCCCCAGACCCTCCGCGATCAGTCCGGCTATATGCGACATGCGCTCGAGGTAGGCACTGGTGCCGGCATCGCGGAGTTCGATGGCCCGCGCCAGCCGCGACAGCGTTTCGCGTTCGCGTTCCTCGACTTCGTGCATGCTGGCCAGCAGTCGCTGCTCCAGCGACAGCGAGCGTTGCTTGATCGACTCCGACTGCTGGCGCAACTGCAGCAGGTTGCGGCAACGCGCGCGCAGCTCGCGTGGATGGATCGGCTTGACCAGGAAATCGATCACGCCGGCATCCAGCGCCGCCTGTCGTATCGGTTCGTCGCCCACCACCGTGACCAGCACGATGGGCACGTCCCGGTTCCGCAGCGGTTTGCGGAAGGCCTTGGCCAGCTCCAGCCCGTCCATGCCCGGCATGCGGTAGTCCAGCAGCAGCAGGTCGGGGCGGTTGTCCTCGCACCAGTCCAGCGCCTCCTGGGGCACGCCGAAATCGTGCACGACGAGCTGCGGCCCGATGTCCTGCACGATATGGCGAAGCATCGTGCGGGCCGAAGCCTGGTCGTCGACGATCACGACATCCATGCAATCCTCCTTTCAGCCAGAACGCAGGAAGGCGCGATTGCCGGCATCCTCCCCGTATTCCGGCGCCTTGGCAAGGCCCGGTCGGCAGGTTTGGCCGCCCAAACAGGCGCGGTCGGAAACGGCGGGAACGGAGCCTGCTTTCCGGTATCGGCGGCCTTGCTGCGGCCTGGAATCGACACGGCTACAGGGGCGTGAGATTCGCGTACGCCGCCACCAGCCATTTGCTGCCCGCGTCCGCGAAGTTCACCTGCAGCCGCGTGTGCGCGCCGCTGCCTTCGGCGCTGACCACCACGCCTTCGCCGAAGCTGGGGTGGCTGACGCGCTGGCCCAGCTTGACCGGCAGGTCTTCCTGCAGGGGGGCGTGGTCGATGTGGCGGCTGGCACCGGCATAGAGCGGCCGGCTCACCTGCACGCGGGGGCGCACTTCGTCGATCAGTTCGGCGGGCATCTCGGCGAGGAAGCGCGAGGGGCGGGCCAGCATTTCGGTGCCGTGCATGCGGCGCGATTCGGCGTAGCTGATGACGAGGCGTTCGCGGGCGCGGGTGATGCCCACATAGGCGAGGCGGCGTTCCTCTTCCAGCCGGCCCTCGTCCTCGGTGGAGCGCTGGCTGGGAAACAGGCCTTCCTCCAGCCCCACCAGGAACACCAGCGGGAACTCCAGGCCCTTGGCGGAATGCAGTGTCATCAACTGCACGCAGTCGTCCCAGGCCTCGCCCTGGCCCTCGCCGGCTTCCAGCGCGGCGTGCGAGAGGAAGGCGGCGAGTTCGTCCAGGCCGGCGTCGATGTCTTCCTGCGTGCGCTCGAAGCGGCTGGCCACGTTGACCAGCTCGTCGAGGTTCTCGATGCGTGCCTCGCCGTTGCCGCGGCTGTCCTTCTCGTAGTGGTCGCGCAGGCCGGTGTGGGTGAGCACGTGGTCGATCTGTTCAGCGAGGGGGAGCGTTGAAGCCCTCTCCCCTTCGGGGAGAGGGCTGGGTGCGGGGCTGTCCGGAGCGAGAGTTTCCGGCAAGTCCGCCCCCTCACCCCGACTCTCTCCCCGGAGGGGAGAGGGAGAAAAGGTGTGGGCCATGCCGTCGATCAGCGTGAGGAAACCCTTCACCGCGTTCTTCGCGCGGCCGGCCAGTTCGCTGCCGGTGAGCTCGACGACGGCGGCTTCCCACAGCGAGCTGCCGTCGTGGCGGGCGCGGCGGCGCAGCACGTCGAGCGTGCGGTCGCCGATGCCGCGTGGCGGGGTGTTCACCGCGCGCTCGAAGGAGGCATCGTCGTGGCGGTTGGCGGTGAGGCGCAGGTAGGCCAGCGCGTCCTTGATCTCGGCGCGCTCGAAGAAACGCTGGCCGCCGTAGACGCGGTAGGGGATGCTGCGCTGGGTGAGCTGTTCCTCGAAATTGCGCGACTGCGCGTTGGAGCGGTAGAGGATGGCGCAGTCGCGCGCATTGCCGTGCTCGGCGATGTATTCGCGGATGCGCTCGATGACGAAGCGCGCCTCGTCCTGCTCGTTGTAGGCGGCGTACAGCGCGATGCGCTCGCCCTCGCCGCCGGCCGTCCACAATTCCTTGCCGAGGCGGCCGCCGTTGCGCGCGATCACGTGGTTGGCGGCCTTCAGGATGGTGGCGGTGGAGCGGTAGTTCTGTTCCAGCTTGATCGTGCGCGCGCCGGGGAAGTCGCGCAGGAATTGCTGCATGTTCTCCACCTTCGCGCCGCGCCAGCCGTAGATGCTCTGGTCGTCGTCGCCCACCGCGAACACCTTGCCGGTGTCGCCGGCGAGCACGCGGATCCACGCGTACTGGAGCGTGTTGGTGTCCTGGAACTCGTCGATCAGCAGGTGCCGCCAGCGGTTCTGGTAGTGCTCCAGCACGGCGGGGTGTTTCAGCCACAGCTCGTGGGCGCGCAGCAGCAGTTCGGCGAAATCGACCAGGCCCGCGCGGCGGCAGGCATCCTCGTAGGCTTGGTAGATGCGCACCAGGGTGTGCGTGACGGGGTGGTCGCGGTGCTCGATGGCGTCGGGGCGCTTGCCCTCGTCCTTCCAGCCGTTGATGGTCCAGGTGGCCTGGCGTGGCGGGAAGCGCGCCTCATCCAGCCCCAGCCCGGCGACCACGCGCTTCACCAGCCGCTGCTGGTCGTCGGCGTCGAGGATCTGGAAGCCTTCCGGCAGGCCGGCCTCGCGCCAGTGCCGCCGCAGCAGGCGGTGGGCGATGCCGTGGAAGGTGCCCACGGTGAGGCCGTGGGTGCCGCCGGGGATCAGGCTGTCCAGCCGCCCGCGCATCTCGCCCGCGGCCTTGTTGGTGAAGGTGACGGCGAGGATCGCCCACGGCGGCACGCGCTCCACCTGCATCAGCCAGCCGATGCGGTGGGTGAGCACGCGGGTCTTGCCGGAGCCGGCGCCGGCGAGGACGAGGTAGTGGCCGGGCGGGGCGCAGACGGCTTCGCGCTGCGCGTCGTTGAGCGAATCGATCAGGTGCGAGACATCCATCGCACCCATTGTAACGGGTGGCTATCGCCCCTTACCGAGGAAGCCGCCCAGTGCCAGCAACGCACCCACCACGATGCCGGCGATGCCCAGCCATTGCGGGAAGGCCTTGTCGTGCGTGGCGGTGAGCTTGGCCGATCCGAGCTGCACCAGGGTATCGGTGGTCTGGTAGCTGCCGTGGCCGAACACCACCCACAGGCCCGCGACCAGCAGGACCAGGCCAACGACGATCAGTGCGAAGCGCATGGGTTCTTCCGGCGATGGAGCGGGCTACGAGTATGCCGGGCCGACCCGTACAGATGAAGTGCAGAGTGATCTGGACAAGGCGCCGGGGGTGGAACGGCTCTTTTTGAAGAGTGCGGCCATGGATGGCCGCTTTTTGACCTTCGCTTTGCGCTCAGGGACGAGCGCACAAGTTGAAGGCTGCGGCCATGGATGGCCACCCACGTGATTTTCGCGCTCATGGACGAACGCATGAATCAATCCACAAAAAAAGTGGCCCCGAAGGCCAGGGGGTGCCTTCGGGGCCGGGGGAGGCGGAAACCCAGGGGAGAGGTTCCGCGTCCGGGTGGCTGTCCAGGGAGGTGACCAGCCGTGGATGCCGTTGCGTGCATCCGATGACTGAGAACGCACGAATCCGGAAAAGTTCTACAGCCGGGGCAAAAAAGCTCAGATCCGATTCATTTCACGGAAATGCAACAAAGGATGGGCTCAGTGCGCCTCGTCCCAGTTCGCGCCCACGCCCACGTCGACCAGCAGTGGCACGGCCAGTTTCGCGGCGCCCTGCATGCGCTCGCGCACTCCTTCGCGCACCTCGTCAACCGCGTCAGCGCGCACTTCGAATACCAGTTCGTCGTGCACCTGCATCAGCATGTGGGCGTCGTCGCGGTCCTTGAGCCAGGCGGCCACGGCGATCATCGCGCGTTTGATGATGTCGGCGGCGCTGCCCTGCATCGGCGCGTTCACCGCGGCGCGCTCGGCGCCGGCGCGATGGGCCTGGTTGCGGGACTGCAGGTTCTCCAGGTACAGGCGGCGGCCGAAGATGGTTTCCACGTAGCCGTCGCGGTGGGCCTGTTCGCGGGTGGCTTCCATGAAGGCGTGCACGCCGGGGTAGCGGGCGAAATAGCGCGCCATGTACTCGCCGGCCTCGCCGCGGTCGATGCCGAGCTGGCGGGCGAGGCCGAACGCACTCATGCCGTACATCAGGCCGAAGTTGATCGCCTTGGCGGCGCGGCGCTGGTTGGCGGTCACCTCCTCGGGCTTGAGGCCGAACACCTCGGCGGCGGTGGCGCGGTGCACGTCGCCACCTTCGTGGAAGGCCTTCAGCAGGCCCTCGTCGCCGGACAGGTGGGCCATGATGCGCAACTCGATCTGCGAGTAGTCCGCCGCCATCACCTTCCAGCCCGGCGGTGCGATGAAGGCCTGGCGGATGCGGCGGCCTTCCTCGGTGCGCACCGGGATGTTCTGCAGGTTCGGATCGGTGGAGGAAATGCGCCCGGTGGCCACCGCGCCCTGGTGATAGCTGGTGTGCACGCGGCCGGTTCGCGGGTTCACCGTGCCGGCCAGCTTGTCGGTATAGGTGGAGCGCAGCTTGGCCAGGCCGCGGTAGTCGAGGATCAGCTTCGGCAATGCGTGCGCGTCGGCGATCGCCTCCAATGCTTCCTCGTTCGTCGAGGGCTGGCCGGTGGGTGTCTTGAGGCGGGCGGGCAGGCCCAGTTCGTCGAACAGGATCGCCTGCAACTGCTTGGGCGAATCGAGGTTGAACTCGCGGCCAGCTTCCTTCCAGGCCTGCTGCTGCAGTTCCAGCATGCGCTTGCCGAGCTGCTGGCTCTGTTTGCGCAACTCGTCCACGTCGATCAGCACGCCGCGCTGCTCCATGCCGGCCAGCACCGGCACCAGCGGGATCTCGATCTCCTCGTACACCTTGCGCAGGCTGGGCACGCTTTCCAGCTTCGGCCACAGCGCGTGGTGCAGGCGCAGGGTGACGTCGGCGTCCTCGGCGGCGTAGCGGCAGGCGGTGTCCAGGTCCACCTGCGAGAACGGAATCTGTTTCGCGCCCTTGCCGGCCACCTCCTCGTACTTCACGGTGTCGTAGCCGAGGTAGCGCTTCGCGAGCGAATCCATGTCGTGGCGCGTGGCGGTGGCGTTCCACACGTAGGATTCCAGCATGGTGTCGTGGCGCACGCCCGCCACCGCGATGCCGTAGTGCGACAGGATGTTGATGTCGTACTTCGCGTGCTGGCCCAGCTTGGGCCGGTCCGCGTCCTCGAACACCGGCTTCAGCGCGGCGAGCACCGCGTCGCGCGGCAGCTGCGCGGGCGCGCCGGGGTAGTCGTGCGCCAGCGGGACGTAGCAGGCCTTGCCGGGTTCCACCGCCAGCGACAGGCCCACGATGTCGGCCTGCATCGGGTCGAGCGCCGTGGTCTCGGTGTCGAAGGCGATCAGTGGTGCGTCGCACAGCTTGTCCAGCCAGGCGTCGAGTTGCGCCTGCGTGGTGACGAGTTCGTATTCGCCTTGTGCGGCGAGGTTTGCAGACAGGGCATCGGTGCCGGAAACAGCGCCCCTCTCCCCGTGGGAGAGGGGTTGGGGTGAGGGTTCGGTCGAGCCTTGCGCTTCGTTCGTACCCTCACCCCCAGCCCCCCTCCCGTCGGGAGAGGGGAGTGAAGCATCGAGATCCTTCAGCGCCGCCTTGAACTCGTAGCGCGTGTAAAGCTCGCGCAGCGCCGTCACATCGGCTTCGCGCAGCGCGAGATCGGCGGGACCAAGGTCCAGCGCCACGTCGGTCTTGATCGTCACCAGTTCGCGCGACAGCGGCAACTGCGGCAGCGCGGCGCGCAGGCTCTCGCCGATCTTGCCGCCCACCTGGTCGGCGTTCGCGATCACGCCGTCCAGCGAACCGTATTCGGCCAGCCATTTCGCCGCGGTCTTGGGGCCGCACTTGGGCACGCCGGGCACGTTGTCCACGCTGTCGCCGACCAGGGTGAGGTAATCGACGATGCGTTCCGGCGGCACGCCGAATTTCTCGATCACCCCTTCGCGACCCATCGTGGTGCTGGTCATGGTGTTGACCAGGGTGACGCCGGGGCCGACCAGCTGGGCCATGTCCTTGTCGCCGGTGGAGATTTCCACCTCGATGCCGGCCTGCTGCGCCTGCACGGCGAGCGTGCCGATCACGTCGTCGGCCTCCACCCCCGACACGCGCAGGATGGGAAAACCCTGCGCACCCACGATCGCCAGCATCGGTTCGATCTGCGCGCGAAGATCATCCGGCATCGGCGGGCGGTTCGCCTTGTAATGCTCGTACATCGTGTCACGGAAGGTGGGGCCGGAAGCGTCGCTGACGAAGGCGACGTAGTCGGGCTTCGCCTTCAGCGTGGCGCGCAGCATGTTGACCACGCCGAACAGCGCGCCGGTGGGTTCGCCCTGCGCATTGGTCAGCGGCGGCAGCGCGTGGAAGGCGCGATAGAGGTAGGAGGAACCGTCGATCAGGATGAGCTTGGGCATGCGTCCATTCTGGCACGCGACGGGCAGGGCGCGGTTCACGGGCAGGCTGCAGGCACGCTGTTATGCTTCGGCCCCCCAACGAGGTTGCCGTCATGAAACCTGTCGCCTGCCTGCTTGCCCTCACTGCCTTCGTCGCGTTGCCGGTTTGCGCACAGTCCACCAGCCCGCAGCCACCGAAGTTCGCGCCGGTACCGCCACCGCCGGGCATGAACGATCCGGGCACGAAGGCGGTGGCGCCGCCCGACCAGGCCGCGCCCGCCAGCACCAGCGGGAGCACGCCGGCCGAGGTCACCGCGACGCCGTTGCCGGGCAAGCCGATCCCGCTGCCCGCGCTGCCGGGCGACAAGAGCGCACCGCAGAGCGCCCAGCGCAGTTCGCCGGCAGACGATGTCACCGTGCACACCGAGGGCGATGCGGTGTACCAGGAATACCGCCGCAACGGCCGCGTCTACATGGTGGTGGTCACCCAGAAGAACGGCCTGTCCTACACCTACACGGTGGACTCCAATGGCGTGATGCGCGCCACCGAAGGCGCGCCGCCGGTGCGTCCGGTGATGTACAAGATCCTGGAATGGGGCGGCGGCAAGAAGCCCACGCAGGACAACGGGGATCAAGGCGACCACTGATCCGCGTCAGCGCGCCGCATCCAGTTCGGGGTAATGCCGGAAGATGCCGTCCTCGTTGAATGGCAGGCGGCGCGGCGAGGCAAGATAGGCGGCCACGCGCGGCCGCGCCGCCACGCGTTCGGCCAGCGCACGCAGCCGCGGCAGTTTCGGCCACTGCCGGCGCATCGCGTGCGGGAAGGCGTAGTCGAGCCCGGCAGCGAGCTGGAACAACGACAGATCCACGTACGAGTGCGCCCCCAGCGCATGCCGGCCGCCGTTCCGCGCCAGCGCGTCCTCGAACCATCCCAGGAATTTCGGCAGCCGCTGCTTGCGGAAATCGGCCGCGCGCAGGCGCCCCGCGTCGCGCTGTTGTTCGTAGTAGAGACTGGCGCCGAGCGGGTGATGGGTGTCGTGCACTTCCACCACGAAGTCGCTGATGGTGAGCTGCAGCTGGCGCGCCTGCAGGCGCGCCGTCGCGCCCTCGGGCAGCAGCCCCAGTCGCGGGCCAAGCCAGTCGAGGATCAGCGCGGTCTGCGCCACCATGATGCGGCCGGCCTTGAGAAAGGGCGGCGCGAATGGGCGCAGGCCGGCGCGTTCGCCATGCAGGAAGGGCATGATCGCCGCGTCGCCTTGTTCGCGCGCCACGTCGACGTAGTCGGCGCCGGCATCTTCCAGTGCCAGCCGCACGAATTCGCCGCGGCCCTGGATGCCGGACCAGTAATACAGTTCGTAGCGCATCGCGTGGATCTCCGTGGGCATCTCCGCACAGCATGCGCGCCGGCGGTTCAACGGCGCGTCGTCGCGGTGGCATGCGCGCAGGCAGTCGCGCGGTCGTGCCAAGCGGGATTGATTTGCCCGGCAAGCATCGCTGCAATACATGCTTCCCGTTGCCGGTGTGCCGCATGATCCGCCGCTTCCTGCCCGACCGTTTCACCTGCGCGCTGCTGCTCACCGTGCTGCTGTCCAGCGTGCTGCCCTGCCGTGGCGCGGGAGCCACGGTATTCGGGCGGCTCACGGATGGCGCGATCATGCTGCTGTTTTTCCTGCACGGCGCCAAGCTGTCGCGGCAGGCGGTGCTGGCCGGCCTCACGCATTGGCGGCTGCACCTCACCGTGCTGGCCAGCACCTTCGTGCTGTTTCCGCTGATGGGCTGGGTGCTGCGCCCGCTGCTGGCGCCGCTGGTGACGCCGGGCCTGTACCTGGGCGTGCTGTTCCTGTGCACGCTGCCGTCCACGGTGCAGTCGTCGATCGCGTTCACCTCGATTGCACGCGGCAACGTCTCCGCCGCGGTGTGCGCAGCCTCGGCCTCCAGCCTGCTCGGCATCTTCATCACGCCGCTGTGGGTGGGCGCGATGCTGGAGTCGCGCGGGGGCGGCGGCATGTCCTGGCATGCGCTGGGCGAGATCGTGACCCTGCTGTTGCTTCCGTTCGTGGCAGGGCAGGTGGCGCAGCGCTGGATCGGCGGCTGGGTGCAGCGGCATCGCCCGCTGGTGGGCGTGGTGGACCAGGGATCGATTCTGCTGGTGGTCTACACCGCGTTCAGCGCCTCGGTGCTGGAGGGCCTGTGGAAGCAGGTGCCGCTGCCGGTGCTGGGCGGCCTGGTGGTGGTGTGCGTGGTGTTGCTGGCGCTTGCGCTGCTGGCCACCTGCCACGGTGCGCGGGCGCTGGGCTTCGGCAAGGAGGACGAGATCACCATCGTGTTCTGCGGCTCCAAGAAGAGCCTCGCCAGCGGCGTGCCGATGGCGAAGGTGCTGTTCGCCGGTCATCCGCTGGGCATGATCGTGCTGCCGCTGATGCTGTTCCACCAGATCCAGCTGATGGTGTGCGCGGTGCTGGCACGGCGTTATGCGCGGCGGGATGCGGCGAAGGCGGCGGACGACGGGGATGTCGCGCCGGCGGATTGAGCTTGAGGCAAGATCGGGCCCTCACCCCAGCCCTCTCCTCGCTCCTCAAAGCTGGCGCCATCCATGGCGCCTCCCCGCGTGCCCCAAAGGGGAGAGGGAGAAACGCAGTGGGAGTACCAGATTTATTTCCGTCACTTTCAGTGACGGAGCGCTGGATTTACTTCCGCCACTTTCAGTGGCGGAAGTGCCTCATCCCCGTGAACACCATCGCCATGCCGTGCTCGTCGGCGGCGGCGATCACCTCGGCGTCGCGCATCGAGCCGCCGGGCTGGATCACCGCGCTGATGCCCGCCGCGGCTGCGGCGTCGATGCCGTCGCGGAACGGGAAGAACGCGTCGCTGGCCATCACCGAGCCGCGCACTTCCAGCTTCTCGTCGGCGGCCTTGATGCCGGCGATCTTCGCGCTGTAGACGCGGCTCATCTGGCCGGCGCCGATGCCGATGGTCTGGCGGTCCTTCGCGTAGACGATGGCGTTGGACTTCACGAACTTCGCCACCTTCCACGCGAAGATCAGGTCGTCGATCTGCGCGGGCGTGGGCGCCAGCTTCGTCACGACTTTCAGGTCGGCGGCCTTGACCATGCCGGTGTCGGCGGTCTGGATCAGCAGGCCCGAACCCACGCGCTTGACGTTGTTGCCCGGGTGCGCGGCGACGAGGTCGGTACCCGGCGGCACCGGGATCTCCAGCACGCGCACGTTGCCCTTCTTGGCGAAGGCCTTCAGCGCTTCATCGCCGTACGACGGTGCCAGCACCACTTCGACGAACTGGCGCGACACGATGGCCTGCGCCGTGGCGCCGTCCACTTCGCGGTTAAACGCGATGATGCCGCCGAAGGCCGAGGTGGGGTCGGTCTGATAGGCGAGGTCGTAGGCCTTGCCGATGCCGTCCAGGCTCACCGCCACGCCGCAGGGGTTGGCGTGCTTCACAATCACGCAGGCGGGCTTGACGAAGCCGCGCACGCATTCCCACGCGGCGTCGGCGTCGGCGATGTTGTTGAACGAGAGTTCCTTGCCCTGCAGCTGCGCGAACGTGGCCAGCGTGCCGGGCGCGGGATACAGGTCGCGGTAGAACGCGGCCTGCTGATGCGGGTTCTCGCCGTAGCGCAGGTCCATCAGCTTCACGAAGCGGCCGTTGGCCTGGGCGGGAAAGGCGTCGTGGCCGGCGATGGCCTCGTGGGAATCGTCGAGTTTGAGGCCCGAGAGATAGTCGCTGATCGCGCCGTCGTAGTTCGACACGTTGTTGAACGCGGCGACCGCGAGCTTGAAGCGCGTGGCACGCGAAAGGCCATCGTGCTGCTCGATTTCCGCCAGCGCCTCGTCGTACTGCGCCGGATCGGTGAGCACGCCCACGTCGTTCCAGTTCTTCGCCGCCGAGCGCAGCATCGCCGGGCCGCCGATGTCGATGTTCTCGATCGCCTGCTCCAGTGTGCAGTCCGGCTTGGCGACGGTGGCTTCGAACGGGTAGAGGTTCAACACGAGCAGGTCGATCGGTTCGATGCCCAGCTCGGCCATCACTACGTCGTCGGTGCCGCGCCGGCCCAGCAGGCCGCCATGCACCTTAGGATGCAGGGTCTTGACCCGCCCGTCCATGATCTCGGGGAAGGCGGTGAGCTCGCTGACGTCCTTCACCGCGATGCCGGCCTCGCGCAGCGCCTTGGCGCTGCCGCCGGTGGAGAGCAGCTCCACGCCCTTGGTGGCGAGGCGGCGGCCCAGCTCGATCAGTCCGGTCTTGTCGGAAACGCTGAGCAGGGCGCGGCGGACGGGGACGACGGCGGGGGCGGGCATGGCGGTTTCCAGACGGGAAAGCTGCCGATTATAGCCGAGTCCGGGGCGCGGCCGTCGTTTGGACGGCCAAATGACGGAGATGCGGGGTTACAGCAGGCCGTGCGCGGCCAGCTTCTTGCGCAGCGTGGCGCGGTTGATGCCCAGCGCCACGGCGGCGCGGCTCTGGTTGCCGTCGTGGAACGCCAGCACCTCGCGCAGCAACGGGCCTTCCACCTCGCGGATCACCAGCGCATGCAGGCCTTCGCCGCAGTCCGCATCGCCGAGGTCGGCGAGATAACGGCGCACGGTGCGGCTGACGCATTCGCTCAGCGCACTCTGCGAAGCGACCGGACGGATGGCCTCGGTGGCTGGCAATCTCACGGCATTCACTGACATTTCCCTCTGTGTGTCTTGCGCGGCTGCTTGGGCCGCTGCTTGTGATTGTCTTCCGCGACCGCGTCGGCAGTCTTTTCGTGCATGCCGATCATGCCGATCGCGACGCACGGGAGAGAGGGAGTCTACCCGTGCGGGCTGCGAATTTTAAGTGCTGCGTGTCACCCGCAGATGCGACCGGGGCACTTGCGTTTCCCGCGATGCGGGGTGCCACGGGTGTCACGGGGGCGATGCCTGTTACTCGAAGCCGAACTCGTAGGCGACCGCCTGGTCGCCGGGATCTTGCACCTCCAGCAGCAGCGCCGTGGCGGCGCCCGGCGCGAGGCCGCGGTCCAGGATGGCGGGGTCGTCCAGGTAGTCGGTGGGCAGCAGGCGGCGCATCGTCAGCCGATGTCCCTGCGCGTCCTCCAGTGTTACCACCACTACCGGCCAGGGCTGCGCGAACGCGGCCTCGTTGCGCAGGCTGAGACTGATCATCAGTGCGTGCGCGGCGTTGGGGTGCGTCTCGACATTGCTGGCTAGCAGGCGCAACTGCTGAGGGGCAGCGACCAGCGGCAGTCGGCAATCGAAGGTGTTGCAGATGCCGCGCAACCAGCCGCCGAGCAGCGGGTCACGAATCAGGGTGTCCCGACCGATCCAGGCCAGCTGGGTTGCAAGCGCAAGCGCGAGCAGGCCGCAGATCAGCACCCACGGCCAGCGCCGGGGCTCTCCACTGCCGCGGTGTGCGCGATGCTTGCGTCCTGCCTGTGGCGGTTTGCGTTTGCGCGAGTTCTTCGCGAAGCGCGGTGCGAACACCAGTTGCGAGAAATCCTCTGTCGGCGCCGCTTCCGCCGACGCTGCGGGCTCGGAAGCCGGTGGTTTCGGGCGGTACACCACCAGCTCGATGCGTGGCGGCACCAACGCCTGGTCGTTGACCGGCATTTCCTGGAACGGCTCGGGTGGCAGCTGTTCGCTGAGCGTGGCGAGGCTGTCGAAGCCGGCGCCGCAATGCCCGCACATCACATAGCCATGCGCCTGTACCAGCGCTTGCGCGCCGAGCGAGAACACGGACAGGCATTCGGGGCATTGCGTGTACATGCGGGCCGTTGCGATGAGCGGGCCGTCAGCTTAGCAGGCCGCTGCGGCTCAGCCGTGACGCCTGCCGCTGATGCGCACCCAGCCGTCGAGCGTGTCCACGCGCAGCGCGTCGAACCATTCCGCGTAGCGCGTCAGCAGCTCGTCCTGCTGGCCGTCGAGGATGCCGGAAATCGCGAACGGCGCGCCGGGTTTTGCGGCCGCGGCGAAGGTCGGCGCCAGTTCGCCCAGCGGGCCGGCGAGGATGTTCGCCACGAAGATGTCGGCCGGTTCACCCGCATGATCCTCGGGCAGGAACAGTGCGAGGCGTTCGGCCACGCCGTTGCGCTCGGCGTTGTCGCGCGAGGCGGTCAGCGCCTGTGGGTCGTTGTCCACGCCGACGGCGCTCGCGGCGCCAAGCTTGAGTGCGGCGATGGCGAGGATGCCCGAGCCGCAGCCATAGTCGACCACCGACTTGCCGGCCAGCTCAAGCCCGTCCAGCCACCCCAGGCACAGCGCCGTGGTGGGGTGGGTGCCGCTGCCGAAGGCGAGGCCGGGGTCGAGGCGCACCGCCACGCGTTCATCGTCCGCGGGCGGTTCGATGTTCCACGGATAGATCCACAACCGCTGGCCGAAGGCCATCGGCTGGTACTGGTCCATCCACACGCGTTCCCAGTCCTGGTCTTCCACTTCGCGGAAATCCAGCTGGTCCGGTTCCAGCCACGGCAGAAGCTCGCCGAGCGCAGCGGCGAGGCCGCGGCGGTCGGCGTGTTCGTCGAACAGCGCATTCAGCGTGATCGTGGGCCACAGCGGCAGCTCGCCCACGCCCGGCTCGAAGATCGCCTGCTCGTCCGGCGTCTCCGCGTCGGCGTCGCGCAGCGTGATCGACAGTGCGCCGAGATCCTCCAGCGCTTCCTCCACGCGAGGCTGCTGTTCGAGGCGGGCGGTAAGGGAGAGTTCGAGGAAGGGCATGGGGGAGATGTGCCTAGAAACGACGCAGGTTGTTGCTGGTCCTGTAGAGGATCGCGCCGAAGAAGCAGATGCCAGCCCACACCCCAGCCATGATGCCTAAGGTGCCCAGGTCCGCGGTTAGATCCAGTGCGTGCCGAAAGGTTGCGTGCTCCCAGTATCGGGCGCGCAGAATAAAAGTGATCGCCATGGACAGAGCCGCCCACAAGCCCGAGATCATGGTGGCTTTCAGTACATCACCAAATGGGTAGCGTGGGTCGGCCACAATGCTCATGCAAGCCAGTGGAAGACCTGTCGCGATCGAGATTGCTATCGCGGCAGCGCCCGCAAAAAATCTGTGCGAGAGTGGCTCTGAGAGTCGAAGCGCAAACACTAGTGTGGCTGCCGCAATCAACCATAGTGGATTCCACATGCCACGGCGGAATGCAGTCACGACTGCATCCCACACGTGAAAGCGCGGACCGGCAAACGACTCGATCCAGTCCGGCATCATCGACTCAGTGACCCGCGCTCTTTTCCTTCTGCTCCGCCATCCGCTTCTCGAGGTAGTGGATGTTCTGGCCGCCGTGCTGGAAGCCCACGTCGGCCATGATGCGTTGCTGCAGCGGGATGTTGCACTTCACGCCCTCGATCACCGTCTCGGCCAGTGCGAGGCGCATGCGCGCGATCGCGGTGGTGCGGTCGGGGCCGTACACGATCAGCTTGCCGATCATCGAGTCGTAGTTCGGCGGGATGCGGTAGCCGTCGTACAGGTGGGTGTCCACGCGCACGCCGGGGCCGCCGGGCGCCTCGAAGCGCTTCACCGTGCCGGGGCAGGGCAGGAAGGTGTCCGGATCCTCGGCGTTGATGCGGCACTCGATGGCGTGGCCGTTGATCTGGATATCTTCCTGCTTGATCGACAGCTTCTCGCCGCCGGCGATCAGCAACTGCTCGCGCACCAGGTCCACGCCGGTGATGAATTCCGTCACCGGGTGTTCCACCTGGATGCGCGTGTTCATCTCGATGAAGTAGAAGCGGCCGTCCTCGAACAGGAACTCGAAGGTGCCGGCACCGCGGTAGCCGATGCGCAGACAGGCCTCCACGCAGACCTTGCCGATCTGTGCGCGCAGTTCCGGCGTAATGCCGGGCGCGGGCGCTTCCTCCACCACCTTCTGGTGGCGGCGCTGCATCGAGCAGTCGCGCTCGCCCAGGTGGATCGCGTTGCCCTGGCCGTCGGCCAGCACCTGGATCTCCACGTGGCGCGGGTTCTCCAGGAATTTCTCCATGTAGACCATGTCGTTGCCGAAGGCCGCCTTGGCCTCCTGCTTGGTCATCACGATGGAGTTGCCCAAGTGCGCCTCGGTGCGCACCACGCGCATGCCGCGGCCGCCACCGCCGCCGGCCGCCTTGATGATCACCGGGTAGCCGATCTCGCGGGCGATGCGCAGGTTGGTCTCGATGTCGTCACCCAGCGGGCCGCCGGAGCCGGGCACGCAGGGCACGCCCGCGGCCTTCATCGCCTTGATCGCCTCCACCTTGTCGCCCATCAGGCGGATCACGTCCGCGGTGGGACCGATGAAGACGAAGCCGGACTGCTCCACCTGTTCGGCGAAGTCGGCGCGCTCGGAGAGGAAGCCGTAGCCCGGGTGGATCGCCTGGGCGTCGGTGATCTCCGCCGCAGCGATGATGCGCGGGATGTTGAGGTAGCTGTCGGCGGACGGGCCGGGGCCGATGCAGATCGCCTCATCGGCGAGGCCGACATGCTTGAGGTTGCGGTCGGCGGTGGAATGCACCGCCACCGTCCTGATGCCGAGGCTGTGGCACGCGCGCAGCACGCGCAGCGCGATCTCACCGCGGTTGGCGATTAGGACTTTTTCTAGTTTCGGCATGGTCGTGGGCTCAGCCAATCACGAACATCGGCTGGTCGAATTCCACCGGCTGGCTGTTCTCGACCAGGATCGCCTTGACGGTGCCGGCCACCTCGGCCTCGATCTGGTTGAACATCTTCATCGCCTCGATGATGCCCAGCGTGTCGCCCACCTTCACCTGCTGACCCACCTTGACCAGCGGCGGCGCGCCCGGCGTGGCCGAGGCGTAGAAGGTGCCGACCATCGGCGCCTTCACCACGGTGCCGGCGGGCAGGGCGTCGGCGGCGGGCGCCGCATCGGCGGCCGGGACAGGCGCAGGCGCGGCA
>DATEKS010000096.1:0-33501 GCA_035277325.1 Rhodanobacter sp.
CCGCTCCCCGCGCGCCAGCAGCGACGCGGCCGGCACCGCCAGTTCCGCGCGATGCGCGGCCACCCGCGCCTGCGCCGCGCGCACCTTGTCGAGCTGTCCGAACAGATTCACGGCTTGCCCTCCCCCGCGCTGTCACCGCCGGCCTTGCGCTCGGCGCCGTGCAGCGTCTCGCGCATCATCGCACCCCATTCGTGGCGCGTGGCGGGCAGGCTCATCCAGTGCATGCAGCGGCGGAACAGCGCGATCGCGCCCGCCAGCAGCAGCGCCTGCAGCAGCGCCAGCACCAGCAGCGCCCAGATCCAGGAATGGAACCAGGTGGCCAGCAGCAGGCCGACCAGGCCGAGCAGGGTCAGGCCCAACGCCACGCCGGCCACGGTGGCGACCAGCGCGGCCACCAGCAGCCACGACACCGCGCTGTGCGCCAGCCCCAGTTCGGCGGCCAGCAGGTGCAGCTGAGCGCCGAACAGCCGCTGCACCGCACGGGCAAGCCGCCCCAGTTCGTCCGGCAGAGACGAGGACGGCGCCGGGGACTCCGGCGCCGTCGCGCGATCCTGCCCGCGTCCGGCATCTTCCTGCATGCGCGATCAGCGCCTGAGCAGGCGGCCGAGCAGCCAGCCCGCACCCAGCGCGATCGCCACCGACTGCACCGGCTTCTCGCGCACATAGTCGCGCACCTGCGCCAGCCACTCGTCGGCGCGGTCCCTGGTGGCGTCGTAGGCGGCACGGCTGCGCTCGCCGGCCGCGTCGAGCTTGTCGCTGGCACGATGCGCGCCGGCAGCGACCTTGTCGGTGGCGCGGTGCAGGCTTTCCTCCACATGGTCGGCGGCGCGCTCCACCGCCTCCTTGGTGCTGGCGACCGCGCTGCTGGTGGCTTGCTTGACGCGCTCGGCGCCCGTGTCGATGCGGCTGGGCGTGTCGTTTCCGGTATTTGCTGGCTGCTGGTTCATGCTGTCTCCACGAAGCTCATGCTTGAAGAAGGATGCCGGTTCGTTGCGCACGGCGCCATGGTTCACTTGGCACGGCGCAGGAACGAGATGATCGCCAGGATCAGGAACACGACGAACAGGATCTTCGCGATCCCTGCCGCGGTGCCCGCGATGCCGCCGAAGCCGAGCACCGCGGCGATGATGGCGACGATCAGGAATACCAGTGCGTAGTGAAGCATGGGCTTGCCCTCTTGAACGAATGCCTACCGCGGCGTGTCCGGTCGCGTACTGCCATTCATCCACAGTGGCCGCCATTTGCGCGTGAAGGCAGCGCGCGCCTGCACGCCGCCTGCACATTCATTGTCACGCGGCGGATGCAGGACGGATGGAGTACGTGCCCACCCATTCCGCCTCGGCCAGCACGTGGCCGTGCATCGCCTCGCGCAATTCGGCCAGCGTGAAACCCGTCGACAGGTCGAGCCGGGCCACGTCCAGCGCGTGGATGCGGAAGTGATAGTGGTGCACCAGGCTGTCGTTCCACGGCGGGCACGGGCCGTCGTAGCCGACATAGTTGCCGCCCATCTCCGCGTCGTTCGCGAACCAGGCGGTGTAGTCGTTCAATCCCTGCACGCTGCCCGGCGGACCCGGCGGATTGCGCTTGCCGCGCGGCGTGATGCCGTCGCAGCACGCGCCCTCGTCGAATTCGCCGCATTCGGCAGGAATGTTCGCCATCAGCCAGTGCACGAACTCCACCCGCGGCAGCTCGGCGGGCACGACGCGTCCCGGCTTGTTCACGTCGTCGCCGCGGCTGGGCACGTCGGTGTCAATGCAGGTGAGCACGAAGGAACGCGTGCCTTCCGGCGCATCCTTCCACGCCAGATGCGGGCTGCGGTTGTCGGACAGCGCCACCGGGGCACCGGGTTTGCCGAAGGCGTTGGCGGCTGGGATGGGCTGGCCATTGGCGAAGTTGTCGCTGCGTAGTTGCATGGCGGCTCCGGGTTGATTGTCAGTTTGTTCGTAGCGTACTCACGGCGGTGTCGCCAGAGTGCTCGCCTGCGGCGGGCTTTCGGACGCCTGCCGGCGCCCCGAGTTACTTCTCCTTGCTGGCCTAATGAGAAGTAACCCAGGGAAATGGCCTGGTTCAATCCGCCGACCATACAAGCCAGATATGTCGAGGATCCGGGAACAACGTTCTTCCTACTCGCTCGATAAACGGTGCGGCCACGCAGCGCCGTATCCGGATACTGAAGCCGAGCGACGGGCACAAATCATGGCTTGTACGTCACCCGGTACACCGCGCCGGCCAGGTCGTCGCTCACCAGCACGCTGCCGTCGGGCAGCGGCTGCACGTCGACCGGGCGGCCCCAGGCCTTCTCGTCCTGCTCGAAGCCGGTGATCAGCGGCTGGTAGCTGGCGACCTTGTCGCCGTCCAGGCGCACGGTCATCACGCGGTAGCCGGATTTCCTGCTGCGGTTCCACGAGCCGTGCTCGGCGACCAGGATCGCGCCCTTGTAGCCGGCCGGGAACATGTTGCCCTCGTAGAAGCGCAGGCCCAGCGAGGCCACGTGCGCACCCAGCTTCAGCACCGGCGGCGTGTAATCCTTGCAGCTGTGGCCCTTGCCGAATTCGGGGTCGAGGATGTCGCCCTCGTGGCAATAGGGGAATCCGAAGTGTTCGCCGACGCGGCCGAGCCGGTTCAGCTCGTCGCTGGGGACGTCGTCGCCCAGCATGTCACGGCCGTTGTCGGTGAACCACAACTGGTGCGAGCCGGGGCGCCAGTCGAAGCCCACGCTGTTGCGGATGCCGTAGGCCACGTCCTGCGCGCCGCTGCCGTCGGCATTCATGCGGGTGAGCTTGGCGTAGGCCTTGCCCTTGTCGCAGAGGTTGCAGGGCGCACCGATCGGCACGTAGAGCTTGCCGTCGGGACCGAACGCGATGAAGCGCCAGCCGTGGTGCGTGTCGCTGGGCAGCTTGTCGGTGACGAGTTCGGGCTTGGGCGGATCGTCGAGGTGATCCTCGATGTCGCGCAGCACGTAGATGCGGCTCACCGCCGAGATGTAGAGGTCGCCGTGGTGGAAGGCCACGCCCACCGGCATCTCCAGCCCGCTGGCGAGCACGCGCACCTTGTCGGCATGGCCGTCGCGCTTCGTGTCGGTGAGCGCGTAGACCTTGCCCGCGTCCATCGAACCCACGAACACCGTGCCCTTCGCGCCCAGCGCGATCTCGCGCGCGTTAGGCACCTGGTCGGAATACACCGCGACGTGAAAGCCCTTGGGCAGCGTCAGCCGGTCCAGGTGGACGGAGCCGAACGCGGGCGCGGCGAGCACGGTGAGCAGGCAGACCAACCACAATCGCTGCAGGTGCATGGCACGGGCCTGGCAGGGGGGAAACCCGATCCTACTACCGCGGCCACGCTGCGGCGTCTGCCTTGGCGTCAGAGCCGGCAGCGGAAGTGGAAGCACTCGATGCCGAAGCCTTCGCGGAAGTAGAAGCGGTGGGCCTGCTCGCGGGTCGTGCGGGAGATCAGCTGCAGTTCGCTGCAGCCCAGCGCGCGCGCCTCGTCCTTCAGGCGCGCGACCAGCTGCGCACCGTAGCCATGCGAACGCACGCGCTCGTCCACCACCAGGTCGTCCACCGAGACGAGGCGGCCGCAGTACAGCATGTTCATCACGCGCCAGCTCGCCACCGCGCGCACCGTGCCCTGCTCGTCGTGCAACGCGAGCAGGCGCAGGCCATCGCTGTCTGCCAGCGCCCGGATGGCGTCCACATAGGTGTCGCGCTCGAGTTGCGGCCGCAGCTGGCGCATGACCTCGAAGGTCGCCGCGATCTGCGCGTCGGTTTCGGCGGGCTGGATGGTGGTCGGCATGGCGGTGCGATCCTACTGGGAACGATGGCCGTTCAGCGCGCCGGCGCGCTGTCCGCCACCGCGTTGAAGCGCGCCGCGATGTAGTCGTCGGTGAAGCTGGTCATGTCGCGGCCGCGGATGAAGCCGCAGTGGCCGCCGTGCTCGGCGATGTCGAGCTCCACGTTCGGCGGCAGGCGCAACTGCTCGAACGCGCCCACCGGGATCACCGGATCGTCGCGCGCGGTGAGGATGGTGGCGGGGATCTGCATCGCCATCAGCGCATCGGCAGCCACCGAGTAGCCGTCCAGGTACTGCTGCAGCGAGGCGAAGTCGGTGTGCCGCCGCACCAGCGATTCGGTGAGGCCACGCAGGTCCCGCTTGAGCTCCGACATCTCGAAGTACTGGTGTTGCGGGAATGCCTTCTGCTTGGCCAGCAGCGAGTGCCGCCACTTGCGCATGAAGTAGGCCTGGTAGAACCAGGGCGCCGATTCCTCCAGCGAGAACAGTCCTTCGGCGGGGTCGATGATCGGGCACACCGCCAGCGCGTAGCTGAGCGGAATGCCCACGCGCGGCGTCTGCAGCGCCACGCGCAGCGCGAAATTGCCGCCCAGCGAGAAGCCGGCCAGCGCCAGCGGCCGCGCCGGCCAGCGCGCGGCGATGTCGCCGAGCGCGTGCACCACCTCATCAAGCCGGCAGGAGTGGAACAGCGCCTCGTTCAGGCCGTGGCTGTCGCCGTGGTCGCGGAAGTTGAGGCGGAAGATGTCCCAGCCGTCGGCGAGCAGGCGGCTGCCGGTCTGCAGCACGTAGGTGGAGTCGACGCTGCCCTCCCAGCCGTGGAACAGCACGGCGAGGCCGCGCGGCTGCGGAAGGAGCTTCTGTGCGGTGAACGCGCCGGTGAGGCGCACGCCGCCGCCGCCATCCACCAGCACCGGCTCGGCGCCTTCCTGCACCGCGCGCGCGGCGCGCGGCAGCAGCAGGCGGCGCACGCCGCTGGAGGAAAGCATGGTCTGGATGTGCCCACTGGTGAGCGGCCAGAACGGACGGAAATCCTTTCCGCGCGGCAGGCTCATGCGATGCGCGGCTCTTGCTGGGCATCCTCCAGCGCCGCGGCAATGCGCTCGCGCGACAGTTCGGCCATGCGGCGGCGCGCGTCGGGGCTGGCTGGCACCGGCTGCAGGAAGTGCACCTCGGCATCCATCGGCGGCCCGCCGAGCAGGCGCAGGAAGTTGCCCATGAAACTTTCGTGCTCGCGGAAACCCGCATCGACCAGCCGCCGGCCGTTGCGGGCGAAGCGCAGCGCCACCGGCTGCACGGCGACCTCGGCATCCAGCGCGGCCTGGAAGATGCGCGCGTGGAACACCTTGAGCACGCCGTCGTGGCCGGTACCGCCCTCGGGGAACACCGCCACCGAGCGGCCGGCGCGCAGGCGCTCCACCATCACCTGCATCACCGCCGCCAGCGAATGGTTGCTGCCGCGGCGGTGGAAGATGGTGCCGCCGCTGGCCGCCAGCCAGCCCACCAGTGGCCAGCTCGCGATCTCCGCCTTGGCCACGAAGCAGGCCGCGCGCTGGCTGTGCAGCAACTCGATGTCGATCCACGAGGTGTGATTCGCCACGAACAGCACCGGGTCGGCCAGCGGCTGGCCCACGCGCACCGCGCGCAGGCCGAAGATGCGCATCAGCACGGTCGACCACCAGCGGACCAGCTTGTGCGGGAACGGCTCACGGCCGTCCTGCATCACGCGATTGCGGTTCCAGCTCATCACGAACGCGGCCAGCATGATCGCGAGCACCGCATGCAGCAGCAGCAGCGGCACGCGCCACAGGTAGCGCAGCGGGCGCAGGCGATCGCGGATCGGCGGGGAAGTCGTGGCGGTATCCATCAGCCCGTTAGTCTAGCGTTTGTTGCCCGCAACGTTATGCGGCGGCAATGGATTTTCCGCTCGCGACAGCGGTAGCGAGGGTGAGCGCTTCACCGTGCGCAGCACGAAGCTGGAATTGACATCGGCCACGCCAGCGGCGTTGAGCAGGTGGTCGAGCAGGAAGCGCGAGAAATCCGCGAGGTCGGCCACATAGATGTGCAGCAGGTAGTCCATGTCGCCGGTCAGCGCGTGGCAGGCCACCACCTCGTCCCAGCCGTTGACGCGCTCCACGAAACGCTCGATCACCTCGGCCTCGTGCTTTACCAGCTGCACGCGCACGAAGGCCTGCAGGCCCAGGCCCACCGCCTGCGGATCGACCTGAGCCGCGTAGCCGGTGATCACCTGGTCCGCCTCCAGCCGCTGCAGGCGGCGCAGGCAGGCCGAAGGCGACAGGTTCACCCGCTCGGCCAGCTCGGCATTGGTGATACGGCCCTCGGTCTGCAGCACGGCGAGCAGGCGCAGGTCGGTGCGATCCAGCGTTGTCATGCACGATACCTCGTCATATTTGCCATCTTACGCAAGAACATTGCTCCATCGAGGCATGCATATGCAATATTGCAAGCTTCGTGCGACGGGTTCGCCGTATGCTTTGTCTGTCGTCCCAGTCCGCGCCGGAACGGCGAGCCAGCCAGCACCGGAGTCCGTCAATGGATCACAGCACGCCCCGCAAGATCGAACACCAGCAGACCGACCGCGGCTATATCCCGGTCTATGCGACTGGCGTGGTGGAGCAGCCGTGGTCCGGCTACAGCCGCACCGACCACGAAGTGTGGGACACCTTGTACAAGCGCCAGCGCGAGCTGCTGCCCGGGCGCGCCTGCAGGGAGTTCCTCGCCGGCGTGGAGCGTTTCGGCCTGGGCGACGGCGGCATCCCGAAATTCGCCGACTTGAACAAGGTGCTGGCCAAGGCCACCGGCTGGGAACTGGTGGCGGTGGAAGGCCTGCTGCCGGACGAGGTGTTCTTCGACCACCTCGCCAACCGCCGCTTCCCGGTGAGCTGGTGGATCCGCAAGCCCGAGCAGCTCGACTACCTCAGCGAGCCCGACCTGTTCCACGACCTGTTCGGCCACGTGCCGCTGCTGCTCAACCCGGTGTTCGCCGACTACATGCAGGCCTACGGCCGCGGCGGCATGAAGGCGTTCGCGATCGGCCCCGAGGCGCTGATGAACCTCACGCGCCTGTACTGGTACACGGTAGAGTTCGGCCTGATCAATACCGACGAGGGCATGCGCATCTACGGCGCCGGCATCGTCAGCTCCAAGGGCGAGTCGATCTATTGCCTGGATTCGCCCGCGCCGAACCGCATCGGCTTCGGCCTGGAGCGCGTGATGAGCACGCGCTACCGCATCGACACCTACCAGCAGACCTATTTCGTGATCGACAGCTTCGAGCAGCTGTTCGAAGCCACCCATCCCGATTTCACGCCGATCTACGCGAAGCTCAAGGCGGAGCCTGCGCATGCGGCGGCCGACGTGCTGGATGGCGACCGCGTGTTCACCCGTGGCACGCGCGAAGGGTTTGCGACCGGCGCGGATACCTGAGCACACCCATCATGCGCGAACGAAGCCGGCCATCGCGCCGGCTTCGTTCGTTTCGCGGGCTTGCATAGAGCCCGCATCGCCACCATGCGTGAGCTTGCCCGCCATCCACGCAGGGAAGCCATGCTCATCGAATCGCTCGCCAGCCTCGACCTTGCCTCCATCGACACCCTGATCTTCGCCGGCGGCGGCAACCGCTGCTGGTGGCAGGCTGGCGCGATCTCCCACCTGCTCGCGCAAGACTGGCGGCTGCCTGCGCAACTGGTGGGCACCAGCGGCGGCGCAGCGGTGGCTGCCGCCTTCCTCACTGCCGGTCCGCACGCCGCATTGGTCGCCTGCCAACGCCTGTATGCCGACCGCACCCGCATGTTCGAATGGCGTAGCCTGCTGCGCGGGCGCCTGCACTTCGCACATCGCCACATCTATCCGGCCTGGCTGGCGAGCTTCGTCGATGCCACGCATTTCGAGACGCTGCGCCGCTCATCCACTCGCCTGCAGGTGGCGATCACTCGGCCCACTCGCTGGGCAGGCCTGCGCGGCTCCATCGGCGTCGCCACCGTGGCGTATCTGGCGGACAAGTTCCTGCGCGGGCCGCTGCATCCACGCCTGCCCCGACGGCTCGGACTGCGGCAGGAATTCCGCAACCTGCACGATTGCGCCAGCCTGGACGAAGCCCGCGAACTGCTCGCCGCGGCAGGCGCCGCGTTGCCGTTCATCCCCGCGCGGCGCATAGCCGGTGAGTACGCCTTCGACGGCGGCTACACCGACAGCGTGCCTTTGCCAGCGCAATCCACCGTCGAGAAGGCGCGTACCCTCGTGCTGCTGACCCGGCACTATCCGAAGCTGCCCCGGCTGTTTCGCGTCGACGGCCGCAACTACTGGCAACCCGACACTCGCGTCCCGGTCGACATGCTCGACTGCACCACGCGCGCCAACGTACTGGACGCCTGGGCGTTGGGCGAGCGCAACGCGCAAGAAGCACTCGCCAGCGGCAGGCTGCGTATCGCGTGAGGCGTCCCCCGTAGCCGTGACGACGCCAGAACCTTCCTACAGCCCCAGATTGCCAACGGCGTTGTCGATCACCACGCGCTCGAGCTGGCCCAACGCAGGGTTCGACGTGTGCTGCCCCGAGTGCAGGCAGAGTTCGACGACGGGTAGTGGCGGCAAGCCATGCCTTTCACCAAGCCGCATCAAGGAGGACGGTATGCCCGCCGTCGTCCGCAGGGTGATGCCGAGGCCGGCCGCGACTCCCGCCCACAGGCTCTGCAGGCTGGCCGTGGCGTACGCCAGCCGCCAGGGAATCGACGCATGGTCGAGCGCCTCGATGCCCGCGCGGCGGAAGAAGCAGGGCGGGTTGTAGAGCGCGAGATCGAGCGGGACACCGGCTTTCACGACCACCTCCGTACCCGCCGGCCCTATCCACGTCATCGGCAGCGTGGCCAGACGCCTCGCATCGGCGCGACTGCCATGACCCATGGCGAGCACCAGGTCGAACTCACCCCGATCGAGGCGTTCAAGCAACAGCCCGTTGCGCTCCACTTCGACATCCACCCGGACCGACGGGTGTGCCCGCTTGAACTGGCCCAGCGCCGCAGGCAGCCATGTCTCCGCGAAATCGCCCGGCAGGCCGAAGCGCACCACGCCTTCCACCGACCTGCCGGCCACGCCACGGGCGGCTTCGTCATTGAGCTCGAGGATGCGGCGCGCATAGGAGTGCACCAGCTCTCCGGTTTCCGTCAGCACCATGCTGCGCCCCTGCTTGCGGAACAGCGGCTGGCCGAGCTGGTTTTCCAGCTTCTTGATCTGCTGGCTCGCCGCCGATTGCGAGCGACCTATCCTCTCCGCCGCACGTCCCAGACTCCCCAGCTGCAGGATCGCAACCAGTGTCCGCATGGCATCCATATCCAGGTTCGGCAAGGACATTACTTTCGTTTTTCCGATTGGATAATTCCGAATTATCGGATTTTCTTCAGCGTATCCAGAGCCTAGCATCCGGTGACCCGCGCAGCCATTCGCATGCGCCACTCCAATCCCGGGATCCACCACATGAACGCTCATACCGCCACCGCCCGCCGTGCCATGGCTGCGCTCCTTTCGGCATGCCTGCTCTGGACGTCCACCGCTTTCGCCGGCTCGGCACCTGGAGCTTCCTCGCTCGCCGGCACCTGGACCCTGGTCGCGGCAGACGTCCAGCACCCGGATGGTTCGCGCGCATCCGATTACGGCGCGAAGCCCAAGGGCCTGCTGCAGATCGACAGCCAGGGGCACTACTCGCTGCAGATCTTCAAGGCCGAGCGGCCAGCCTTCCATTCCGGCGACAAGGCGAAGGGAACGCCCGACGAGTACCAGGCCGCCGTGATGGGTTCAAGCACCCATTACGGCACGTTGCGTGTCGAACCGGACCGCGGTGTTCTTGTTTTCCGCATCCAGGGCGCTTCCTTCCCCAACTGGGAGGGACAGGAACAGCGCCGGCGGTACGAGCTCAAGGATGGCGTGCTCAGCTACCGCGTGACGGCGCGCCCCAATGGCGACGTCCCGATCTCGGTCTGGCGAAAGATCGACTAGAAGCCGCCAGCGGCCGAGGGCCGGTTGTCCACCCGATGAAGAGGCATGCCAGCGACCGTCAAACCAACGACCGGATACGCGGCGGATACTGATCGCCACCGATCACCCGCAGGCGAATCGCAAGCTTCGAGAACCGGTCCCATCGAACGGGATCGCAGTGGAACCGGCCTTCAGTGCCCGTGTGCATCCACCCACGGCCGCACGATGCCGATCCACAGCTCGTAGCCGCTGCGGTTCATGTGCAGGCCGTCCTGTATGAACCACCTGGCCTGCGGCTGACCGTCCTTGCCCAGCATCGGCGTGAAGATGTCCAGGTACGCCACCTGCTTCTGCGTGGCTGCGTAATCGCGCACCAGGGCGTTCGCCTCGCGGATCTTCGGCAGCAAGGCCTTGCGCGCCATGCTGGGCTTGATCGCGATGAAGGCGATGGGCACCCCGGGGTCGACCATCCGGGCCTTGCGCACGAAGGCCGCGAAATCGTCGCGCACCTGCTGCGGGCTGTTGCCGGCTTCGATGTCGTTGTCACCCGCATACATCACGATGGCACGCGGGTGATACGGCGCCACGATACGATCGGCGAAGAACGTGCTATCGGCAATCTCCGAGCCGCCGAAACCGCGGTTGATCGTGCGCACCTCGGGGAAGTCCTTCGCGAGTGTCTTCCAGAAGCGGATCGACGAACTGCCGATGAACAGCACCGCACCGGCAGGTGGCGGTTGCGTGCGGTCGGCCTGTTCGAATGCCGCGATCTCGGCATTCCATTGCGCGTGGTTGTCGGCCTTGCGCGCGGACGCGCACAACGGCAGCAGGGCAAACAGCAGGATCAGCCAGCGTTTCATCGTGCCTCCCGTGGAATGTTCCGTGCGAGTTCCGACACTTCCAGAACCTGCACGATGCGTGTGCCATCCCAACGATAAACCAGATGCTGGGCCTGCACGCAGGGTGCGACGACATCCGGATGGAACGCAGCCAGGCATTCGCCGCCCTGATGGCGCACGCTGTCGTAGACGATGCCGTTGGAACCGGACTCGCGCAGCAGGCGCGCCAGTTTCACGCTCGCCGCATAGGCGCCCGGATCGTGTTCCCGTTTCCAGCCGCCACGGATGTCGTGCAGACGGCTGTCGACGCGGGTGCGGTAGCAGCGCATCTGGATGTCGCAGGCCGGTTCGGCGGTGGCGGCGAGGAAGCGCTCGCGGTGGTAGACGGTTTCCTCCACCGCGGTGGCCACGCTGTGCGCGGCGTAGAACACGCCCCACGTTCCATCGGAAAAACGGCTGCCTTCCGGATTCAGGTGCGTGAAGGCGGCCATCACCGGCGTCGAACCCGGGCCGCTGATGCGGTGCTCCTTCGGCACCAGTTTCAGCGCACCGGCCTCCTCGCGCAGGCGCGGGTTGGTCAGCGCTTCGATCGCGAACATCGCATCGAGGTCGGCCGGATCGGCGATGCGGTCGTACACGCCCACCGGCGGGAAGCGGCTGGGCACGATGCGGTAGGCATGGCTCCAGCGGATGCGGCGGACGGGTGGAAGATTGGCAGGCATCGCGGGTATCCGTGTCGCTCCTGTTGGCGGGGCGGGAAGCGTGCCGGCAAGCGATCTCGCGGAGCGCGACCCGCGACGCGACGCGGTTTCAACCGCGCTGCGCGTCCAGGTACTGGCGCACCACGAACAGGTCGGCCACGTTGCCCGACAGCATGCGTTCCAGCGCCGAGTGTCCGCCGAACAGCGATGCAGTGTTCGGCTTGCGCAACCACGCATCGGCCTGCGCGGCATCGGGGAACAGGATCTGCAGATCCTTCCAGATGCCGAGCAGGTAGCTGATGCGCTCCAGCGTGTCGCGACCCAGGCTGCCGTCCTGCTCACGCTTCCACTTGTAGAACGTGGATTCGGGCGGATCGCCTAGCAGCTTGCGCTGTTCGGCGACGCGCAGATCCCAGTGTCCGGCAAGGCGGAAGAAACTGCGCAGGGCGGGTGCCGCCAGTGCCGCGTCAGTGGGCAAGTAGCGCGACGCGGTTTCGGCGATGCGGCTGGAATGTGCGTTCATATCGAAACTCTCCATGTGAAGCACATGGACAATTTACTGCAAAATGGCATGAATACAAAATCGCCTGCGAGGGTCTCAGGAAGCGCTTCCCCGGACGCAACCGCCGACCCCCACCCAACGCAGGCCGAATACGCCCGGATGCAAGCGCACGCAGATGGCATCGCCTTTTTCAACGCTGTAGTAGTAATGGCCGGGAACCCTTATCTCGTTCTCGTCGATTCCAGGGTTCCAGGGCGAGAGTTCCAGGTAATACGAGCGGCTTTTCCCTCGATGCACGTACTTGCCCGTGATCGTCGCCTTGTAGAGGACAGGGCTGGCCTCGTCCCAGGCCGTGTCGACCAGCGCCACGAGACTGATGCCGTAGGCGAGAAAAAACGGCAGCAGGATGAGGGCCAGCGCCTTGCGCTGGCTCGATGGCCCGGTTTCCCCATGCGGCGCCGCCACGAGCGCAAGGAACGTGGCCAGGCCGGCCACCATCCCCCAGACGCAAAGCGCCTTGAGGTCGATCAGGGTCACGTCCAGCAGGGCCCGCATACCCAGCACGGCAACCGGCGCGAGGATCAAGCCGAACAGCGGTGCCTTCACGTCGCCCGGGCGGAAGTCGACCTGATACAGGTTCGGCCTCGACCACAGCATGCCTGCCGCGACCCATGGCAGCAGTGCAAGCGCCGCCACCGCCCATTGATAGGGCCGCGGAAATACCAGCGCCCACGCGCCCATGGCCAGCGCGAGGAGATTGAGGATTTTCGACAGGCGCCTGGCGGCAGCCAGCCTGTCGAGGCGCTCCCGCACGGTGGCGCCCAGCGAGGCATCTTTTGCGACTGCATCCAATGCGGCAGTGCGATCCGCGGCGTCGAGATCGGGCAAGGCGAGGAACCAGGCATCGAACCATCCATCCAGCCCGAAGTCGTCCGGTTGCAACACCAGCGATGCGCCATGCCGCAGCACCAGAACGGGGTACTTCGTGCCGCCGCGCCCAACGTTGTAGCGCCGCCCAAGAATGTCGCAGCGATTCAGCCGGATCGTCCGGAACAGGCGGCGCAGCTCGATGGCATCCCGCCCTATGGTGATCCGCGCGCGGAAGGCATAGACCAAACCGCCAATCGACCCCAGCGTCAACGTCGCAGCAAGGAATCCCAGAAAAAGATTCGCGACGATGTTCTCACTCCATTGGAGCACCGTGAAGCCAAGCAACATCGACCCACCTACGCCGAAGATCACACACAGAGTCACCGCCGCGATGCGGCTGGCGAAAGTCACGCGATAGACCAAGGGATAGCGCGCATCCCCAGCAATATCTGCACCCTGCATCACGCTCATCGGGCATTCCTCCATGAAAGCGCCACTGTAGCGGGCGCTATTTCGTGCTGTCTGCGTCCCTACCGTAATCCGGTCCCGGCTCGCCTTCGGCGATGAAGCGATCGATGCGCTTCCCGGCGCCGGCAGCAACACCGCATCAATGCGAATACCCGCGCAGCGCATCGGCACGGCGATCCGCCTCATCGATTTCCTGCCGTACCCCCTCGGGCGCCTCGAACGTTGTGGCGGGAATCGCCTGGAAATCAAGCGCCGTGGTCTCCATGCGGCGGGCATGCTCGCCCACATCCTTGCCCTCGAAGGCCAGCAGCAGGCCGTACTGCGCATCGATCCAGAACACTCCGCTGTCGGTTCCGCCCGGGCCGGACTGTTCGGCATGGCGGTAGCGCCAGCCGTGTGCCAGTCGCCCCGCGATGATACGGTCATCCACCTTTTCGCAGGCGAAGCCCAACTCCCAGCACGGCTGCACAGGATCCAACTGCGTGATGGCCCCGATCTTCACATTCCGTGCCGGGAGCGCCCGGTCGGACGTCGACATGAACAGCCATGCATGGCCGTGGCCATCGCGCAGGATGCGCCCACGCCGGCCTTGGCCCGCATCGAAATCCACCCGCACGCGATCGCCCTTGAGCCAGATGGTTTCCGCCGCCACGCCGTCCGGATTGGCTGTTCCGCCCGTACCGATGCCACTGAGTACCGCCTGGACCTTCACGTCGGGCATGTCGCCCGCACGCACCGGCGACGCCAGCACGCCGGCCACCACGCAGGAGGCCAGTAAGCCATACCAGTTCACGGCAACTGGCCCGGATCGCGGATCGGCGTCTGCATGCGCACCACGGCCTGGCTGACGATGGGCAGGCGGCCGCTTTCCAGCATGGCGATCTCCCGCGCATCCATGCCCTGGTAGAAGGAATCGCGGAAGATCGCGATCACGATCTTGTCGATGACCGGCACGATCATCTTGTAGCCGTACACCACGCGGATCTTCAGCACGTTGGCATCCTGCACGGTCAGCCCGCTGCGCCCGCCAGGCGTCGACGGACGAAACGCCAGGCTGTCGTTCGGTATCGCCTTGACGCCGTCGAACTGCGTCTCGGCCCAGTCCGCGTAGGCGGCCTGGGTCGGGCTGATGATCTGGATCTCGGTTTCGAGCGGGTTGCTGGCGGCGACATAGGCTTCGCCGTAGGCCTTCGTGACTTCCAGGTTGTCGGGCTTGTGCGCATACAGCGGCATCAGGCCGCGCGCGAAACCCTTGCGTATCTCGCCCATCTCCGCGAAATGCGTGGCGCCGCTGCGCGCAGCCTGCAGCGCGGCGTAATCGACCACGCTCTTGACCCGGTAGAACAGGATCGTCTGGAAGATGCCGAGCAGGAACACGCCGAACACCAGGATCACGACGGCCGTCTCGACGACCGCCTGACCCCGCTGCTGCCGCATCGAATGCCGTTTCATGGCCCGGCCCCCGCTGCACTGGCGGCCGCGCCACCCGGCGCCGGCGTGGTGCTGCCCGATGCGGGCGCATCGTCGGGATTCGCCGTGCTGCGCAAGGCCGCGATATCGCGGGCCTTGTCGGCGCTGTCCTTCTGCAAGGCCGGATCGATGCCTGCCGCGACATTCGCGCTCTGCGCGAAGGAGGCCTCGGCCTGGCGCAGGCGGATGATGCCGAGGTTGTGCCACGCCTTGGCGTGGCTCGGCTCGATGGCCAGCGCGTGCTGGTAGGCATCCACCGCCTCATCGGGGTGCTTGAGTCGCGCATAGACGTTGCCGAGGCGGAACCAGAAGTCCGCGTTCTGCGGCATGGCGCGCGTCAGCGACTGGTAGCCGGACAAGGCCTGGGCGAGGTTGCCCTCGACGTAGGCGCGGTCGGCCTGTCGCTGCCGGTCGACCGTGGTGGCGAGCCGGGACGTAGGTGAGGTGGCACACCCGACCAGCGCCGCCAGCAGCGGCAACGCCACGATGGCGCGCCTCAGGTTTCCTGCCATGACCATTCCTCCCCGCGCGCGGGTGCAAGCATCGCGATGCCTCCCGGCGCCATCTCCACGGTCTGCCGTGCGCCACGGCACCAGCGCATCCGCCACGGCGGCACGCTTTCGTGGCACGCCAGCACCCGGCCGTCATGTCCAAGGAAAACGATGTCCAGCGGATAGCCCATGCCGAAGGTGTGCACGCTGGGGCACGGCACCAGCCACAACGCCTGCACCGCGCGACCCTGCAAGGGTGGCCGCGCCAGCAGGCCGCGCAGACGATTCCACGGGCGGTCGGCGTACCACGCCTGCGGCACGATCGGCTGCCCTTCGCGCAGGATCACGCCACGCTTCAAAAGATGCCCTCCTGCTTCATGCGCAGGAAGATGAAGTAGCCCAGCACCAGGAAGATCAGTGGGAAGAAGAACATCACCAGCGGCAGCATCATCTTCACGGGCGCCTCGAGCGCGAGTTTCTCGGCGCGCAGGAAGCGCTCCTCGCGGCGCTGCGTCGCCTGCGCCCTGAGCGTGGCGCCGAGGCTGGCGCCGACGCGGTCCGCCTGGATCAGGGTGCCGGTGAAGCTGGAAATCTGCGCCATCTCCATCCGCTCCGACATGCGCTTCAGCGCTTCTGCGCGCGGCAGGCCGGAGCGGACGTCGCGTAGCAGGCGGGTGAACTCCTGCTGCAGCGGGCCGACCGGTCCTTTCTGGGTCGCCTGCTCGATGCCGCCGGTGATGTTGAGGCCGGCCTCGACCGCCATGGTGATGAAGTCCAGGTAGATCGGCAGGTCCTTGATCACCAGTCGGCGCCGCTTGTTGCGGCGCTCGCCCAGCCACAGGCTCGGGTAGAGCCAGCCCAGCGCCCCGCCAAGCAGCAGGGCCAGCAGGTAGAGCAGCACGCCATGCTTGTCGAGCAGGCGCAGCAGCAGCCAGAAGAACACCGCCACCAGCGCAGCGCCCACCGTGCGCAACCCGTACAGCTGCTCGGGGCTCAGCACGAAGTCCTGGCCGGCGGTCTGCAGTTCGCGGTGCGCCTTCTCCAGCTTGTCCGGCGTCAGCCTCGGCCCGAGCACGTAGGTCGCCGCATTCACCAGCGGCCACAGCAGGCGCAAGCCGTAGGGCAGCGGGTCCTGGTAGTGGCGGTCGGCCGGCGGCACCTCGCGCATCAGGCCGTACACGGCCCAGAAGCCGAGCCCGACGCAGCCCATGACCACGATCGCCAGGATGGCCAGCATCCAGCTCATATGTCGATGCTCATGATCTTGCGGCACATGCGGTAGCCGAGATACTCCATCACCGCCGCCACGGCGATGACCGCCCAGCCGATGTAGCTGTGATACATCTCGTGCATGGTGTCGGGATAGGCGAAGCTGAGGAAGCTGATCAGGCCCAGCGGCATCATCGCCATCACGATGCCTTGCAGGCGGCCCTGCGCGGTCAGCGACTTCACCTTGCCTTCCATGATCAGCCGCCGCCGCAAGGTGTCGGCGAGCGAGGCCATGCTCTCGGCGAGATTGCCGCCGACCTCGCGCGAGATGTTCACGGCGGAGACGAACAGCGCCACGTCTTGGATCGGTACCCGCTCGTGCAGGTTCTCCAGCGCCTCCTCCAGCTTGATGCCCATGCGTTGCTCGCGCAGCACCAGCGCGAACTCCTGCGCCAGCGGCGGCTCGATGTCGCGCGCCAGGCTTTCCAGCGCCGGCGTAAAGCCCAGGCCGGCGCGCATGCTGCCGGCCACCATCATCAGGCCATCCGGCAGCTGCTGCTGGATCTTGTCGATGCGGCGCTGGCGCATCCAGGTGTAGACCTTCTTGGGCAACACCAGGATCAGCACCAGCGCAAAGATCGCCAGCAACGGATTGCCCGTCGCGAACCAGATCAGCACAGGAACCAGCACCAGCGCAATGACATTGATGCGGAACAGGTTGCCGATGTCCATAAACATGAACATGTCGGCCAGGTTGAAGCGCGCCTGTTCCGTAAACGCCTCCTGGTAGCGTCCCCAGAATACGGTCGAGCTTCGCGCGAGCAGGAAGCCGATCAGGGTCACGCACAGGAACACCATTGCCGCGACGGGCAGCACGCTAATCATTCGAGCGCTCCCCTTCCGGCTTGAAGATCGACAGGTCGACGGGCACGCCGCGGTCCGCCAGCTCCTCGTAGAACTCCGGCACGGCGCCGGTGGCCGTGAATTCGCCGCGCACCTTGCCGCCAGGGCCACCCTGGTCGCGCGCGCGGAACACGAACAGGTCCTGGGTCTGGATCGTGCCGCTCTCGATGCCGGTGATCTCGGACACGTGGGTGATCTTGCGCGAGCCGCAGGGGAAGCGGCGCTGGTGGATGATCAGGTCGATGGCCGATGAGATCTGCTCACGCACCACCGTCATCGGCAGGTCCATGCTGGACATCAGCACCATCACCTCGAGTCGCGACAGCGCGTCGCGCGGCGAATTTGCGTGCGCCGTGGTGAGCGAGCCCTCGTGGCCGGTGTTCATCGCCTGCAGCATGTCCAGCGCCTCGCCGCCACGGCACTCGCCCACCACGATGCGGTCAGGGCGCATGCGCAAGGCATTGCGCACCAGGTCGCGGATGGTGATCAGGCCCTTGCCCTCGAGATTGGCCGGGCGCGCCTCCAGCGACACCAGGTTCGGCTGGCTGAGCTTCAGCTCGGCGGCATCCTCGATGGTGACGATGCGCTCCTCGTCGGGAATGAAATTGGAGAGGATGTTCAGCAGGGTGGTCTTACCCGAGCCGGTACCGCCGGTCACCACGATGTTCTTGCGCTCGCGCACCGCGACCTGCAGGAACTCGAGCATCGGCTCGTTGATCGAGCCGAACTGCAGCAGGTCGTCGCCACTGAGCTTGCGCTTGCTGAATTTGCGGATGCTCAGGCTGGGCCCGCGCAACGCCACCGGCGGGATCACCGCATTGACGCGCGAGCCGTCGGACAGGCGCGCATCGACCATCGGCGAGCTCTCGTCGATGCGTCGGCCGAGCGGTGCCACGATGCGCTCGATCGCCGCCAGCACCGCCTTGTCGCTGGTGAAGATCACCGCGGACTTCTCGATGCGGCCCGCGCGCTCGATGTAGATGTCGCTGGAACAGTTGACCATCACCTCGGTCACGCTGTCGTCCGCCAGCAGGTCCTCGAGCGGGCCGAGGCCGATCGCCTCGTCCAGCACTTCCTTGGCGAGCCGGCGGCGGTTGATCGTCTTTGGCAGTTCGTCCGCGAACTCGCGCTCGATGATCTCCTCGATCAGGGCGGCAGTCTTCTCGCGCAGGATCTCCTCGCTCATGCCGCGCACGTCGACGCGGCGCAGGTCCATCTGCCGCACCAGCGACTGGTGCACCCGCGTGCGCCATTCCAGCATGTCCGTCGATACCGGCAACGCGGCCGGCAGCCCAGTGACGGACTGTGCAGGTGCAGGTGCGGGGGCCGCGACCGGTGACGCCACCGGATCGAGCCGGACCGGTGCGTTCGCGGCCTTCCGGGGTACCTTCGCCGGCACGTCCTCGGCCTGCTCGGTCAACACGCGCAGGCGGTACGCGCCGATGTGCACCATGTCCTCGCGGTGCAGCGGCCCGTGCTCGCCCTTGAGCTTCGTGCCGTTGATCATCACCGGTGCCCGGCCGCCCAGCGTCTCGATGAACACGCCGCCCTTGCGCAGGCTCAGCATGGCGTGCTCGCGGCCGATGTCCCAGCCCTGCAGCACGACCAGGTTGTCCTCGCCACGGCCGATGCCGCAGGTGGTGTGCAGGCAGCGCACCTGGCGCGGGTCGCGGTTCGGGGTCTCGATCAGTACTTCGAACATGTCATGCCTCAATCCACGATGTCGCTGCCGATGGTCTTGCGGAAGTCGTCGCGCAGCCGGTCGCTCTTCTCGATCAGCTTGCGGTTTTCCGGCGAGTTCGCGTCGACCACCACCGGCGTCACGAAGATCACCAGGTCGGTGCGGTTCTTCTGGAAGTCGCGCGAACGGAACAGCGCACCGAGGATCGGGATGTTGCCCAGGCCCGGCACGCGGTCGAAGCTCTTGGAGGCATTGGCGTCCACCAGGCCCGAGATGACGATGGTGTCGCCCGTGTGCACGTTTAGCTGCGCGCTCGCGCGGCGCGTGATGAAGCCTGGGTAATTGCCCACCTTCACGCTGGGATCGATCTTGCTGATCTCGGTCTCGATGTCGGTGGAGATGTCGCCTTCGCTGTTGACGACCGGCGCGATGTGCAGCTTGATGCCGTACTGCTTGTATTCCACGTTCGTCTCGCCCAGCCCCTGGGTGACGGGGATGGGCACCTCGCCGCCCACCAGGAAATCGGCGACCCCGCCACTGCGCGCGGCCAGCTGGGGCGTGGCCAGCTCCCAGGCATTGCCGTCCTGCATCATCAGGTTGATCTGCGACGCGATCGAGGTGGCTATGCCGAAGTACGCGGCCGTGCCCGGCACCCGCAGCGGCAGATTGGCGGCGGCGCCGCTGCCATCGATGCCTGCGAAGTTGCTCGGCGTCATCCGGTAGTAGGGATTGGTGACCCAGTCGTGCACCAGACCGCCGCCAGGGCCGGCGATCATGCTGTCCCACTTGATGCCGATCTGGTTCACCGCCTTCTTGTCGAACTCCATGATGCGCACATGCATCATCACCATCGGCTTCATCTCGACCGCGTTAGCACTGGTGAAGTCGAGCACCTGCGGATAGATCTTCTTGATCGCCGCGATGTGCGCCATGTCGCCCGGTGAGAGGTTGTTGCCGGTCAGCACCACATTGCCGCCGACCGTGTTGACCGTGATCGGGCTGCCCGCGCCGAGCAGCTTGCCAACCAGGTTTGCGGTCTCCTCACTGTTACCCACCACGATGTGCACGCTGATACTGCGCTGGCTTCCGTCGGCCATCCACAACTGCACCGAGGTGTCGCCGGGCTGGTTCGCGATCAACACCAGCTCGCGGCTGCCGATCGCCTTGACCTGCAGCAGCTTGCCGTCGCCCACGGCGACGCGCTTGAGCGCGCCAGGCGCGCTTTGCACCAGGGCCTGGCCGGCATACATGCTGATCGCATCCGCGATCACCGGAGCCTCCGCACGCACCGGCCGCCACGACAGCAGCGCTAGCATCGCCAGCAGGCCGCACGCAAGCACCCGCGCTGGCATTCTTCTTGAACGTGTCAATGCTTCCATATCTCAACCATTCCCGCCGATGATGAATTGGATGCCGTTGCCGTGGATCGGCCGGCCGTACCTGAGGAGATCCGCCTTGCTCAGCGTCTTCAGGTCGAAGGCTTGCTGGTTGCCTGCGGAGCGCAACATCACACGCAGCTCGCCCACCTTCATGGCCATACCGAGGCGCTGGGCGTCCTTCGGCGGAAGGCCAAGTGTGATGTTCGAATAGCTGGCGTCGTCGTTCTTGCCGTCGCTGCGCATGCCTTTCGCGATCCGGCCGGTGGCCAGCACCGGGACATCGCTGAGCAAGGGGCGGATCTGGTCCGTGCCATCGCCAGACATGAGCAGCAGGATGTCCAGATGGTCGCCCGGCACGATCAGGCCGGACACCGAATTGGATTCGTCCACCTGGATCGAATAGGCCACCTTGCCCGGATCGATCAGGTTGGAGAAATGATCGGTCACCCGGTCCACGGCGCTGCCGCTGATCGGCGCGCCGTGCAGCAGCGGCGCGCGCAGCACCTGGCCCAGATAGTCCTGGTAGTTGTCGGGGGTCACCGCGTCCGCGGGGACGAACTCGGCGGGCACGTCGCGCGAGGCGATGTCCTGCTGGGTGAGGCTGGCGCCCTTGTCCAGGTCACGCACGGGCACGACCACCTCGCGCATCTCGGTCGGTGCGGCGCGCGTACGCACCTCCACCTGCTTGTTGATGTAGTGGACGGTCATGTAGCTGGCCACGATGCCGAGCAGGATCGCGCCGCCCAGGTAGAGGAAATTGCGGTTGATGGCAGGTATGCGTCGTTCCATTCGATTCAGATCCATGAGACGGAAAGTGCGTAAGCGAAGCTGGCGTAGACCTCGCGCAAGGCCTTGGCCAGCTGTGGTATGGCATCTGGATAGGCGACCAGCACCAGCACCAGGAGCAGCACCACGACGGTGTATTCCACGAGCGCACCGCCACGCTGATACCGGACCGGTGTGCGTGCTCCACCCGCGATTCGTCGTTGCCTGGACATGTCGGTCATCCCTCGCATCACGGATTCAGCACGTTGATGACCACCTGCGACTGGCTGCCCTGCCGATCCATCACCAGGGTCAACTTGCTGTCACCGCGCTCGTAGCGCAGGACGCAGTCATCGACCGCGCACTGGCCGGCATCCACCGGCTTCCAGCCATCGGCTGGCAGGCGTTCGCGGAAGTAGCTGGCGTTCTGTGCGGGCGAAAGGGTGTTGCGCATCGCCACGGTGCGCGCCGGCGTCGGATCGTCCGGGTAGGCAATGTCGTTGAATACCTTGGTGCCCATCGGCCTGGGCAGGCCGCTGCCGCGCTCGAAATGCTTCGGTGCCGAAGCGACGTCGACGATGCCGATGTTGCCCTTGCTGCCGTTGCCGAAGCTGCTGACCTGCACGGTGATGTAGTAGTCGCCCTGCAGGTGCCCGATCACCTCGGCATTGCCCATGGCGTTGACCACCACCTTGCCGTCCCACAGCTTGCGGTAGAACGCCACGACATCCGCCTGGCTCTGCCGCGACTGGAATGTCTGCGCGCGCATGTCCAGTCCGTTGAAGACGATGCGGCGGGCGACATCCGCCGTCGCCGTGCCGTCTGGCAACTCCGGCTGCGGCCAGCCGGAGGCGCAGGCGATGCCCGGCAGCAGCGCGAGGAGCAACCATGGCAGTCGCCGCTCAGTGCGCATGGTTGTACTTCACCAGCTTGTCGGTCGGCACGACATCCGGCGCCATGCGGCCCAGCTCGAACTCGTCGAGTCCCGGCGTGAATATCTGGTTGATGATCGGAATGTTCCCGAGCACGTGGATGACATCGTTCACAACGTCGCCGGACTTGTCCCCCAGCCAGCTGGTGGGCACGAGTGGCCTGACTACGTTGCGCACCGTGCGGTTGCTGAACGCGGCTTGCGGCGCCTCCTTGCCGTTCGCAAGTTCGCCGCCACCCGATGCCGCCCATGTATCTGCGAGGACCACCGTGCGCGCGGAGAAGTCGAGTTGCATGGTGTCCAGGGGATCCAGGAATGCCAGCGGGCTACCGTTCGTCCCCATGATCTTTTCCGGCTTGGCGTGTACCTCGGCGGTCACCAGCCCCTTGCTGTTGGGCGGCAGATTGCCCAGGGTCTTCGCCGCCTTGCCGACCAGATCCAGACCCTTGTCGAGATACGACGGCGCGCCTTCCTGCTGGTAGACCGTCAAGGCAAGCCCGGACGTCTTCAGCAGTTCCTGGTTCGCGAAGGTGGTCAGCACGGTATCGCCGAATCTTGTCGGCGCGCTCGCCTTGCTGCGGATCGCCGCCTTGGCGTCGGCGAACTGGCGACTACGCAGTTCGGTCTGCACGCGTGTCTGGTCCGGCAACTGCGCGTTCGCCAGCGCGGGATCCACTGTGGCCGCCCACGCCGCCTCACGTGCCGCCGCCTGGGTCTGCTGCTTGACGTGGATGTACTGGCCCAGCAGCATCACGCCCGCCGCCAGCGGCACCAGCAGGATCAGCGCCACCGCCATCTCGATCAAGCTCTGGCCGCGCTCACCCTTGCCGCAGTGCGCTCGCCGCCAGGCATGTCGGCGAATCTGCTCCTTCTTTTTCTCTGGCGCTGTCTTCACGGCTAGCTCCTGCGCAGCCCACTCAATTCGCCTTGCTGATCGCAATGCCCGAAGGCACCTCAAACACCTTGCCGTCGATCGGCGTGCCGACGGTCATGCTCTGGGTCGTCAGTTCGTAGCCGTTGCCGTCGGCCGGCTTGCTCCACAAGGTGATGCTGTCCGTCGGCGCATCCATGCGGTCGTTCGTCTCGGCCTTGTCGGTGACGAAGCCCCACTGCTGGCCGCCGCTCCACACGCAGAACTCGCCGAACGTCGAGCGGCCGCGCTTGCAAGGCTGGCCCGCGCTCGTGCCGCTGCCGGCGTCCTGCCCCATCAGGTCGCCCTGGCCTTGCTTGGCGAGTTCGGCCGCCACGGCTACCTGCAGTTTGTCGTCCCCTCCGGACGGAGTCGCTGCCGGCACGACAGAGCGAACGGCTCCCGCCGACGCTTCGCTGCTGCCCACCCGCTTCACGAGGTCGATGCCGATCGAGGCGCCCGGCTTGACGATCGTCAGCCGTGACGTATGCACGACTCCGAACGCGCAACCGATCGTGGGTGGATGTTCGACGCTCTTGAAATCCCAGTGGTCCGCATTGACCGCCATGCGAGCACCCTCGTACCGGATGTCGAGACGAGTGCGCCCCAGCTTGCCGACCACATCGGGACTAAGCGGTTGAACCGGCAGCGGACCCGCGCTGCACTTGGCGAGCGCTTCCCGATAGTTCGCCTCGACGGCGGGCACACCATCTTTCAGGAAGACGATCGTCTGTTCGACATGGATCGGTGGCGCGTCCGACCCGGCCTTTCCGGATGAAGACTCTGCTTGCGACGGATCGCCTGCACCACTTGTGCAGCCTGTCGTTGGCAATGCGACTACCAGTGCCACGGCCAGGGTCATCAGGGTTCTGCACATCAAGCGGTTTTCCTTAAGGTATTGGCTATGCCGGGATTCATTGCTTGCCGGGAATACAGGGCGCAACGGCCCCGTAGGCGATCGCTACTTGCTGACGCACCGTGCACGGCGTATCGACCAGTCGCGCCTGCCAGTAAGGGCTGAACAGGTTGCCCAGCTCACGACTCGACGGGCTGGTCACGCTGTCGAACAAGCCGAAGCCACGGGGACGATCGAAGTACACCTGCGCGGAGGACAGTGCCGTCATGTCATCGGCCACCGCCTTGTCCGGCACGTAGAAGGCCGACGAGCTGTCCTGGCCGCCGATGCCGGGTACATGCGTACTGGTGCGCACCGTCTTCATCGGTTGCTCGACCAGCACGGTGAAGACAGGACCGACGTCCAGTGCCTTCACGCCCGCCGCGGAAGCGCTTTCTCCATCGACTTCGTACGGCACGGTCGCCTTGTTGTCCTTGATGTCGACGTAAGGTTGCAACCCAGGATCGGTATCTGGGGCGTAGTCCTTCAACCACGCCTTGTCCGTGCCATCCATGGCGGGCGACGAAAGCGCCATCTTGCCCGCCTCGCCATTGTCGATTCCGCCGGAGTAGCGGTCGTAGTGCCCCGGATCCAGCTCGTATTGCGAATCCCAGCCGCGACCGTTGCCGAAACCCGGACTCGCAACCGATCTGAAGGATGTGGGCGTGCCGATGACGGCCGCCGCACCGCCCCATGCCATTGGCTCATCCAGAGACAGCCAGCCGACCTTGACATTGAGTGTGTCGATGCCGACCCAATTCCGGTAATTCACCAGGTCGGTGCCGCCGCGCTTGTGCAGCGGACCCAATCCATCGCTCCGCTTGCGGGAGAAGCCGTCTCTGGCTTCCATCACCACGTTCGCGTAGCGATCTGCCCCGTAACGGCCCGCGGCAGCACCGCTGCTGCTCGCGGGAATCTGGTAATGGTTGCTGTAGGACATCGCCTGCAGCGCACCCTCTTCCAGCAGGGCGTATCCTCGTGCTCCGATCGTGGCCTCGCCCGCAGTGTTCCGCTTGACGATTTCCGGCACCAGCTTCAACGACTCCTGCGAGTCGACCTTGGCTATGGCGTACGACGCTAGCGAGTAGGCCTTGTTGATGGCCCCTATCGCGGTCATGCCGGCCGAGAACGCTACCTGCATGCCATCGCGGATGGTTTTTACCACCGTCTTCACTTCGTTGAGCGCGGTGACCACGTCCTGCAGGGCCGCTCCGACCTCCGAGCCGACAATGCTGACGTCGAAGATGATCGCAATCGCCTGCACCGCATCCTTGAAATTGTCGGTGCCGCGCAGCGTGAAGTTCATCCACGAGTACCAGCTCACCATCTGCGCCGCAGCGACCTCGTTGGCCACCGAAGCGCGGTTCATGTAGGCGATGAGGTTGTAGGCGCGAGCCTGCTGCACGGCGGCACTGTAGGCCGCTGCATCGGCTGCATTGATCAGCTGCACCTTCTTGGAGGTCGCCTGCCCGGTGTTGAACACCACGATCACGCCGATACACAGCACCAGCAGCGCGATGATCGCCAGGATCAGCGCCTGTCCGCGCTGCGCGCGATGGCGCAGCCGCACGCAGTCGCGCACGCGCGCACGATCAAGCCTGCTCCACGTCGGCACTGCATCACCGCATGGCGGAAGCATGCCCTTCAAGACAGCCATGACAGATCCCTCTCATGCCCACGAGCAGAGGCAATGATTTGTGCGTGTCGGACGGCCGCCGACCACACAAGCCACCCCGCGGGTGCGGCGCCTGCGCGCCGTACCCGGATGCATCGGATACGAAGGAACCTCAGTTGGCCGTGGCGTTGTTGTAGCTGCTGAGGGTCTTGTCCTTGGTACCCTCGCTGTGCGCCTTGTTGCCCTGCTTCTTGGCACGATTGATGTCTTGCGTCGCGCTCTGGCCGGAAAGCTCCTTGGCCATGCCGCCGATCTGGGCGCGAGCTGTGCCGCCAAAGTAGGTGACGGCAGCGATCGCGGCGATCGCGATCAGTGCGGTGATGATGATGTACTCGGTCATGCCCTGACCGCGCTGGCGGATGCGAAGGGCGTGCTTGCGGATGACGCGTGCATTCATGGGGTATCCCCTTTCAATTTGACGAAACCGGTTCCAGCATCGGGAATCGGAAGTCTCCTTTTGAGAAGTGGATGCGCCCCCTGTATGGCGCTCGGCCCTGCATCCGCCGCAGGAGCACAGCAACGCAGCAACATTTCCGCTCCGTCACCACTCCTGATCTTCGACCCTACCGCAGAACTGCGGCAATTTTGTGAAGGCACTTGCGATGTGTTCATGCGCGAGACATGGATCACATTTTTGTCGCAAACCTCTGCAACATGCCCCGACGCGACTGAACGATCTTGATATCACCGCGCATGTCCTTGCATGTCATGCGCACTCAAGCTTGTTATTGTCTCGGCCTTCGCAACAGCCACGGAGACAACGAGTGCGTTGCACCCGCCGACTCCTTTCCTCGTCGCTTCTCGTGCTTTTCGCGGCGGCAGGCAACCCGGTTCTCGCTTCAGGATTTCCCGCGCACGACGTGACGGGAAGCCACGATCACCCGATCGTCTCGCGTTTCGCCGGATCGACGATCTTCGGCTACCAGCAGGTTGACTATAGCCAGGCGGTACTGCCGCTCGGGCCGTATGACGGCAACGCACCGCACGGGTTCAAGCGCAGCGAAGCACCGGAAGGCCGGGTCACGCGCATCGCCTACGTGGCGCCCACCGGCAAATCGACGCTGGAGGTCTATCGCAACTTCGCGCAGGCCCTGAAAGCCGCCGGTTTCGCCACGCGTTATGCATGCGCCGGGGAAAGCTGTGGCGATGGCGCGGAATTTTCCGATCGCATCATCAATCCGCTGCTCGACCAGATGGGTCCGGATGCGCACAACCTCATGCTCGACAGCCTGTACACAGTCGATGGCGATGCACGCGCACTTACCGCTCATCTCGACCGTCCAAACGGCGCGGTGGATGTGTCGGTGCTGGTAAGCCATCAGGGGGACTCTTTCAGCAAGCACCCGATCGGCGTGCTGCTGCAGGTCGTCGAAGCAAAGCCGATGGCCACCGGCCAGGTCACCGTGGATGCCAAGTCCATGAGCCAGGGACTGGCGCAAAAAGGCCACATCGCGCTCTACGGCATCCATTTCGCCAGCGACAGCGCGGTGCTGGACAAGGATTCCACCACGACGCTAGCGGAGATGGCGAAGCTGCTGAAGGCACAACCAGCGCTGAAGGTCTACATCGTCGGGCACACCGACGACAGCGGCGCGCTGGCGCACAACCTCACGCTCTCGCAGCAGCGTGCGGAGTCCGTGGTAAAGGCGCTGGCGACGAACTACGGCATCGCACCCACACGCCTCGCGGCCAAGGGACTGGCCTCCTATGCGCCCGTCGCGAGCAACCACGACGAGGCCGGCAAGGCGCGCAACCGCCGCGTTGAACTGGTCGAACAATGACCCTCACTTTCCCAGCGAACTGTCCACGATGAGCGACGATCTGCACTTTGCCGAAAACTATCGCGACCTGTGCCAGCAGAACGGCACCGGCGCCGGTTTCCAGTTCGAATTCTACTGCGAGTGCTGCAACGACACCTGGCGTTCGCCGTTCGCGCCCTATCGCAGCGGCCAGGCTTCGGGCTGGGTGGAGCGGGCCAGCGGCCTGGTCGGCAGCCTGCTGGGCAACGTCGGCTACAACGTGGACAGCGCCGTGCAGGGCTTGGCGCAAGCCGGCTGGGGTAGCGCCCGCGATACCGCATTCAAGGAGGCGATCGCCGCTGCGCAGGGCCACTTCCATCGTTGTGCGCGCTGCCGCGATTACGTCTGTGCCACCTGCTGGAGCATCGACAGCGGCCTATGCCGCAACTGTGCGCCGGACATCGCCAGCGAAGTGCAGGCGGCGCGGCACGGCGGCACGCTGGAAGCCGCCATGGAGCAGGCGCGCAGCGTCGGTGCCAGCCAGGCTGGCAAGCTGGATGTCACCACCGCGCACCAACTGGTCTGCCCTGCCTGTGGTGCTGAAGCGCACGGCGGCAAGTTCTGTCCGCAGTGCGGGCACACGTTGGGGGCACCCACGAGCTGCGCAGGTTGTCATGCAGACCTGCCGACCGGCAGTCGCTTCTGCCCGGAGTGTGGGCACGCGGTGGCGCTCTCCGGGCCATCGACGCCCGCACTCCCGTCCACGCCCTGACGATCAGTGCGTGGCCGTAGCGACGCGCACCGATGTGCGCTCCATTTTCCCTGACGACCCGACCCAAGGAGTCGAAGCATGAAAAAAGCAACCGGTTTTACTCGCTGCATGGCGGCACTGGCGCTGTGCCTGGTCGCGACCGTTCCGGCAGCCTGTGCCGCGTCGTCATCGGGTGGTGCCGATCCACAGGGCTTCACGCTGACCGACAGCTTTCTCGCCAAGTACCAGGCGGCCGAACTGGACATTGCCAAGGATCCGTGCAGGCTCGGCTTCTTCAAGCTCATGGGCAGTGAAGGCTCCCATCTGACGCTGGAGCAGGCCGCTGCCCGCTACGATGCCCAGCCCGGCGTGCATGCCATGCTGGCCAGCCACGGACTGACCGCGCACGACATGCTTACCGGCGTCGCCACGCTGACGGCGGCCGCCATGCAGGAGATGAAGGCCAAGCATCCCGGCATGGTCCAGACCAGTGGGGCGACCCAGGTCAGCGAAGCCAACATGGGCTTCTACCGCTCGCACAAGGATGCGATCCACCAGTTCGCGATGCGGGTCGGCCAGCAGCAGCTCCGCGCGAACGGCGGCAAGATGCCAGAGTGCATGCGCTGATACCCGTATCGTGGCGGCACCGTGCGAGGAACTCCGGATCGTTCCTCGCGCGGTCATCGAACGTCACGGCTGCTTGCCACCCTTCGCACAGTCGCAGCCGTAGTCCGGCTCCGGCCCGCCGTCCTTGATGAACTGGTCGATGCGCGCCTCCAGCACCGGCAATGGCACCGAGCCGGTGGAGAGCACGGTATCGTGGAAGGCGCGGATGTCGAATTTCTCGCCCAGCGCCTTTTCGGCCTTCGCGCGCAGCTCGAGGATCTTGAGGTAGCCCAGCTCGTAGCTGTCGGCCTGGCCGGGCCAACTGATGTAGCGGTCCACCTCGTTGGCGATTTCCAGCGGGCTCAGCGCGGTGTTTTCGGTGAGGTAGTCGATCGCCTGCTGGCGCGTCCAGCCGAGGTGGTGGATGCCGGTGTCGACCACGAGGCGGCAGGCGCGCCACATCTGGTAGGTGAGGTAGCCGAACTGCTGCCAGGGCGTCTGGTAGATGCCCATTTCGTTGCCGAGGTATTCGGAGTACAGGCCCCAGCCTTCGCCGTAGGCGGAGATGTAGCCGTTGCGGCGGAACGCGGGAAAGTCGTGCTGCTCCCCGGCCAGTTCAAGCTGCAGCGAATGGCCGGGATAGCTTTCGTGCAGGGTCAGCGCCGGCATGTTGTACAGCGCGCGCGATTTCAGGTCGTAGGTGTTGACCATGTACGCGTCCGCGCCGCCGCGGCCGGAGGTGTAGTACGGCGCGATGGCATCCGGCACCGGCACGATGGTGAAACGTTCGCGCGGCAGGTGGCCGAAGAACCTGGACATCTTGCCGTCCACTTCCTTGGCGACCCAGGCGGTCTTGTCCAGCAGCTCCTGTGGTGTCTTTGCGTAGAACTGCGGGTCGGTGCGCAGGTAGTGCAGGAAGTCGGCGAAGCTGCCCTTGAAGCCGGTCTGCTTCATCACGTCCAGCATCTCGGCGTGGATCTTCGCCACCTGTTCCAGGCCGATCTGGTGGATTCGGTCGGGCGAGAGATCCAGCGTGGTGTATTCGCGGATCTGCTGGCGGTAGTACGCCTTGCCGTCGGGCAGCGCCTCGGCGGCGAGCGTGCTGCGCGCCTGCGGCACGTACTCTTCGTCGAAGAACTTCAGCAGCTTCGCGTAGGCGGGAATCACCTGGTCGCGGATGCGCTGCTGCGCCTCGCCGCGCAGTGCCTGCTGCTGGTCGGCGGGGATCGTCGCGGACATCTGCTTGAACGGCGCGTAGAAATCCGAAGCCGTGGGATCGGTGAGCTCCGCCACCGCGGCGATGGAGCGGTCGCGACCCTTGAGTACCTCGCGCGGCACGCTGAAGCCGCGCTTCAGGCCCAACCGCATGTTGTCGGTCTGCTGCTCGAAGTAGTGCGGGATCTGGCCGAGGCGGTCGAGGTACCTGCGGTAGTCGGCCACCGTGCGCAGGTGGTCGCCGCCCAGTTCGTAGCCCACGTCGCTCCAGAACGCCGAGTCGCTGTTGAACGGCATCTGCCATTGCTTGAACTGCTGGTCGGCGATGAAGTTGCGGATCTGCTCGCGGTACACCGCGTAGTTCACCCGGTTCTCCGGCGTCAGCCGCCCAACGTCGATCGCGTCGAGCCGGGTCATCACCTTCTGCCAGTAATCGAGGCGCTGCTGCTGGCTGGCGGCGTCCACGTTGTCGAGGCGACCGTTGTTCGGCTGCGATTCGCCCGAGGTGCTGATGCCGGCTTGGCCGGTGCGCCAGGCCCATTCGGCGGTATAGATGGCCGTGAAGCGTGCGTCGGCGCTGGTGGAAGCGACGCTGGCCGGAGCGATGGCGTCCGCGCTCGCGGCCGTGGCCGGCGGCAGGCCGGCGGCAAGGGACAGCGTTGTCGCGATGGCCAGCAGCAGGGTCTTGTTCACGGGTGTTCCTCGCGGGTTGCCGGGCAGGATCGGCGCATGTGTGCTCAACCGGAAACCGTCCCATGTTGCGCGCCTGCGCGCAATGCGGCGGAGGTCATGCCGTCGCGCCGCTCCAGCCCGGCAGGTAGCTGGCCGCGCGATCGTGCGCCAGCGCCAGCGCGCGCTGCACCAGTTCCGGCGAGGGCGGCTCGCCCTTGCGCAGCTTGAAGTGTTCGCGCAGGAATCCCGCCCACATGAACTCGGCATAGGGCGTGGCGTCCTTGGCGTAGCCGCCGGCCCGCTCCAGCCGGGCGGCGAGGCTGCGGTACGGATCGTCCTGGAGATCGGCGAGGCTGCGCGGGAAGGCGTCGTAGTCGCGGCGCCGGTTCTTCGCGTCGTAGGGATGCGCCCAGTGGTAGAACTCCATCGCACGCCAGAAACGCTCCGGCGGCAGGTAGGAGAAGTCGCGCAGCAGCAGCACCGGCACGCTGTCCACGCCCTCTTCCAGCAGCGCGAGGCCGAGGTGGTGATGGTCGACGATGTAGCAGTGCCGCTTCGGCCCCAGCACGCCCGGAAACCAGTGCCGGTCCAGCAGTTCCTTGCGTTTCTTCCTGCCGAGCCGCCCCCACTCGGCGCGCTTGGCGGCCACCTCGGCGTAGCCCACGGTGAGCTGGGTGGGCCGCAGCTCGGCCGGCGCCACCGGTTGCAGCGGATGATGGGTGTGCATGGGATCGACCTCACGACGACGACTGAAGCGCCGACGAGTAGCCGATGCCGCGTCGCCACAACGTGACGCGCGGTGTCCCGCGCCGCACTTCAGCTCATGCCGATCCGGCTGCCGCCCACCGCGCGCAGATAGTCGTCGAGGCCGCGGCCCGGAACCTCGGCGAAGATCTCGCCGGTGGCTTCGCTGGCGTGGATGCGGTCGGGCCGGAAGTTGCGGAAGTCCCGGCGCAGCCGGCACCACGCGCCCAGTGTCCACTTGCCGCCCCAGAACGCGAGGCACAACGGTTCCACCTCGCGCAGGCTGGGCTGGCCGCCCTCGTCGCGGTAGTCCAGCCGCAGCACCTGGTTCGCCGCGATGGCCGCATGCAGGCGGTCGATCAGCATCGCGAAATCGGCGCGGCCCTGGTCGCGCCACACCGGCGCGTAAATGCGCGTGCGCGCGGCACGCTCGCGCAGTTCGGGCGGCAGCACCGCTTCGATCTTCAGCAGCGCGGCCTTGGCGCCTTCGGCCAGCCGGTCGCCCGCGAACGCGCGCACGAAGCGCGTGCCGACCACCAGCGATTCGAGTTCGTCGGCGGTGAACATCAGCGGCGGGATGTCCGAGCCCTTGCGCAGAACGTAGCCCACACCCGCCTCGCCCTCGATCGGCACGCCGGAAAGCTGCAGGTCGGCCACGTCGCGGTAGACCGTGCGCAGCGAAACACCCAGCGTCTCGGCAAGGTTGCGCGCGGGCAGCGCGGTGCGCCGTCCACGCAGGGCGTGGATGATGAGGAAGAGGCGATCGGCACGACGCATCCGTACATGGTGGCTCGTCTGCGCATCGATCGCCACTGCCGGCTATTCGCCGTCCCAGTAATCGCGGCCGTCAGCCGGCCGGCCGACATGGCGGAAGCCCTGCGGTTTGCCGTCCGCATCCCGGCCCGCGATATGCATGACGGCGAACTTGCCCGAGTCCGGGTATTCGCAGACCTCGGGCGTCTCCATGCTCGACACGGCGAGAAAGCGCAGCGTGGCCTCGCCGGTATTGATGATCTGGTGCGCGGCTTCCGGACCGCCAGGCGGGCAGCAGATCACGTCGCCCGCGCGGATCGGCCAGGTCTCGCGCCCGATGCGCACTTCACCCGCGCCCTCGATCACGAAGAACATCTCCTCGTTGACGCGATGCGCATGGAACGGGAAGGCGCGCTTGCCGGGCGGCACCACGGTGAGGTTGTAGCCGAGCTTCCTCGCGCCCAGCCGATGCCCGATCGGCGCCATGCCGCCGGCGAATTTTTCCGGCATCGGCCCGCCGCCGTATTGCTTGTTCAGCACGTCGAGCGGGATCGTTTCGAGTTCGTCGATGTTGAGTATGGGCTTGCTCATGGGCTTGCTCTCAGAGATGCCGTGTCTCGGCGGGCGGGTTCATCCAGTTGTTGGCGCGGCCGTCGCACCAGCGCAGTGGGGCATCGATCAATTCCTGCGGTTCCACGTCGTCGAGAGTGGCCAGGTTGATCGACACGAATTTGCCGCCCACTTCCGGGATGTCGCCGCGGGTGAAGACGTGCACGCCGCAGTGCCTGCAGAACGGATGTTCCAGGCTGTGCGTGTTGAAGCGGTACGTGGTGAGCGCGTCTTCGCCGGCAAGCAGCCGGAACTCTTCCGGCTTCGCGTGCTTGCCCCATAGCCGCAGCCTGGCGCAGTACGAGCAGTTGCACCTGCTGGTGCCCTCGGCGAGATCGAGCTCGACCTCGTAGCGCACCGCGCCGCAATGGCAGCTGCCGTGGTAGGTCTTCTTCATGGCTGGCACCTGCCGGACGGGATGAGGTGATGCAGGCCGGCCAGCGCCACCAGGGTGACGCGGTGGTGGCGGGCGGGACGTTCGCGACCTTCCTCCTGCACGGCCGCCTTGGGCAGTCGGTACTGGCCGTCCAGCAGCAGGCCTTGCAGGTACAGCGGACGGTACGCCTTCAGCACCCTGTCGATTGCGGATTTTTTTGTCATGGTGTGGGCTCTATTTGAAAGTGTGGCCACGGATGGCCGCGAAAACTTGATCGAAGCCGCTCTCACGGACGAGCGCATTCATGCCGCGGCTGCGGTGGCGCCAGCCAGCCACGGCGGCGGCAGCGCGTGCTTGTAGAGGCGGAACCAGTGCTCGCGGTCGCTGGCGTTGTAGAGGTCCAGCGTGCGGATCACCTCCCGCGCGAACTCCACGCTGCCGAGCTGGCTGGCGGTGAGCGTGCCGCCGTCGCTGACTGCGAGCACGCTGGCGTCGTACTGCTCGGCGCCGCGGTAGTCGGGCACATGGGCATCGATGTGGCTGGGGTGGTTGCCGGTGTGCCGGCAGTGGTCG
>DATEKS010000097.1:0-7003 GCA_035277325.1 Rhodanobacter sp.
CACGCAAAGAGAAAGTAGCTCGGGCGCCGACAGGCGCCCGAAACCGCTTTGAAATTTGCGGAACCATGGAGACCAAAGCCCCTCTCCCCCAGCCCCTCTCCCGCAGGCGGAAGAGGGAAGAAAGCCAACGGCATCACCACACCCCACTACAATGCGCGCATGAAACGCGCCCCCACTCCCCGCAAGATCACGCCCCCCATCGAAGTGCGCGGCTCCGCCCGCCAGCGGCTGGGCATGCCGCCCGCGCAGTTCCTGCGCGACTACTGGCAGAAGCGCCCGCTGCTGATACGCAACGCCTTCCCGGATTTCGTGCCGCCGATCCAGCCCGAAGACCTGGCCGGCTTGGCCTGCGAGGAAGGTGCGCTGTCGCGGCTGATCCGCCACGACGAGGCGCGCGAGCGCTGGCAGGTGAAGACCGGTCCGCTCGGCGAGGCCGACTTCGCGAAGACCGGCGACGCGAACTGGACCCTGCTGGTGCAGGACGTGGACAAGTGGGACGCCGACGTGGCCGCCCTGCTGGAACCCTTCGCCTTCCTGCCCAGCTGGCGACTGGACGACATCATGGTTTCCTACGCCGAACCTGGCGGCGGCGTGGGCGCGCATGTGGACCAGTACGACGTGTTCCTGCTGCAGGGGCTGGGCCAGCGACACTGGGTGATCAACACCGATCCCGCGGCACCAAAGGACTTCCGCCACGACGTGGAGCTGAAGCAGCTGCGCGAGTTCGAGCCGACCCACGAATGGCTGCTCGATCCGGGCGACATGCTCTACCTGCCGCCCGGCGTGCCGCACGACGGCGTGGCCTTCGGCGGCCCCTGCATGACTTTCTCGGTGGGCATGCGCGCCCCTTCGCAGGCGGAACTGACCGGCGACCTCGCCGACTACCTCGCCGAACGGCTGCACGAGGACCAGCGCTACGCCGACCCCGATCTCGCCCCGGCCAAGGCAGCCGGCGAGATCGACGCGGCAGCGCTGGCGCGGCTGCGCGCGGCACTGCCGTTCGCCACCGCGCTGGACGAGGACAGCCTGCGCGACTGGTTCGGCCGCTTCATCACCCGCTACCGCAACGCGCAGACGCCGGCGCTGCCCGACCGGCCGCTTAGCGAGGCCGCCTTGCGCAAGCAGCTCGCCGCCGGTGCGCGCCTGCTGCGCCATCCGTGGTCGCGCATGGCGTGGAGCCGCGGCAAGTCCGGCTGCACCCTGTATGCGAACGGCCAGGCCTGGCCGGCCCCTGTGGCGCTGGCACGGCAGCTGTGCGCGCAGCGCGAGCTCGTCGTCGACGCCGAGCCATCCACGGCGGCAGGCGCCCTGCTGCTGGCCCTGCTCAATGAAGGTCATCTGGTGTTGCGCAAGGCGCGCCGACGGTGAACGCACCGGCCGACAAGGGCGACGACGACGGACACCGCGTGATCGATGGTCGCGAGGCACTGGCCGCCGCACGGCTGCAGCTGCTGACCGTCGCGCGCCACCGGCTGGCGCTGCACCTGCCCCTGCTCGGCCGCGACGACTACGGCAACGACGCCGAACTGGCCGAGTTCAAGCGCATCGCCACCTCCGGCCGCCGCACCGAGATCCGCATCCTGCTGCATGACCCGGCCGCGGCGCTGCGCGACGGCCATCGGCTGATCGCGCTGTTCCAGCGCCTCCCCAGCGCGATCCGGATCCGCACGCCGGTGGAGGACGTGGACCGCCAGTGCGCCAGCGCCTGGCTGCTCACCGACACCGGCGGCTACCTGTTCCTGCCCGATGCCGGCCGGCCGCAGGGCCGCATGGCGCTCGCCGACCGTGCGGCGCAGGTGCCCCTGCAGCAGCAGTTCGACGAAATCTGGGAACGCTCCGCCCGCGCCAGCGAGCTGCAGCCGCTGGATCTGTAGCGCCTCGGAGTCCGGCTGCACGCCGGCTGCGACCAAAGTCGGTGCCCCGGCAGGGTGAATTCCGGCTAAGGAGCCCCCATTCCGGGTGGCGCCCGGGTTGCCGCGGCGCAGCAGCCCAAGGCTATAATTAACGGGATTTTTCGCTGGCGATCCGCGCTGCCGAAGGATCGCCGCAAGCCTCCCTTCCCCTGCCGGTGGTGACGTGAGTACAAACCTGATCCGCGAGTTCTTCGAATCTTCCCAACTCGCTGGCGGCAACGCCGATTACGTCGAATCCCTGTACGACGCCTGGCTGGCCGACCCCGCGTCGGTTTCCGCCGAGTGGAGCAAATACTTCGAGACCTTCAAGGGCCGCGAGGCCGGCGACGTCCCGCATGGCGGCGCCATCGCGCGCATCGAGGCAGCGCAGAAGCAGCGCCACGTCGCGGCGACCGCGCCGGTCAGCGACGAGCACGCGCGCAAGCAGGCCGGCGTGCTGCGCCTGCTGACCGCCTACCGTTCGCGCGGCCACCTCGCCGCCGACCTCGATCCGCTGGGCCTGGCGCACAAGATGGAGGCGCCCGACCTCGGCCTCGCCTTCCATGGCCTCTCCGAGGCCGACCTCGACACCGAATTCGACTGCGGCACCTATGCCGGCGGCGGCCAGCGCCTGAAGCTGCGCGAGCTGTGGGCGCGCCTCAAGAAGGTGTACGCGCGCAGCATCGGCGCGGAGTTCATGTATATCTCCGACCACGCGCAGCGCAACTGGATCTACACCCGGCTGGAGCAGGCCAACGGCAGCGCCGGCCTCGACGCCGCGGGCAAGCAGCGCGTGCTGGACGGCCTCACCGCCGCCGACGGCCTGGAGCGCTACCTTCACACCAAGTACGTGGGCCAGAAGCGCTTTTCGCTGGAAGGCGGCGACAGCCTGATCCCGATGCTGGACGACGTGGTGCGCGCCGCCGGCGACAACGGCATCAAGGAAGTGGTGATCGGCATGGCCCACCGCGGCCGCCTCAACGTGCTGGTCAACCTCCTCGGCAAGCCGCCGAAGACCCTGTTCGACGAGTTCGAGGGCCGCTTCGAACATCCGGATGACCCCGCGCACTCCGGCGACGTGAAGTACCACATGGGCTTCTCCGCCGACGTCAAGACGCCCAAGGGTGGCACCCATGTGGCGCTGGCGTTCAACCCCTCGCACCTGGAAATCGTCAACCCGGTGGTGGCCGGTTCCGTGCACGCGCGCCAGGTGCGCCGCCATGACGGTGCCCACCAGCAGTCGATGGCGGTGCTGATCCACGGCGACGCCGCGCTGGCCGGCCAGGGCGTGAACATGGAACTGTTCAACATGTCGCAGGCCCGCGGCTTCAAGATCGGCGGCAGCCTGCACATCGTGGTGAACAACCAGGTGGGCTTCACCACCTCCAACCCGCAGGACGCGCGCTCCACGATGTACTGCACCGATCTGGCCAAGATGGTCAACGCGCCGGTGTTCCATGTGAACGGCGACGATCCCGAGGCCGTGATCGAGGTGACCCGCCTCGCCTATGAGTTCCGCAAGACCTTCCGCAAGGACGTGGTGATCGACCTGGTGTGCTACCGCCGCCACGGCCACAACGAGGCCGACGAGCCGACCGCCACCCAGCCGGTGATGTACCAGGTCATCAAGAAGCTGCCGCCGGCCCGCGAGCTGTACGGCAAGCAGCTGGTGGCCGAAGGCGTGATCGCCGACGGCGACGTGCAGAAGCAGTTCGATGCCTATCGCGACCGCCTGGAAACGGGCAAGCCGATGACCGAGCTCGATCCTTCCCCGAAGCGCGACATCCACATCGACTGGACACGCTTCCTCAAGGGCAAGCTGTCCGACAAGACCGATACCACGCTGCCGAAGAAGAAGCTGGTGGAGCTGGCCAACAAGCTGCTGGACGTCCCCAAGGACATCGCCCTGCAGTCGCGCGTGGCGAAGATCTACGACGACCGCCGCAAGATGGCCGCCGGCGAACAGCCGGGCGACTGGGGCTTCGCCGAGAACCTGGCCTACGCCAGCCTGATCGATGCCGGCAGCAACCTGCGCCTGGTCGGCCAGGATTCCGGCCGCGGCACCTTCTTCCACCGCCACGCGGTGCTGCACGACCAGAAGGACGGCCGTACCTTCATGCCGCTGGCCACGATCCGCGACGGCGCCGACGTGGAAGTGATCGACTCGCTGCTCAGCGAGGAGGCGGTGATGGCCTTCGAATACGGCCACTCCACCACCGATCCCGACACGCTCAACATCTGGGAAGGCCAGTTCGGCGACTTCGCCAACGGCGCCCAGGTGGTGATCGACCAGTTCATCAGCTCCGGCGAGTCGAAGTGGAACCGCCTGTGCGGCCTGGCGCTGTTCCTGCCGCACGGCTACGAGGGCCAAGGGCCGGAGCACTCCTCCGCGCGCCTGGAGCGCTTCCTGCAGCTGTGCGCGATGGACAACATGCAAGTCTGCGTGCCCACCACGCCGGCGCAGGATTTCCACATGATCCGCCGCCAGATGCTGCGCAACGTGCGCAAGCCGCTGATCGTGATGACGCCGAAGTCGCTGCTGCGCCACAAGCTGGCCGTGTCGACGCTGGACGAGCTGGCCAACGGCAGCTTCCAGCTGGTGATAGGCGAGCACCGCGAGCTCAACGCCAAGAAGGTGAAGCGCGTAGTGCTGTGCGCCGGCAAGGTCTACTACGACCTGCTGGAGGACGCCGAGAAGCGCGGTCTCGCCGACGTGGCCCTCGTGCGCGTGGAGCAGCTCTACCCGTTCCCGCGCGCCGAGGTCTCCGCCGAGCTGGAGAAGTATCCGGCCGCGAAGGAAGTGGTGTGGTGCCAGGAGGAGCCGATGAACCAGGGCGCCTGGTTCCAGATCCGCCACCACCTGCAGGCCTGCGTGGGTCCGAAGCACAGCCTCTCCTACGCCGGCCGCGCGCGTTCGCCGGCGCCGGCCGCCGGCCACCTCAACACCCACGTCGCCGAGCAGGCCGCACTGGTCGAGCAGGCGCTGGTCGCGCCGATCGGCACCGACCACTCCGCGGAGTAAGCTTCAACGCATTGCGTGGCCACGGATGGCCGCTTTCGATTCTTGCGCTCCAGGGCGAGCGCACCAACCCCAAGGGCCCGTCATGTCCATCGAAGTCAAAGTCCCCGTCCTGCCCGAGTCGGTCTCCGACGCCACCATCGCGACCTGGCACAAGAAGGCCGGCGATGCGGTGAAGCGCGACGAGAACCTGGTCGACCTGGAAACCGACAAGGTGGTGCTGGAAGTGCCCGCCCCGGTCGACGGCGTGATCAAGGAGATCAGGCAGGACACCGGCGCCACGGTGAACAGCCAGCAGGTGATCGCGATCATCGAGGAAGGCGCTGCCGCTCCCGCGCCGGCTCCGGCCGCGAAGGAAGAGCCGAAGGCCTCTGCTCCGGCGCCCGCCAAGGCCGAGGCGCCCAAGGCCGCCGCCGAGCTGTCGCCCGCCGCGCAGCGCGTCGCCACCGAGAACAAGGTCGACACCTCCGGCATCGCCGGCACCGGCCGCGACGGCCGCATCATCAAGGAGGACGTGGTCAATGCCGGCTCGCGTCCTGCCACTGCTCCGGCTGCCGCACCGGCGGCGAAGCCCACGCCGGGTGCGCGTCCGGAAGAGCGCGTGCCGATGACCCGCATGCGCGCCAAGATCGCCGAGCGCCTGATGCAGTCGAAGAACTCGATCGCGATGCTCACCTCGTTCAACGAGGTGAACCTGGCCGCGGTCAGCAAGATGCGCAAGGACCTCGGCGAGCAGTTCCAGAAGGAGCACGGCGTCAAGCTCGGCTTCATGAGCTTCTTCGTCAAGGCCACGGTCGAGGCGCTGAAGCGCCACCCGATCGTCAACGCCTCGGTGGACGGCAACGACATCATCTACCACGGCTACCAGGACGTCTCCATCGCGGTGTCCACCGACAAGGGCCTGGTCACCCCGGTGCTGCGCAACGCCGAGAACATGAGCTTCGCCGACATCGAGAAGGCGATCGGCGACTACGCCAAGAAGGCGCGCGACGGCAAGCTGACCCTGGACGACCTGCAGGGCGGCACCTTCACCATCACCAACGGCGGCACCTTCGGCTCGCTGCTCTCCACCCCGATCGTCAACCCGCCGCAGAGCGCCATCCTCGGCATGCACACGATCAAGGAGCGCGCCGTCGTCGAGAACGGCCAGGTGATCGCCGCGCCGATGATGTACATCGCGATCAGCTACGACCACCGCATCATCGACGGCAAGGATGCGGTGCTGTTCCTGGTCGACATCAAGAACCAGCTCGAGAACCCGCACAAGATGCTGTTGGGCATCTGAGTCCTCGGGACCCTCTCCCACTGGGAGAGGGGTCGGGGTGAGGGTCCGGCATCGCCGCAACGCCTCGCTCCGCACGTACCCTCACCCGCCCTCTGGGCACCCTCTCCCGACGGGAGAGGGACAAAGCGAGAAACGACATGAGCGACAAATTCGACGTCATCGTCATCGGCGCCGGCCCGGCCGGCTATGTGGCCGCGATTCGCGCCGCGCAGCTGGGCCTGAAGACCGCATGCGTGGATGCCTTCACCGGCAAGGACGGCAAGCAGGCGCTCGGCGGCACCTGCCTCAACGTGGGCTGCATCCCGTCCAAGGCGCTACTGGATTCCTCGCGCCAGTACTGGAACATCGCGCACAACCTGCCGGTGCACGGCATCAGCGTGAAGGACGCCAAGGTCGACATGGCCACCTTCATCGGCCGCAAGGACAAGATCGTCAAACAGTTCACCGGCGGCATCGGCCAGCTGTTCAAGGCCAACAAGGTCACTCCGTTCTTCGGCACCGGCAAGCTGCTGAAGGGCAACAGTGTCGAGATCACCACCGCCGACGGCAGCAAGCAGACGATCAGCGCCACCAACGTGATCCTCGCCTCGGGCTCCATTCCGATCGAGCTGCCGTTCGCCAAGTTCGACGGCAAGAACATCGTCGACAACGCCGGCGCGCTGGACTTCACCGAAGTGCCGAAGCGCCTCGGCGTGATCGGCGCCGGCGTGATCGGCCTCGAGCTCGGCAGCGTGTGGCGCCGCATGGGCTCCGAGGTCACCATCATCGAGGCGCTGCCCGACTTCCTCTCGGTGGCCGACGCCGACA
>DATEKS010000098.1:0-8651 GCA_035277325.1 Rhodanobacter sp.
CGCGCCCAGTGCGATCGCGTTGCCGGCCAGCGAGCGGCTCACCGCCACCACCGCGGCGGCGCCGCGCAGGCTCGCGGCGATCTGTGGCCGGCGCAGCGCGTGCGTGGCCTGCACGTTGAGGTCGCTGCCGTGCACCTTCACCACGTACGGGATCCCGAGCAGACGCGCCAGCCAGCCGGCCGCCACTGCGTCGGGATAGGCCCAGCTGGCCAGGATGCCGTCGTAGCCGGCCGCACGCAGCCGCCATCCGCGCTGCAGCAGCAGCGACAGCAGCCAGCACGCCGCATGCAGCGCGCGGCCGAAGCGCGGCGGGTAGACGAACACGAAATGGTCCGTGCGCAGGCCTGGCACCTCGACGTTGCCGCGCCGCCCGCGCAGGCGTTCGCGGAAATCCACCGCGGTCAGCACGTGCAGCTCGTGGCGCCGGCCCAGGCGTTCGAACTGCTGGCGGTTGAACGTGCCGCGCAGCGGGTCCCAGGGCGTCGGGAACAGGTTGGTCAGCACCAGCAGCTTCATGCGGCCGGCCTCCGCGGTTCGTACAGCGCGGCGTAACGCAGCGCCATCGCCTCCAGCGAGCCGCCGGCCTCCATCATCGTGCGGGCGGCCGCGCCGAGACGGGCGGCGTGTTCCGGGTTGCGCAGCAGGCCGAGGATCGCCTGCGACAGCGCCTCGGTGTCGCGCGCCGGCACGATCGAGCCGGTGACGCCGTGCTGCACGATCTCGCGGTTGCCACCCACGTCGGTGGCCACGATCGGCAGCGCGGTGGCGGAAGCCTCCAGCAGCGCCATCGAGTAGCCCTCGCTCACCGAGGACAGCACGAACACATCCAGTCCCTGCAGCAGTTCGCGCACGTCGCTGCGGTCGCCGAGGAAATGCACCGCTCCGGCGATGCCTTCGTCGCGCGCGCAGGCTTCCAGTTCGGGCCGCAGGCGTCCGTCTCCGATCAGCAGCAGCGCGGTGTCCGGCATCTGCGTGTGCACCAGACGGAAGGCGCGGATCAGGCTGGCCTGGTCCTTGGCCCAGTTGAGCCGCCCCACCGTGCCGATCAGGCGCGTCTGCGGCGACAGCCCGAGCGCCAGGCGCAGCCGCGCGCGTGCGGCCGGCGAGGCGACGGTGAATTCCTGCACGCGCAGGCCGTTCGGCACCACGCGCAGCTTGCGGCGCGGCACCAGATGACGCTCGATCGCGCCGTTGCACGCCGCCTCGCAGACCATCGCTACCGCGTCGGTGCGCGCCAGGCTGGCGCGATAGAGCATTTCCGCGCGGTTCCAGCGCCGCATGCCGCCCATGCCGTGACGGGTGTTGATGAACCTGTCCAAGCCCAGGCCGAGGCTGGCCAGCGCCGCGAGGTAATGCGCCACCGCGTTGTGGCTGTGCAGCACGTCGGTGTGGTGCTCGCGGATCAGCCGGCGCACGCGCGACAGCGCCTTCAGGTCGAAGCCCCTGCGCTTGTCGCAGGCATGCACCGGAATGCCTGCAACGTCCAGCTCGTGCGCCAGCGTGCCACGCTCGAACAGGCATACCACCTGGCAGCGGTGGCCCTGTTGCTGCTGCAGCTTGACCAGATCGAGCACCACGCGCTCCAGCCCCCCGCGGTTGAGGTTTTCCACGACGTGGGTGATGTTCATCGATGCGTTCATGCAGGTGGAACGGTGAGGTCGGAAACGGTGACGCGCAGCTTGCCGCTGGGCGTCAGGGGAAGGTCGTCGACGATGCGGCAGTCGAGCGCGACGCTGTCGCCGACCACCTTCGCCAGTTCGCGGCGGATCCAGGCCATGCCGTCGCCGTCGAAGCGTTCGTCGCAGACCAGCGCCAGCTCCAGCCGGTCGAGCCGGCGCTGCACCAGCTGGAAGCGGCGCAGACCCGGCACGTCCTTGAGCATGTGCGGAAAGAACTCGCCGGGCAGCAGGTGGCCGGCGGGCGTGCGGATCGCGTCCAGCTTGCGGCCGTCCACGTGCGCCAGCAGCGGCAGGCCGCGTCCGCATGGGCAGCTCGCGGCGCTGGCGGTGGCCAGGTCGCCGTTGGCGTAGCGCAGCAGCGGCATGCCGTAGTTGGACAGGTCGGTGAGCAGCACCTCGCCGCTCTCGCCCGCGGTCGCGGCGCCGTGCAGCTCCACCACCAGATGGTCGGCGTTGATGTGCAGGCCGAGGCGATGCTCGCACTCGGAAGCGATCAGCATCACCTCGCGGCAGCCGTAGGTGTTGTAGGCCGGGCAGCCGAACGCTCGCTCGACCAGCTCGCGCTGGAAATCGTGCAGCGCCTCGGCCGCGCCGAGCACCGCGGCGGGTGGCCGGGCCAGCGTGCGGCGCCGGTCGAGCAGCCATTGCGCCAGGCGCACCAGCGGGCCGACGTAGCCCACGACCACCTCGGGCCGGTAGGCGTCGATGGCGTCGGCGTATTCGCCGAGGTTGGCGTCGGTCATGTGGAAGCTGTTGAGCATGCGCCGCGCGAACGCCGCGTGGTACAGCCGTTCCTTGAACTGGTGCAGGCGCTGCGGCTCGCCCACCGCGCCACCCCATACGTACAGCGTGCGCCGGCCCATGCGCGCGCCGGCCCAGCCGTAGCCGCGCCACATCACCGCGGTGCGCCGCTCGTTGCTCTCGCGGGTGTAGCCGAAGCGCATCGGCTGGCCGGTGGAGCCGCCGGTGGCCTTGTACAGCAGCCGGTCGTGCCAGCCGTCGGCCTTGAACTCGTCGAAGTGCGCGCGGATCTCGTCCTTGCCCAGCACCGGCAGGCGCGCGTAGTGGTCCAGGCTGCGGATGTCCGCCGCCGCGATGCCGAGCTCGCGCCAGCGCCGGCGGTACCAGGGCACGTGCTGCTCGCAGTGCCGCAGCAGGCGCTGCAGGCGCTCCAGCTGCAGGGCGCGGAGCTGTTCGGGCGCCAGCCACTGGTCGTGCTCGTAGCTCGCGAGGTAATCCAGCGTGCGGCGCCGGCGCAGGCCCGATTCGTAGGCCGGATAGAGCAGCCGGCGGAACAGGTGTTCGTAGACGCTCATGACTGCTGCCCCGCGCGCGCGCCGGACCACGTGAGCAAGCGCCCCAGCAGTAGCGGGCGTCCCGCCGCGAAGCGCTGGTGCAGGCCCTTCAGCTGCTCGATGTCCGCGCCGGTCCAGCAGCGCAGCCACAGCGTGAGCGGCAGGTACGCCGCGACCAGCAGCGGCCCGCCCAAGAGCAGCGTGGGCAGCGGCGGAAGGCGCAGCGGCAGCACCAGCGAGGCGATGGCGCCGGCCAGGGCGGCGGCCAGCAGGATGCGCCCGAGCCGACGCCATTCCAGTGGCAGGCCGCCCACGCGCATGCCCAGTAGCAGGTAGGCCGAGGAACTGACCACCGCGGCGATCACGATCGCCGCCATTGCGCCGTGCAGCCCGAAATGCCGGACCAGGGTCACGTCCACACCGATCTTGAACACGCCGAACAACAGGGTGAGCGTGAGGATCATGTGCTGGCGGTCGGCGCTCACCAGCAAGCTGGTCGCCCCCTGCGCGGAAGTGTTCAGCGCGCTAGCCAGCATGCACAGCGCGAACACCGGCGCGGCGGCGGCGTAGGCGGTGCCGTACAGCAGTCCGATCACCGCGCCGGCGAAGCAGGCACCGAACGCCACCATCGGCGCACCGAGCATGGCCAGGTAGGAGGTCACCGCCACGAAGCGGCGGCCGCCCACGGCACGGCCCTCGCTCAGCGCCTTCGCCATCATCGGCAGCAGCACCGCGCTGAACACGCCGGGCACCAGCAGCATGATGCCGCTGGCCAGCTGGAAGGCCACCTTGAAGTAACCGGCCGCAGCGGCGCTGGCGAACAGGTTGAGGAACAGGATCTCCACGTCGCTGGCGATCAGGAAGCTCGCGATGATGGTCAGCGAGACGATGCGCAGGTGCCGGCGGATGCGCCGCAGCAGTTCGCCCGGCAGATCGCCGAGGCGCGGCAGCGGTGCCAGCAGGCGATGCACCTGGTACTGCGAGGCGAGCAGGAACACTGCGCTCGAAATCGCGTACATCACCACGAACCACAGGATGTCACCGTGCAGCAGCATTGCGGCGACCACCAGCGCCAGGTTGGTCGGCGCCGCCACCAGCGTGATCCGGGCGGTGGCGTCGAAGGCCTCGAAGCCCTTCGCGATCGCCACATTGAACATGTACGGCGCGCGCATGCCCACCGCGGCCGCCAGCAGCACGAATTCCGGCAGGTCCAGCTCGGCGGCGTAACGCTGCCCGAACAGCAGGTACAGGCCCAGGCCGAGGCCGAGCACCACCAGCAGGTGCCAGCGCTGCACCTTGCGCATGTAAGCGAGCATCGGCCGGATCAGCTCGGGTTGCCGGCTGCCGCGCAGCTCCGCCACGAACTTGATCACGCCGGTGGTGATGCCCGAATTGGTCACCACGACGCCGATCGCGGTAAACCAGATGAACAGGCCGTAGATGCCGTAGTGGCGCGGCCCCAGATGGCGCGCGATCAGCACCGCGCAGACCATGCCGAGGAAGTACTCGACGTAGATCCCCAGCGAGGAGAACAGCGTGTTGCGCAGGGTGAGCGAGCGTGGGGTCATGGCATTCGCAGCAGCAAGGCCACCAGCACATAGAGCGCCGCGATGACCACCAGCGAGATCGGCAGCCAGCGCCAGCCGCTGGCCGAGAGGGTGAAACGCGGCAGCGTGTCGTGGCGCTTGCGCAGGTTGGTGTAGTGGCTCACCACAATCGCGGCCAGCGTGTAGAGCATGATGTTGTAGCTGCGGCTGAGGAAGAACGCGGCGGTGAAGAAGCCGCACAACGCGCAGAACAAGGTCAGCGACAGCGCCTGCTCGGCGCTGGCCTGGCGCTCGTCTGCCGCGGTGTTCGCGTGTTCCACCACGGTCCCCGCGACGGCTGCCGCGACGGCCGGCCGGCGCACGATGGCCTGCCGCTGCTGCTGTTCCAAGCCAATACCGGCGGGCAGCGCCCGCGCCAGCGCCAGGCGCGCCTGCGGACGCGTCGCCGCCACCGCGCGCACGGTGACCTGCACCGCCTGCGCCAGCCCGGCCTGCAGGCGCAGCAGGCGCCACATCATCCAGAAGCAGTAGCCGACGAAGGCCAGCCAGGTCACGAAGCCAAGGAAGCCCATTTCGGCCAGCACCAGCACGAAGGAGTTGTGCGCGGTCAGCGTGTTGTAGTCGGTGAAGTTGCCGAAGCCCACGCCGAACAGCGGGTGCGTCCTGAACATGTCGAAGCCCTCGTACCACGCATCCACGCGGCCGAAGGCGGACTCCTCGTCCGGATCCAGGTCGTTCATGCGCGTGGACGGCAGCAGCATCAGCCCGACCAGGCCGGCGAAGCTGAGCGAGCCGGCGGTGAGCAGGCCGCGCTTCTGCCACAGCCAGACCGCGCCCATCACCAGCACGGCCAGCTGGGTGCCGCGCGATTTGGTCAGGTAGATGCCGGCCAGCAGCAGCACGATGCCGGCGCGCCAGAACCAGCGGCCGAGGAAGCCGGCGCGCGCGGCGACGCAGAACAGCATCGGCAATGCCATCACGAACAGCAGGCCGAGATCGTTGGGATCGTTGAAGATGCCCACGTAGCGGATGCGCCCGTCCTCGCCCAGGGTCATGCCGGTCCAGCCCACGCCTTGCTCGGCCTGCTGCACGCTGTGCAGGGCCAGCACCATCGCGCACAGCCCGATCACCGCGAAGGTGGTGGCGGTGCGGCGCGGGTCGTCGATGGCGCTCGCCAGCACGAAGAACACGATCAGCGACGGCCCCATCTGTTCGAGCACGAATTCCACGCCGCCGCTCCAGCCATTGACCACCATCGAGACCATCGCGATCAGCACGAACAGCGGCAGCAGCAGGAACTGCGGCGCGCCGGGCGTGCGTGCGCCGCGCAGCAGCCAGCCGACGAAGGCCATCAGCAGGGTCAACGACATCAGCGGCAGGGCCGCCATGCCCGGCAGAAAGTCCTGCGGACGGACGATCGCGAAGCCGAGGTAGACGAGGATCAGCAGGAACATGGGTACCACTCCCCGCATGCGTCCGCAGGCGCACCGCCGCATGCTGCCGAAGGGATGCACTGATCGTGCCGTTGTGTCACCACAGGTGCAGCCTCCGGTTGCGCGCGAACGCCAGCAGCGCCTGCGCGGCGAACAGGTTGAGATAGCAGAACGCGGTCAGCAGCCGCACCGGCAGGCGTCCGCCCAGCGCGGGCAGCAGGCGTCCGGCCACTACCGCGGCGAGTGCCGCCAGCAGCCCCAGCGCGGTCGCCGCGAACAGCGCGTGCCGCGTCGCCAGCAGCATCGCCGAGAGCGCCAGCGCCAGCAGCAGCCACGGCGCCAGCAGGCGCAGCAGCTTGTGGCTGACGAAGCGGAACCACAGCGGGTTGCGCCAGGGCAGCAGCAGCCACGGCGCCAGCTGGACCAGCTGGTAGTTGCCGGCCAGCGTGCGGATCTTGCGGCGCTGCTCCTCGCGAGGCTGCTGCGAACTGCCGTCCCAGGCCACCGCGGCCGGCTCGTACACCACGCGCGACCCGGCCGCGGCCACCTGCATCGGCACCAGCACGTCGTCCAGCACGGTGCCCGGCGGCAGCGGACGGAACAGTGCGCGGCGCACCGCGTAGAGCGCGCCGCTGACGCCGATCACCGAGCCGGAGCGGCTTTCGCCGGTGCGGATCAGCGTCTCGTAACGCCAGTATGCGTCGATGCCGCGGGCGAAGCCGGTCTGCGCGTCGAACAGGCGCAGCTGCCCGCTGACCGCGCCCACGCGCGGATCGCCGAGGTTCGCGACCAGCTGGCGCAGCGCGTCCGGCTCCAGCCGCTGGCGCACGTCGGTCAGCAGCAGCACCTCGCCGCGCGCCTCGGCCACCGCGTCGTTGACGCAGGCGGCCTTGCCGCGCCGCTCGGCGAACTCCAGCACGCGGATGCGCGGATCGCCCAGCTGCCGGCAGCGCGCGGCGCTGTCGTCGCGGCAGCCGTCGCAGGCGACCACGATGTCGAGCAGCTCCGGCGGATAGTCGAGCGCGAGCAGGCCTTCCAGCTTCGCGCGCACATGCGCGGCACCGTCGTGCACGGCGAGCACCGCGGTGACGCGGGGCGTCCATGCGCGCCGTTGCACCGGGCGCGGCCGCCAGCGCGCCAGCGCCAGCACCCACAGCGGGTAGCCCACGAAGACGTGCGCGAGGCCCAGCGCCGCTATCGCGAAGACTTCACTGGCAAAGCCAATCAAGACCGTTCCCCCATGTCTTGCCCAACGCGCCCGGGCCCGGCCAACGATGCAATCGCGGCAGCAATGGCGATCGCGGGTCGTCCTTCGCCTGTGCGGGCAGTTCGCCGGCCACGCCCGGCGGCAGCGGCTGGCCGCGCTCGTCCAGCACGTAGATGCGGGTGTTGGCGATCGGCTTGCCGGGCGGAATCGGTTCCATGCCCGGTTCGATGGCGCGCCAGCGAGGACCAGATCGTGGTCTCGGTGGGGCCGTACAGGTTCCACAACCCTCGGCAGCGCCCGACCAGCGAGCGCACCAGCGCGGCAGCGTCACCGTACTGGCCGGCCAGCCGCTTCTCCTTGCGGATTTCGCCCAGCGGAATGGCGGAGCCGGTCATCGGTTCCGCGCATCGGCGATCAAGACGGTCATTCATGCTGTCCCCTGTTTCGAACAATCCCCTGTCCAACATTCATCGGTCGAAACGGTGTCGTCATTATGGTCATTGCAATTCGGTATGGCGATTGGTGGATCGGTGTTGCGGCACGTGCGCGTCCCGCATCAGTGCAGGCCCAGCAGTCGTCGCAGGCGGTGGCCGAACGGGGCATGCGGCCCGGCCACGGCGGGCTCGGGCAACTGCGCGGCCAACGCGGCGAGGGTGCTGCTGGCGATATCCAGCAGGTTCAGCCGCACGCCGGTCTCGCGCTGCACGCGCGCGGCCAGTTCCACCGCCAGCAGCGAATGCCCGCCCACGTCGAAGAAGTTGTCCTGCGGCGCCACCGCGCCCACGCCGATCAGCTCGCACCACACCGTGCCGAGGTAGCGGCGGCGCGGATCGTCGTCCGTGCTGCGCGGTGCGGGCTCGCTCCCGCTCGTGGTCGCGGGCAGCGGCAGTGCCTTGCGGTCGAGCTTGCCGTTCGGCGTCTGCGGAAACGCTTCCAGCCGCACGATGTGCTGCGGCCGCATGTAGCCGGGCAGCTGCGCTTCCAGCGCGCTGCGCAGGCGCGGCAGCAACGTGGCTTCCGTCTCGCCGGCGGCCACGTAGAGCACCAGGCGCTGGTCGCTGGCGGACAATTCGCGCACCACGGCCGCGGCATCGGTGACAGCGGCGTCCTCGCGGGCGATCGCCTCGATCTCGCCGGGTTCGATGCGGAAGCCGCGGAGCTTGATCTGGAAATCGGCGCGGCCGAGGTGTTCGAGGGTGCCGTCGGCGCGCCAGCGGCCGCGGTCGCCGGTGCGGTAGAGCCGTGCCCCGGGCTCGGCGGCGAACGGATCGGCGACGAAACGCTCGGCCGTGAGTTCGGGCCGGTGCAGGTAGCCGAGCGCCACGCCGGTGCCGCCGATCCACAGCTCGCCCGGCACGCCCAGCGGGCAGGGCTGGCGTCGCTCGTCCAGCACCCACACCGTGGTGTTCGCGATCGGCGTGCCGATGTGGATAGGCTGGCCCGACTCCACCCTGGCGCAGGTGGACCACACCGTGGTCTCGGTGGGGCCG
>DATEKS010000099.1:0-16449 GCA_035277325.1 Rhodanobacter sp.
CGCAGGGCGAGCGGGCGGAATGGGCGCACGGGCGCGTGCGCTTCCTGGACGATCACGGCAACGACCAGGGCGTGGTCGGCAGTGCCATCCCGCAGCACGGCGGCATCTCGCGCATCGGCAGCCTGTACCACGCCGGCCTGAAGACCTTCCGCTACAACCCCGGATGCTGGAAGTATTTCCATCCGGGCGACTGGGATCTGTGGGAACGCCTGCTGGCGATGGGCGTGCGGCACGCCCACACCGAAGAAGTCACGGCCATCCACCATGGCGACTATTTCCGGGCGGCGGTGATCGACCAGCAGCACAAGCCGGCCGCCCACACGCAGCCAACCAGCCCCGAAGAGCAGTACCGCCACTGGCTGGCTCCCCAGCACTTGTCTTCCAGTCAGGTCACCCTGGCGCAGGACCGCCAGACACGCTGCCGGATCCAGGTGTTCGTGATCGATGCGGACGGTACCGCCGGCGACGTGCAGGCCAGCCTGGACAGCCTGGCCGGACAACAGCACCGCGACCTGCAGGCAACCGTGCTTTCGGATCGCGACGCGGCCCACTGCGACAAGACCATCTCGCTGCCACTGCACGGCGATTGGGCGGCGCGTCTCAACGAACTGGCCCGCAGCAGCGACGCGGACTGGATCCTACCGCTCTTTGCCGGGGACGAACTGGCTCCGCACGCGCTGCTGCTGCTGGCCGACAACGCCATCGCGCGCCCCGAGCAGACCTGCTGCTATCTCGACGAAGACGCGCGCAACGGTGAAGGTTGCGAACAACCGATCTTCAAGCCCGAGCTGAACCTCGACATGCTGCGCAGCTATCCCTACCTGGGCCGGACCCTGGCCATGCGGAAGGAGGCTCTGCTCGAGTTGGGTGGCCTGGATGCACGGCACGGACCGCTCGCCCATTACGACTTCGTGTTCCGCAGCATCGAGCAGCGCGGCCTGCAGTCCGTGGGACATCTCGCCGAAGTGCTGTACCACGCGCACCAGCCCTTCGCACAATGGCTGACGTCGCCCGCGGTGCGCGGGCAGGTGGCCCCCATCGTCAGCGCCCACCTCGATCGGCTCGGCATCGCGCACGAACTGTTGCCCGGCGCCTTCGCCGGCGTCAATCGCGTGCGTTACCTCTGCGACCGCCAGCCACCGGTCTCGATCATCATTCCCACCCGCGACCAGTTGCCGATGCTCAACGGCCTGATCGACAGCCTGCTCGCCAAGACCGGCTACAAGAACTACGAGCTGCTGATCGTGGACAACGACAGCCGCGACCCGGCCGCCTGTGCCTACCTGGATGGCATCGAGCGCCTGGGCAACCCGCAGCTGCGCGTGCTGCGCTGGCCGCATCCGTTCAATTATTCCGCGATCAACAACTTCGCCGCCGCGCAGGCACGCGGCGAATACCTGATCCTGCTCAACAACGACACCGCGGTGCTGCACGAGGACTGGATCGAGGCGCTGCTCAACCACGCGCAGCGGCCCGAGGTGGGTATCGTCGGCGCCAAGCTGCACTACCCCGACGGGCGCATCCAGCACGCCGGCGTGGTGCTCGGCCTGCGCGGGCCGGCCGACCACCCCTTCATCGGCGAGCCGATGGACGCACCCGGCTACATGCACCGGCTGCAGGTGGACCAGAACTACACCGCGGTCACCGCCGCCTGCCTGATGATCCGCAAGTCGGTGTACGATGAAGTCGGCGGTCTGGACGAGCGGGATTTCAAGGTTTCCTACAACGACGTCGACCTGTGCCTGAAAGTGAACCGGGCCGGCTACCTCACGGTGTGGACGCCCTACGCGCGCCTGATGCACGAAGGCAGCGTCAGCCAGAACAAGGTGGACAAGTCCGCACGGGAGGCCAAGCGCGAGCGCTTCAGGGGTGAACAGCAGGCGATGTACCGCAAGTGGCTACCTCTGCTGGCACGCGACCCGGCGTACAACCGCAACCTCAGCCTGGCCGGCAACGGCTTCGACCTGGACCAGACCCGGCCGCTGGCCTGGCAACCGTTCGAACAACCGCTGCTGCCGCGCCTGTTCTGCGTGCCCGCCGACGCCAATGGCTGTGGCCATTACCGCATCCGGCAGCCTTTCCGCTCCATGCAGCGGGAGGAACTGGCCGAAGGCACGATCGCCCCGATGCACCTGGAACCGATCGCGCTGGAACGCTTCGCGCCCTCCACCATCGTGCTGCAGCGCCAGCTCACCGACAGCCAGATCGAGACCATGCGCGGCTACCGCGACTTCAGCCGCGCGTTCAAGGTCTACGAGCTGGACGACTACCTGCCCAACCTGCCGCTGAAGAGCGTGCACCGCGACGGCGTGCCCAAAGACATCCTGAAATCGCTGCGCAAGGCGGTGGCGCTGACGGACCGCTTCGTGGTTTCCACCGCGCCGCTGGCCGAGCAGTTCGCCGACATGCACGACGACATCCGCATCGTGCCCAACCGTCTGCCCGTGGACTGGTGGGGCTCGCTGGCCAGCCGGCGCCGCAAGAGTGCCAGGCCACGCGTGGGCTGGGCCGGCGGCAGCAGCCACCGCGGCGACCTGGAGCTGGTCGCCGACGTGGTGCGCGAGCTGGCCAGCGAGGTCGAGTGGGTGTTCTTCGGCATGTGCCCGGAAAAGCTGCGCCCCTACGTGCACGAGTTCCACGACGGCGTGGCAATCGGCCAATACCCGGCGACCTTGGCCGCGCTGGATCTCGACCTCGCGCTGGCGCCGCTGGAGGACAACCTGTTCAACGCCTGCAAGAGCAACCTGCGCCTGCTCGAATACGGTGCCTGCGGTTTCCCGGTGGTGTGCAGCGACATCGTCTGCTACCGCGGCGACGACCTGCCGGTGACGCGCGTGCGCAACCGCTTCAAGGAGTGGGTGGACGCGATCCGCATGCACACCAGCGACCTCGACGCTGCGGCGCGCACAGGCGACTCGCTGCGCGAGGCGGTACAGCGCGACTGGATGCTCAGCGGCGACAACCTGGTCGCCTGGCGCGACGCCTGGCTGCCGGATCGGTAACGCCGATCCCAGCCGCGGAAACGGCGGGCGACATCCCCCGCTTCAACCGGGATCAGGCGATCGCATCCAACCCCTGGGCGCGCCCGTCATTCCCGCCGGCCCTTCACGACGGCGGGCACGCCAGCGACCAGCGCATGCGCCGGAACATCCTGCGTGACGCAGGCGCCGGCGGCGATCACCGCGCCGTCACCGATCCGCAGTGGCTCACCGGGCCTGCCGTTGATGACGCAGGCGTTCGTGCCGATGAACGCACCGCGCCCGACATGCACGTGGCCGGACACCCTCGCTCCCGGCGACAGGGTCGCGTAGTCGCCCAATATCACGTCGTGCGCCACCGAGCAGCCAAGATTGACCTGCACGTGCGCGCCGACCGCGACGTTGCAGGTGATCGAGGAGTTCGCGCACACCACCGTGCCTTCGCCAATCTCGACGAAGCGCGACATCTCGGCGCGCGGATGGATCAGGATGACAGGCCGGTGCCCGGCGCCGACAAGGGCCGCAACGGCGCGCTTCCGCTGTTCCGGATCGCCGAGGGCGACGACGAAACGCGCATCGTCGTCGGGCTCGAGTTCGGCCAGCAACGCCACCGGAATGCCATTGACCGGGCCGGCGAGGTAGCGCGGATGGTCCACGACAAACTGCAGCTCCATCCGTTCTCCCCAGGCCTGTTCCGCCAGCCATGCGATCTCCCGACCGGAGCCGCCGGTGCCGAAGATGCGGAGGCGCCTGAAGTCCGGCCGCGGATCGTGGAAGGGATTGGGGCGCATCACTTCAGGTAATCGAACAGACTCATCCCCTGCACCTTCGCGAACGTCTGCTGCGAGGCCTGCAGGGCGGTGGACTGCAGCATCAGCTTGCTGATGGCGCTGGCCATGTCGGTGTCCTGCACGCCAGACAGGGTCGTCTGGTAGGTCAGCGTGAGGTCGCTGTAGGTGCTCTTCTGCTGGGTGAGGCGGTTCAGGCGGCCGCCCACGTCGGTCTGGGTGGAGGAGATCCCGTCCTGCGCGCGGTCGATCGACTCGATCTGCCGGCTCATCGTGTTGCTTAGCTGCGTGTTGTTCTGGCTGTCGTCGTTCAGCGCGTTGATCATGCTGGTCAAGGTGCCGAACACGTCCTGGGTCTGCCCGGATTTCACGCTCATCGTGTCGCCGGCGGCGGGCGTGCCGCTCAACGCGACGGTCATGCCGTTGAAATTGATGCTGCCACCGTCCTGGTAGCTGCCACTGGCGACCACCGCGTTGCCGTTGCTGGCGTCGGTGGCGGTCCAGTTGCCGCTGGCGTCGAAGCTGATCTGGTAGTTCACCGGGCCGGAAGCGGTGGCCGCCTTCCAGGCGCTGGCGTCGGTGACGCTGGTGGCGCCCACCAGCAGGCTGCCGCTGTTGCCGGCTGCCGCGCTGGCCACGAACGAGCCGTTGCCGGCCGGGATGTTCATGAACAGGCCCGCGCCCTCGTCGCTGTTCGGGATGCGCAGGCCGCTGCCGATCGCGGTCATCTGGTTGTCGCTGTTGCCGGTGTAGCTCACCGAGCCGTCGCTGTTGAACACGAACGGCGTGGTGGTGGTGCTGGTGCCGGCGAACAACGCGTTGCCGCTGGCGTCGGTGGTGTTGGCCAGCTGCACCAGTTGCGCGCGGATCTGCGTGAGCTGGGTGGCCATGTCCTGGCGATCGGCGGACGACAGCGTGCCGTTGATGCCCTGCAAGGCCATCGAGCGCGCCTGGTCGAGCAGCGAGTTGAAGGAGCTGAGCGCGCTGCTCTCGGTGGAGAGCCGCGCGTTGGCACCATCGATGTTCGTGGAGTACTGCGCGGTGCTGGCCAGGATGTGGTTGAGCGACACCACCTGCGTGGCGCCGGCCGGATCGTCGGAAGCCAGGTTGATGCGCTGGCCGCTGCTCACCTGGTTCTGCGTGGCGGAGAGCGAACCCTGCTGGTCGAGCATAGTGCCCAGCGACTGCTGGTACATCCAGCTGGTGGAGAGGCGGATCATGGATGGTCTCCCACTAGGCCTGGATGGCGGAAATCAGGCTGGTGAACAGTGTCTGCGCGGTGGAGATCACCTGCGCGGAGGCCTGGTAGGCCTGCTGGTAGTTGATGAGGCCGGCCGCCTCCTCGTCCAGGTTCACGCCGGCCACGCTCTGCTGGGCGCTGGCGGCCTGGTTGTAGAGGCCGGTCTGGGTGGTGAGGTCGTTGGCCGCCATGCTGCCGGCGAGGCCGACCTGGTTGGTCAGGTTCGCATAGGCGCCCACCGCCGAGGTGCGGCCGCCGTCGAGCACGCCGGCATCGGCCAGCCCGGCGAGGTCCAGCGCATTGCTGTTGTCGTTGAGGCCGCTGCTGTTCTTCGCCACGCTGAAGCTGTCGCCGCTGGCGGGCGTGCCGGAGAGGCTCAGGCTCCAGCCGTCGAATTGGATGGCCGTGCCGCTGGTGTAGGTGCCCGTGGTGCTGTTGCCCGCGCTGTCGGTGACGGTGTAGCTGCCGCCTGCGCCGAAGCTCACCGTGGCACCGGCGAACAGGTTCGTGTTGCTGCCGTCGCTCACGTCCACCGCGCTCACGGTCGCGCCGCCGGTATTCGCGCCGGCGGCCGTGCCTTTCAGCGCCGCCGCCGCCGCGATCGCGGCGGGATCGCTAGTGGCCAGCGCGAGGCCGCCGGCCGCGTTGCGCGTGGGCCGGATCTGGAAGCTGTCGCCGACCTGGGCGCCGGCGGATGCGTTGAAGGTGAGGCCTTCGGCCGACAGCGTGCCGTCGGCGTTCGCGGTCATCGTCACCGGGCGCCCGCTGGTGGTGGCCAGCGCCCAGCCATTGACCGAGGGTGCGGTGGCGCTGCCGGTGTAGGTGAGCACGTAGTTGTCGTTGGTGAGCGCGCCGAGATCGCTCACGCTGGTACCCACCGTGGCGCTGCCCTGGTTGCTGCTCGCGCCCGCTACGGCCGGGGCGGGCACGCTGAACAGCGGGCCGCCCTGGTTGCCGTTCAAGTCCAGGCCCTTGGCCTGCTGCGCGTTGACGCTCTGCGCCAGCGCCAGCGCGGCACGGCCCAGCTGGTTCTGCGCCGGGTCCAGCGTGTTGCGCCGGTAGTTCAGCAGCGCGCCCAGCGTGCCGCCGGAAAGGCGCGAGCTGATGTCGTGGCCGCTGGCGTCGAGCACGCTGGTGCTGCTGGCGTCGTAGGCGTCGCTGCCGACCTGGAAGCCGTAGGAATAACTGCCGCTGACCAGCGCCTGGCCGGAGCTGCTGTAGACGCTCAGCGTGCCGTCGGGCTGCGCGGCGACCGAGATGCCGGTGATGCCCGCCAACTGCTTGACCAGGCCGTCGCGCTGGTCGAGCAGCGCGTTGGGCTGGGTGTTGCCGGCCTGGCTGATGCTCGTGTTGAGCGCGGCGATCTGCTTGACCAGCGAGTTGACGCTGCCGACAGCGTCGGAGATCTGCGTGTTGATCTGCGTGCGCTGTTGGTCGAGCTGCTGGCCGAAGGTGTTGAAGGCCATCGCCAGTGTCGACGCGTTGCCCAGCAGGGCCTGGCGCGCGGACGGATCGCCCGGGGCATTGGCCACCGCGTTGAAGCCGCCATAGAAACTGTCCAGCGCGTCCTGCAGGTTGCCGCTGTTCTTCAGCAGGCCGTTCAGCGTGGTGGCGAGGTCGTTGGTGGTGGTGGCGCCCTGCAGCGCGCTGTTGGTGCTCCACAGCGACTGCGTGAGGTACTGGCTGTAGGCGCGCTGCACGGCGATCACGTCCACGCCGGTGCCCATGGTGTAGCGGCCGTTGTTCTGGCCCACCTGGTCCACCTGCACGGTGTTCTGGCGGCTGTAGCCGTCGGTGCCGGCATTCGCGATGTTGTTGCCGGTGACCTTCAGGCCGAGCTGGGCGGCATTGAGGCCGGAAACACCGATGTTGAGCAGGCTGGACATGGATCGGGATTCCTGGTGTCGCTTATTCGTTCGGCACGCCGGCCGGATTCTTGAGCGCCGCCAGCGCCGCGCGCATCTGCGGACTGCTCGCGACCGCGCTGATCTTCTCGGCGTAGGAGGGATCGGTGGCGTAACCGCCGCGTACCAGCGCACTGGCGAAACCGCGCACGTCGTCGCCATGCCCGCGCGCGGCGGCATAGCGCGGATTGGAGGCGATCAGGTTGGCGTAGTCCCTGAACGACTGCGCCGGCGAATCGTAGGCGCGGAACTGCGCGTGCTTGCGCACCGCCACGCCGTCCTCGTACTCCAGCGTGGGCACGCTCACCTTGCTTCCGTTCCAGCTGCTGCCGGCCTTGATGCCGAACAGGTTGAAGCTGGTGGAGCCGTCGGCGTTGCGCGGCATGTGCTTGCCCCACTGCGTTTCCAGCGCGGCCTGCGCCAGCACGGTGCGCACCGACAGACCCAGCTTCTGCGCCGCGGCCTCGGCGTACGGCGCCAGCGCGCGCACGAATTCCTGCGCGTCCTGCGGCAACCACTTCATCGCGCTGCGGCCGATCTCGCGTCCGGCCTCCACCACGTTGGCGAGGCGGCGCTGGAACTGGTCGGGCGTGGCCGGCAGCTTGGTGGGATCGCCGATGCCGTCGGGATCGTCCGCGCCACCGGTGGGACCGGTCGCCGCCGCCACGCCGGTGCCGCCGAGCGTGCCGATCGAGGCACCCGTGCCGGCCGGTGTCGGCGTGGCCGTGCCGCCCAGCTGGTGGATCAGCATCTGCGCGATGCCGAGCCCCTTGCCGCCCTGCGCCAGGCTCACCGAGAGCTGCTGGTCGAACAGGTCGCGGTAGGCCTTGCCGGCATCGCTGTCGCCCAGCGCGTTGCCGAAGCTGTCGCTGGCCTCGCGCATGGACTTCAGCATCATCTGGGTGAACAGCGCCTCGAACTGCTTCGCCACCGCGGGCAGCGCCGCCTTGCCGTCGCGCTGCGCCTGCGCGCGCAGCTGGTCGAACCCGGATAACTCGGTCCAGGTGCTCAGCGAGGCGTTGGCGGTGAGCGAGGCGTCGGCCATGGTGCTAGATCACCACTAAGTCGGCATGCAGCGCACCGGCCTGCTTCAGCGCCTGCAGGATCGAGATCAGGTCGCTGGGCGAGGCGCCGACCTGGTTCACGGCGCGCACGATGGTGTCCAGGCTCGTGCCCGGGCCGAACTTGAACATGTGCCCGCCCTCCTCGCTGACCTGCACGCTGCTGGACGGCACCACCGCGGTCTGGCCGTTGCTGAACGGCGCCGGCTGGCTGACCAGCGGCTGCTCGCCGATGGTCACCTGGATCGCGCCGTGCGCCACCGCCGCGGCGGTAACGCGCACGTCCGAACCGATCACCACGGTGCCGGTGCGAGAGTTCACCACCACGCGCGCGGGCGGATCGCCCGGGGTCACGTCCAGGTCCTGGATCGTGCCCAGCCAGGCCACCTTCTGGGTGGGATCCTGCGGCACGCGCACGTCCACCGTGCCGCCGTCCACCGCGTGCGCGGTGCCCGCGCCGTAGGTGCGGTTGATCGTGCTGACGATGCGCGAGACGGTGGTGAAGTCCGGCGTGTTGAGGTTCAGGCGCAGGTCGTCGCTGGAGCCGAACGCGGACGCCACGCTGCGTTCCACCGTGGCGCCGTTCGGGATGCGCCCGCTGGCGGAGATGTTCTTCTGCACGCTGGAGCCGCTCTTGCCCGACGCGCTGATGCCGCCCACCACCACGCTGCCCTGCGCCACCGCGTAGACGTTGCCGTCGGCGCCGCGCAGCGGCGACATCAGCAGCTCGCCGCCGCGGATGCTCTTGGCGTTGCCGATCGAGGCCACGGTGACGTCGATGGCCTGGCCAGGCTTGGCGAACGGCGGCAGCTCGGCGGTGATCGTCACCGCGGCAGCGTTCTTCAGCTGCGGGCGCACGTTGGCCGGCACGTTGATGCCGAACTGCTGCAGCATGTTCTCCAGGCTCTGCGTGGTGAACGGCGCCTGCGTGGTCTGGTCGCCGGAGCCGTCCAGGCCCACCACCAGGCCGTAGCCGATCAGCTGGTTGGAGCGCACGCCGCCGACCGAGGCGAGGTCGCGGATCTTGTCGGCGTGGGCAGGGGTGGCAAGCAGTGCGAGCAGCGCGATGGCAAACCCGATCGCCACGGATTTTTCTCCCTCTCCCCTTTGGGGAGAGGGCCGGGGTGAGGGGTGGGGCTTGCGGAAGAGGTTGGAGAAGCGACGCGCAAAGCGAGCAAGGAGCGAAGCCGGAGCAGCGCCTCGCGAGCGTGTCCCCTCTCCCCAACCCTCTCCCCGCAGGGGAGAGGGGGTGAACGCACTGGGCGGGTTCGCCCGCACCTGCGTTGCCGCAACCGTGACTGCAGCGGAGCCGTGAGCGTTCATTTAAAAGGGCATCCACTTGGAGTTGAAGAAGCGCGACAGCCAGCCCTGGCTGTTGGCATCGGCCAGCGTGCCGCGACCGGTGTAGGAGATCTTGGCGTCGGCGACGCGGGTGGACGGCACGGTGTTGTCCTGGCCGATGTCCTGCGGGCGCACGATGCCGGTGATGCGGATCAGTTCCTGGCCCTGGTTGATGGTGAGCCACTTCTCGCCGCGCACCAGCAGGTTGCCGTTGCCCAGCCGCTGCGCCACGGTGACTGTGATGTTGCCGGTGAGCTGGTTGCTCTGGCTGCTGGAGCCGCCGCCGTCGAAGCTGTGGTCGCTGTCGATGCCGACGGCGGCCTTGTTGAACGTGCGGCCGAGCAGCGAGGGCGCGCCGATCTTGTCCTTGTTCGTCTTGCTGGTGCTGGTGTTGGCCTTCTTCACGGCCTGAGTGTTCTCCACCAGCACGATGGTGAGGATGTCGCCGGTACGGTGCGCGCGCGGATCGGCGAACAGCTCCATGCCCTGCGCGTCGTGGTAGATCGCGCCGTCGGCCACCGGCGCCGCGGCTGGCGCCACCGGCGCGGTGGCGGCCCATTGCGCGTCGTCGCGCTGCTGTTGCGGCATGACGCAGCCCGCCAGCAGCGCCAGGGCGCAGGTCACGATGGGAAGGCGACGGTCGAACATCACGGCTTGCCTCAGGTCTTGTTGGTGATGGTCTGCAGCATGGTGTCCGCGGCGCTGATCGCCTTGGAGTTCATCTCGTAGGTGCGCTGGGTCTGGATCATGTCCACCATCGCCTCCACCACGTTGACGTTGGAGGACTCCAGCGAGCCCTGCAGCAGCGTGCCCATGCCGTTGAGGCCAGCCTGGCCGGTCTGCGGCGTGCCGCTGGAGGCAGTCTCCAGGTACAGGTTCTGCCCCATCGACTGCAGGCCCGCGGGGTTGACGAAGTCGGCCAGCTGCAGCGAACCCACCTGCACCGGCGCGGCCTGCCCCGGCACGGTGGCGCTGATCGTGCCGTCGTTGCCGATGGTGATGCTCTGCACGCCCTGCGGCAGGGTGACCGCCGGCTCGATCGGGTAGCCGTCGGCGGTGACGATCTGGCCGTTGGCGTCGGTGTGCAGCGAGCCGTCGCGGGTGTAGGCGGTGGTGCCGTCGGGCATGCTCACCTGCAGGAAGCCGCGGCCCTGGATCGCCACGTCCAGCGAGTTGCCGGTCTGGCTGATCGCGCCCTGGGTGAACAGCTTCTCGTTCGCCACCACGCGCACGCCGGTGCCCATCAGCAGGCCCGAGGGCGACTGCGTCTGCTCGGTGGTCTGCGCGCCGGGCTGGCCCAGGTTCTGGTACATCAGGTCCTGGAACGCCGGACGCGAAGCCTTGAAGCCGGTGGTGCTGGCGTTGGCCAGGTTGTTGGAGATGGCGTCGAGGCGCGTCTGCTGCGCGTCGAGGCCGGTCTTGGCGATCCAGAGGGAGGAGAACATGGATGGGCTCCGCTAGCGGTGTAGTGTTCAGTTCGCCTGCAGCAGCTTGAGGCTGGAGTCGGCGTTGTCTTCGGCGGTCTTGATCGAGCGCACCTGCATCTCGTACTGGCGCGACAGCCCGATCATCCGCACCAGCTCGGTCGAGGGATTGACGTTGCTGGCCTCCAGCGCCTGCGAGGCCACCTGCACGCCGGGATCGGCATCGGCACTGCCGCCGCCGGCCAGGTGCAGCAGGCCGTCGGCGCCCTTGGAAAGCTGCGCGGGATCGGGGTTGACCAGCTTGATGCGGTCGATCTGGGTGAGCGTGTTCGGCCCCTGCCCCAGCGGCACGCTGGAGATCGTGCCGTCGTTGCCGATCACGATCTGTGCGCTGTCGGGGATGCTGATCGGGCCGCCGTTGCCGATCACCGGGTTGCCGGCGGCATCGGTGAGCGTGCCGTCGGCGGTGAGCTGCAGGTTGCCGGCGCGCGTGTAGGCCTCGCTGCCGTCCGGCGCCTGCACCGCGATCCAGCCCGGGCCGCGCACCGCCACGTCCAGCGCGCGGCCGGTCTGCTGCAGCGTGCCCTGGCTGTCGTCGCGGCCGAGGCTCTGCGCCACCGCGTTGATCCGGCTGGGGCTGCCCGGCCCCTGCACCGGCAGGCTGCCGAACGCGTCCAGCTCGCTCTTGAAGCCGGTGGTGGTGGCGTTGGCGAGGTTGTGGCTCACCACGTCCTGGGCCCGCATGATCTGCGTGGCCCCGGTCATGGCGAGATAGACGGAACGGTCCATGGCTGGCTACCCCGGTCGATGCTTACCGCGAGACGGCGTTGAACAGCGTGCTGGCCAGCGTGTTGTCGGTGGACAGCACCTGCGCGTTCGCCTGGTAGTTGCGCTGCGCCTGGATCATGTCGACCAGCTGCTGGGTGGTGTCGGAGGTGTTGGACTCCTCCAGCGCGCCGGACTGGATGGTGCCGTACTGGCCGCTGGCGGCCGTGCCCATCACCGCGGTGCCGGAGTCGGTGCTGGACATCCAGCTGGCGCTGCCGAGCTGGCGCAGGCCCTGCAGGTTCTGGAAGTTCGCCATCGCCAGCTGGCCGATCTTGCTGCTCTGGCCGTTGGAGTAGTTCGCGGTGACGATGCCCGCACTGTCGATGTCGATCGAGGACAGCGCGCCGGCGGTGTAGCCGTCCTGGCTGATCGTGCCGGCGGCGTAGCCGGTGCCGTACTGGGTGGTCTTGCCGAAGTTGATCGACAGCGTCTGCGCGTTGGCGCCGTTGGCGTAGTTCACCGGGTTGAAGGTGGTGATGCCGTTGGCCGGCGCGGTCAGCGCGCCGCTGCTGTCGAACGTCAGCGGCTGCGTGCCGGCGCTGTTGCCGTCCACGTACAGGTCCACGTTCCAGGTGTTGGTGCCGGTCTTCACGTAGTAGGCGGTGGCCTGGTGCGAGGAGCCCAGGCTGTCGTACACGGTAAACGTGCTCGACTGGTTGAAGGTGGCCGGGTTGGTGGGATCGAACGCCAGCGTCGGCACGGTGGCATCCGCCGGCAGGTTGGACGAGATCACCGCCGTGGTGGTGGGCTTGGCCGAGCTCTGCGCGGTGACCAGGTTCAGGTTGGACAGCGTGCTGGTGTCGAAGCTGTTGCTGGCGGTGCTGTAGGGATAGACCTGCAGCTTGTCGTTGTCCTGGGTGACCACGTTGCCCGCGGGGTCCTGGTGGAACGCGCCGGCGCGCGTGTAGGCGTAGCCGTTGCCGGTGTTGACCACGAAGAAGCCGTTGCCACTGATCGCGAGGTCGAGGCTGTTGCCGGTGGTCTGGATGTCGCCCTGGGCGAACTGCTGCGCCACGCTGGTCAGGCGCGTGCCGCTGCCCACCGCAGTGGCGCTGAGGTTGATGCCGGTCACCGCGTAGATGTCCGCGAACTCCGCCCGCGAGCCCTTGAAGCCGCTGGTGTTGGCGTTGGCGATGTTGTTGGCGATCACGTTGAGATCGGACTGCGCGGCGTTGATGCCGCTAAGGGCCTGGTTGAGAGCCATGGGTTCGTTCCTCGCTGGAAGAAGGGTTGTTGTCGGCTATCAGTTGATCTGCGCGATCGCGCTGAGCGGCACGCCGCCCACGCCGCTGACCTGCACATAGGTACCCACGTCACTGCCGCCGTAGCCCACGCCGCTGACGGTGCCGTCGACATAGGTGGAGAGCGCGTTGCCGCTGACGTCGGCGGCGGTCACGCTGTAGTCGCCCGGCGGCACCGGCGCGCCGCCGTCGTTCATGCCGTCCCAGCTGAAGCGGGCCAGCCCGGCCGCCTGGGTGCCGAGATCGAGCGTGCGCACCACCTTGCCGGCGCTGTCCTTGATCACGACCTGCACGTTGGCGGTGGCGCCGGTGACGCCAACCGCGCCGTCCATCGCGCTGCCGGCGTAGCTGAGGCTGGCCGACGGCACCAGCACGTGGCGCCCCACCAGGCCGACCGAGCCGAGCACCTGCGAGGACTGCAGCGAGCTGGTGATCTGGCCGGAAAGGTTGTTGACGCTGGTGTTGAGGTCCTGCATCGAAGCCAGCTGGCTGAACTGCGCCAGCTGCGAGACGAATTGCGAGTTGTCCATCGGATTGGTCGGATCCTGCGACTGCAGCTGCGTGGTGAGCAGCTTCAGGAAGTCGGCCTGGTTCATGGAGTTGCCAAGCGCGGCGGTGGCCGCGCCGGCGACGTTGCCGGTGCCGGTAGCACTGGTGGCGGTGGCGGCGGTGTTCACACTGGTAGTCATGGCGGCGGGGCTCACTGGCCGAGGGTCAGGGTCTTGAGCATCAGTTGCTTGGCGCTGTTCATCACCTCGACGTTGTTCTGGTACGAACGCGACGCCGAGATCATGTTGACCAGCTCGTCCACCGGGTTGACGTTGCTGGCGTAGACATAGCCGTCCGCGTTGGCCAGCGGGTTGCCCGGCTCGTAACGCTGCGGGATCGCAGCCTGGCTCTCGGTGATGCCGAGCACCTGCACGCCCTGCGCGGAGCCGGCATCCTTGCCGCCCGCCTGCTGTTGCGCATGCACGGCGGCGAACAGCGGCTCGCGCGCACGGTAGGCGCCCTCGGGCGTGCCGGACACGCTCTCGGCGTTGGCCAGGTTGCTGGCCACGGTGTTGAGCCGCAGCGATTGCGCGGCCATGCCGGAACCGGCCACGTTGAAGATGGAATAGAGCGACATCAGCTCTGCCCTCCGGAGATGGCGGTGCGCAGCATGTGGATCTGCGCGGTGATGAAGGAAAGGCTGGCCTGGTAGTGCACGCTGTTGGCGGCGAAGTCGGCCTGCTCGACCTGCGCGTCGACGGTGTTGCCGTCCATGCTGGGTTGCGTCGGCACGCGGTACTCCAGCGCGGCCGCACCCGGCGAGGCGCTCGGCCCGCTGCCGATCTGCCCGGCAGAGGGTGCCTGCAGCGGCAGGTTGCCGTCGCTGCCGCCGCCGGCCGCGGACAATGCCTTGCGGAAATCGATGTCGCGCGCGAGGTAGCCGGGCGTATCGGCATTGGCCAGGTTGTTGGCCAGCACGTCGGCACGGCGCTGCCACAGATCCAGCGCCTGGGTATGGATGCCAAATAGGTTTTGCGGGACGGGACTCATGGCTTTGCTCCGCGGGCGGTTGCCGCACGAAGCCGTAAGCAAGTTGCATGCCATCACGCCGGAACCCTTGCCACGACTAGGCTGGCAGGGTTCGCACCGCGGTGCCGCACAGGCGGCACCGGGGCGGAGTCGGTTTGTTGACGCCCTGTCGCGGGCATCCGCCGGGCCTCAGCCGGCCAACGGTTCTTCCGGCAGCAGTTCCAGCACGGCCTGCGCCAGCAGGTCCGGCTGGAACTTGGCGACGAAGCGGTCGGCCTTGACCTCCTTCACCATCGCCTCGTTGAAGATGCCGCTGAGCGAGCTGTGCAGCACCACCTTCAGCCGGCACAGCGCCGGTGCCTCGCGGATCGCGCGAGTCAGCGCATAGCCGTCCAGGCGCGGCATCTCGATGTCGGAGATCACCAGCCTCACGCCTTCGTCCGGATCGACGACAGCCAGTTCGTGCAGGCGTTCGAGCGCCTCGCAGCCGTCCTGAGCCACCACGCACTCGATGTCCATCTGCTTGAACAGCTCGACCAGGCGGCGGCGCGCGATCAGCGAATCGTCCACCACCATCACCCGCCGCGGCATCAGCGTGTGCGCGCCGGCGAGGCGCTGCATCTGCAGCGACAGCTCGGCCGGCGCCGCATCGATGCCAGCCAGCACCTGCTCCACGTCCACCACCGCCAGCAGCGCGCCGTCGACGCGGGTCACCGCGTTGACCCGCGTGCCGAAGCCCAGCGTGGCGGACGGCGCCTCCAACCGGTCGCCGTCGCACTGCACCATGCGCTGCAGGTCGGCGACCAGGAAGCCCTGCACCGAACGGCTGAACTCAGTGACCATCAGATGCGCCGACTCCACGTCGCGCAGCGGCGGATAGCCGAGCGCGGCGGCGAGATCGATCACCGGGATGGTCTGCCCGCGGTAGTCGCAACTGCCCGCCAGCAGGGCATGCGTGCCCGGCATGCGTTCCAGCGGCGGCCGGCGCATCACCTCGCGCACCTTGAATACGTTGATGCCGAACAGCTGCGCATCACCGAGCCGGAACAGCAGCATGGCCACCCGGTTGTGGCCGGCCAGGCGCGTGTGTTGCTCCACCTTTTCCAGCAGCGTGCCGCCCATGCGGACTCCTCGCGAATGACCCGCCGCCGCAGCGGCCGTACGCGCACGCTATCGACCGCGCCGCGCCGGGCTTGAGCGCGGAGACCGGTGGCACGCGGATTGCTTCCTCAAGCCGCGACGGTTTTGGACGATGCAGTTCCCTGCGCGCCCCGCCGCACATACGACAAAGGTGATGTTCGTCCCATGAGCCTGATCTGGAATAGGCACCTCGCCCTCCTGGTGGAAGCCGCCGTCGCCGGCGACGAGGCGCGGCTGGCCACGCTGCGGCGCCAGTACCCGCGTACCGCGCAGGCGCTGGCACCGCTGTTGGCGCGTATCGCCAGCCGGCCGCCGGCGGCAGTGGCGCTGCAGGCGGTGGAGCAGCAGAGCCTGGTGCTGGCCGCGGTGCAGCAGCTCGCGCGCGAGCAGGCGGCGCTCGACCAGGCCGCCGCCGATGGCCGTGGCGGCGTCGATCGCTTGACGGATGGCAGTGCCGGTATCTCGACGGCCCTGCAGCAGGTGGGCGCCGAACTGGACCGGGCCAGTCAGGCCAGCCAGGCCGGCAGCGGCAGCGTGAGCGAGCTCGACGGCCAGTTGCGGCTGTTGCGCAGCGCACTGGCGGCGATGAACCGCAACCAGAGCAAGCTGGCCGAGCAGGTGGAACAGATCGGCAAGCTCACCGCCACCGTGCAGGAGATCGCCCACCAGACCAACCTCGTGGCGCTGAACGCCGCGATCGAGGCCGCACGCGCCGGCGAGGCCGGCCGCGGCTTCGCCGTGGTGGCCGACGAGGTCAAGCAACTGGCGGAAAAGACCGCCCTCACCACCGCCGAGATCGAGAGCGTCACCGGCTCGATCGGCGACTTCTCCACGCAATTGAACGGCGACGTGCAGCACAGCCTGCAACAGCTGGAGCGTGCCCAGTACGGCGCGATGCAGGCGGGCACCACCCTCGATGTGGGCAACCAGACGTTGCGCGCGGCCGGCGAGCGCGTCCAGAAATTGCAGCAGAGCCACGACGCCCA
>DATEKS010000100.1:0-2895 GCA_035277325.1 Rhodanobacter sp.
CACGCCGCCAGCGCGAACGCCACCGGCAGCGCCAGCGCGAACATCGCCGCGAGCGAGGTGCCCAGCGGCACGCCGGCCGCGGCCACGCGCTTGAACAGCACGTCGATCGCGCCGAAGCCGGCGAACACCAGCAGCGGCCACAGCCATGACCCCACCCCGCCTTCGCCGCGGCCTTGCCCGCTCCGCCACACCATGCCCAGCAGCGCGAGCAGGCCCAGCGCGCAGCCGAGTGCTTTCGTGGTGTCCAGTTTCTCGCCGAACAGCAGGAACGCCGCCAGCAGCGAAAGCAGCAGCGACAGCCGCTGCGCCGTGTCCGAACGCACGATGCCCGCGTGCCGCACCGAGGCGCCCAGCGCGAGGAAGATCGTCGGCAGCAGCAGGCCCAGCCCCAGCAGCGCGGACCACGGCGCACCCGGCTGCCGCAGCGGCGCCAGCGGGGCTTGCAGCAGCAGCGCGGCGAGCACCAGCGCCGCCGCGTAGTTCCATGCCACCATCTGGCCGACGTCCAGCCCGAAGCGCCGCGCCAGCTTCAGCAGCACCGACACCAGCACGCTGCAGATCGCGCTTGCCAGTACGTAGATCATCGAACGGTTCCCGATCCGGAAGGACGGCGAGCTTAACGCCTGCGGCACGAATTGCCGCGGGCCGGTCGGCCGTGGAACGATGGCCGCCGGCACCCTACACCACGTTACGGCTGGCGACTCCCATGGAAATCCGACTGCTCGACCGCCACGATGCGCCCGCCTACCAGGCCTTGCGGTTGCAGGCGTTGCGCGACAGCCCGCACGCATTCAGTGCCAGCCACGATGATGAAGCGGGCCGCAGCCTCGATGAGGTGGCGGCGCGCATCGTGCCGGCCGCGGACGGTTCGGTGCGCATGTTCGGCATCTTCGAGGACGGCGGGCTGGCCGGCTTCGTGGCGCTGATCCATCCGCAACGGGCCAAGCTGCGCCATGGCGCCGAACTGGCGGGCATGTATGTGGCGCCGTCGCATCGCCGTCGCGGGCTGGGTGCCGCCCTGCTGCAGGCCGTGATCGCGCAGGCGCGCTCCATCGACGGCGTGCGCCAGCTCGGGCTCAGCGTCAACGCGACGAACGCGGCGGCGAAGGCCCTGTACCGCTCGGCGGGCTTCGTGAGCTGGGGTGTGCAGCCACGGGCACTGCGGATCGACGGCGTGTTCCAGGACGAGGAGCACCTGTTGCTGCGCCTCGATGCCCTGACCTGATCCACCGGAGGCATCCCCATGCTCGAACTGCGTCCGAGCTGCGAACACTGCGACAAGCCGCTGCCGCCCGATTCGACGGAAGCAAGGATCTGTTCCTACGAGTGCACGTTCTGCCGCGACTGCGTGGAACGCCTGCACGACGTCTGCCCGAACTGCGGCGGCGGTTTCATGCCGCGGCCGATCCGTCCCGCACGCGAGTGGAGGCCAGGAGTGTTCCTCGGCCGCCAGCCGGCGGGCGGGCGGCGCGTCTTCAAGCCGGTGGATCTCGCAGAACACGAAGCCTTTGCCGCGCGCCTGCGCAAGCTGCCGCCAGAGCGGCGCTGACCGCATACGGGAGCGCGGAGCCCGTCCCGATTCCCTGGACGCCGATCCGGCGTCACACGCTTGCGTGGAACCAATCGATACGTGACCGGTCTGCGTCCAGGTCTGTGCGCCGCTTGGTGCTGCACGACCGGGAAGGAAACTCGCAGCGTGATCGGATGGAAGGCATCGATGGGACGATCGACACTCGTCCGGTTGCGCTGGACGCGTATCGCCACGCTGGCTGCGGTGCTGCTGCTGCATCTGGGTTTCCTCGCCTTCCTGCTGGCGCCGCCACCTAGCTGGCGGCGGCCTGTGGAAACGACATCCGCGCCGCCGGATGCGTTGCTCGTCCGATTGCTCCCTGTGAGGACCGAGTCGGCCGTGCCGTCACGCTCCGCAGTGCCGCGTCCGCCGCGACCCGCACGCACCGTGCCGCCTGCACGCCGCCCGGCGCCTGTGGCCCTGGCTGTTCGGTCGACGAGGCAGGCGCCACCGACACCACAACGGGCACCGCGCGCGGTCGACAGCCTGATCACGACCGCACCGCCGGATTTCATCGCGGGCGGCGGCCGGCTGTCCGGCCCGGCCTACGGGCAGCAGAACGTGCGCGTGCCGGGCAGCGATGCGCCGATCCGCGGCATGCCGGTGTTCCGCATGGCCGATCCGCGGATGCAGGGCCTGGCCGGCGTGATCCGGGTGATCGGCCGCGCCACCGGCGCCGTCGATCCGCACTGCCTCCAGGTCAGCGCCTGGAGCGGAATGTCGCCGCGGGAACGCATCGCACAGCACGTCGACGCCGACGATGCGCAGATGGCCGCCATCGCCGCACGCTACGGCTGCCCCGACCCGCTGAAACCGGGTGCCGCGATGTACTACTTCTACCGCCAGCGACGGGACGTCGGTGCGCACTGAGCGTGGCCGGTGGCCGGGAACGAAACGCGGCACCGGGGCCATGCCTTCCTGCCATGGTGCACATATTTAGCCCGGGTGTTATTGACATCGGGTTTGATCCGGGCAAAATAAGCCCATATTTTACCCGGATCAAAAGATGTCTCCGCACGACAGCCCCAGCTGCACCGCTTTCGATGGCCACACCCTGATCGCCTCCGGCACCCTCGTCGAGGTGGCTGCGGCGGTGAAGCGCCTGCTCGACAGGCGCCCGGCGCGTACGCCGCTGATCCTCGACGACGCCACCGGTCAGCCGGTGGAGGTCGATTTCCGCGGCAGCGCCGACGAGGTGCTGGCCCGCCTGCAGCCGGCCGCGGGCGAGGATGCGCCGCGCGGTGCGGGCCGCCCCCGGCTCGGCGTGGTGGCGCGCGAGGTGACCCTGTTGCCGCGCCACTGGTACTGGCTGAACAGCCAGCCCG
>DATEKS010000101.1:0-6439 GCA_035277325.1 Rhodanobacter sp.
GGGGCGCTGGCGCTGGCTGCTCTCACTCAACCGGCTCGACAACCACGGCCAGCCGATGCAGTACGCCACCGCCAAGGCCGGCGGCAACGCGGCCACCGCGGTCCCGGTCGATGGCGCCACGCTGGACCGCAATCCCAACGGCACGCCACGCCTGGTCTACGGCGCCAACACCGTCGAGCACACCCGGCAGAGCCAGGCCGCCCTGCAGGTGGGCGTGGAGATCACCCCCGAGGTCAACACGCTGTTCTCGCTGGGCTGGTGGCACAACCGGGCATTCGACGCCACCCGCAGCCTGATCCGCGATGCCGCGGGGCAGGCGGTGTACGGCGGCAGCATCCTCGCCGGCGGCCAGGCCTGGAGCCTGCCCGCCAGCGGCCTCGCACCCAGCGCTTTCGACCAGACCCACGTGCTCTACGGCGCCGAGCTTGCCGGCCATCTCGACAACGGCTGGCACTGGGACGCCGTGGCCAGCCGCTACGACTACCGGCACAACCTCGAGCATGACGCAGCCGCTTCGTCCGCCAGCAGCGCATGGAGCGGTCCCGGCACGGTGGCCGACATGGGTGGCTCCGGCTGGAGCACGCTGGACCTGCGCAGCTCCGGCCCGCTGGGCGACGACAACATGCTGTATGCCGGCGCGCATCTCGACCGCTACCGCCTGGCCTCGCGCGTGCGCGCCGCCAGCAACTGGCGCGGCCCCGCCGACGGCCCGCTGGTCAGCGCCTACGCCGGCCGCACACAGACACGCGCGTTCTACCTGCAGGATGTGTGGAGCTTCGCCGAAGCCTGGGCGCTGACCCTGGGCGGACGCTGGGAACAGTGGCGCGCCTACGATGGCCTGCGCACCTCCGCCGGCGCCGCATTGGACTATCCCTCGCGCCGGCGCAACGACTTCTCGCCCAAGGCCGCGCTGAACTGGGACATGGCCTCCGACTGGCAGTTGCGCCTGTCCCTCGGCAAGGCGGTGCGCTACCCAACCGTCGAGGAACTGTTCCAGGGTTCGATCTCGAACGGCGCCATCGTCAACAACGATCCCAACCTGCAGCCCGAGCGCGACTGGTCCAGCGACCTCAGCCTGATCCGCACCCTGCCACGTGGCCACTGGCGCGTGTCGCTGTACCAGGACCGCGTGGCCGACACGCTGTACACGCAGACCGACATCACCCTGCCGGTGCCGGTGACCAGCGTGCAGAACATCGACAGCGTGCGCACGCGCGGCGTCGAGGGCGAACTGATGCTGGAAAACATCGGCGGCGTCCCCGTGGACCTCAGCGCCAGCGTCGCCTGGAACCAGGCGATCACCCTGCGCGACCGGCAGTTCCCGGCGGCGGACGGCAAGGTCTTCCCGCGCATCCCGCGCCTGCGCGCCAGCCTGTTCGCCGACTGGCGCTTCGCGCCCGGCTGGGATGCCTCGCTGGGCCTGCGCCATTCCGGCCGCCAGTACGGCACGCTGGACAACAGCGACTTCGTGGACAGCTATGGCGCGGTGAGCCGCTTCACCGTGGCCGACGCGAAAATGCGCTGGCGCTTCGCGCCGCAATGGACCGCGTCGCTGGGCGTGGACAACCTCGGCAACGAGCATTACTGGGTCTACCATCCCTACGCTGGCCGCACCTGGTTCGGCGAGCTGCACTGGGAGCTGTAGTCCCACGATTTTCTCCCTCTCCCGCCTGCGGGAGAGCGCCGGGGAGAGGGCAAGTCGCGCGCCCAGCCCCTCCAACCGCTTCAAGACACGCCATGCGCAAACTGATCCTCATCCTGCTCTGCCTGCTGTCGTCCACTGCCATCGCCCACGACATGGCCGGCATGAAGATGCCCCATGGGCCCGCGCTGGGCGCCAGCGCAGCCTTCGACGCGCACGGTCGCCTGTGGGTGGTGGACGCGGCGGACGGCCACGTGCGCCTGCGCCAGTCCGGCGACTTCGGCAAGACGCTGGGCGCGCCGGTGGACGTCAACGCCGTCGCCGAACCGATCTACGACTCGGGCGAGAACCGGCCGAAGATCGCATTCGGCCCCAAGGGCGAGATCTACGTGAGCTGGTCGCAGCCGCGCGCGAAGCCGTGGACCGGCTACGTGCGCTTCGCCCGTTCGCTGGACAGTGGCCGGCATTTCAGCGCGCCGATCACCGTGCACCACGACCACGCCGAGATCACCCACCGTTTCGACGCACTGACGGTGGACGGCCAGGGCCGCGTGGTGATCGCCTGGATCGACAAGCGCGGCCTCGAGGCGGCGAAGGCCAAGGGCCAGCCCTACCTCGGCGCCGCCGTGTACTACAGCTGGTCGGACGACGCCGGCAGGAGCTTCGCGCCCGAACGCAAGGTGATGGACAACTCCTGCGAGTGCTGCCGCATCGCGCTGGCGCGCACGCCGGACGGCGTGGTCGCGGCGTTCTTCCGCGGCGTCTACGGCGACAACATCCGCGACCACGCGTTCGCCCTGCTGCCCACCGACGGCGGCCCCGTGCACGCCGAACGCGCCACCTTCAGCGACTGGCGGATCGCCGCCTGCCCGGAGCACGGCCCCGGCCTCGCCATCGGCGCCGACGGCACGCGCCACGCGGTGTGGTACGAGGCCAGCCACGGCCCCGCGATCTGGTACGGCCAGCTCGATCCAGGCCATCCGCCGAAGCATTCGCTGAAACTCGCCGGCCCCGGCGCCAGCCATGCCGACGTGGCCGTGCACGGCAAGACCGTGTGGCTGGCATGGAACCAGGTCGATGCGAACGGCTACACGCTGATGCTGCGCGTCTCCACCGATGGCGGCCTGCACTTCGGCGAACCGCACGCGATCGCCCGCTCCGTCGCTGCCGTGGGCTCGCCGCAATTGCTGGCCTGGCAGGGCCGCGCCTTCGTGGCATGGAACACCGCTGACGGCTTCCGCCTGGTTCCCGCGGAGGCACAGTGATGCGCCGTCTCGTCCTCGCCGCCCTGTTCGCGCTGATGCTGCCGGCCTGCGCCCATGCGGGCACGCTCGCGTCGCTGTCCGCCGCCGAGGTGCCCACCCTGCTCAAGCCACCCGCCCACGGCATGCGCATCCTCGCCGTGTGGGCACTGGACTGCGCCTACTGCGAGGCGAACATGCAGGCACTGGCGAAGCTGCAGCGCGCACATCCGCGCGAGGTCGAGCTGGTCACCGTGGCCACCGACAGCATCGCGCACGATGCGGAGATCGCGGCGCGCCTCAAGACCATGCAAATGGACGGCTATCCGGCCCGCGCCTATGCCGAGGCCTCGCCCGAGCGCCTCGATTACCTGCTCGACCCGGACTGGGGTGGCGAGACGCCACGCACCGAGGTCATCCGCGCCGACGGCAGCCGGCAGGGCATCAGCGGCGAGCTCACCGCGGCGCAGCTGCAAAAGCTTCTGTAGGAGCGCCGTAGGAGCGGCTTCAGCCGAGATTCCCTGTGCCGGTCGCGGCTGAAGCCGCTCCTACGGCTCGTCTCCGGCGTCGTCCGCGCTGGCAGCCGGTGCGGGCGCGGGCGGTGCGGAAGAGCCGTCGTCCTCGTCGCCGTAGATCGCCACGTGCGGTACGCCGCTGGCGTCGATCCAGCCGCGGTACATGCCATCGGTGTTGAACGGGATCGCGATGTTGCCGTGCGCATCCAGCGCGATCGCGCCGCCATTGCCGCCCAGCGCGGGAATCTCCTGGTTGATCACCACCGCCGCGGCGCGCTTGACCGGCACCCGCATCTGGCTCACCTGCATGCAGATCGCATGCGCGGCCACGGTACGGATGTAGTACTCGCCCCAGCCGGTGCCGGACACCGCGCAGTCGCTGTTCGCGTAGGTGCCCGCGCCGATGATCGGTGAGTCGCCGATGCGGCCCCAGCGCTTGTCGACCATGCCGCCTGTGGACGTACCCGCGGCGAGATGGCCTTGCGCATCCAGCGCCACCGCGCCCACGGTGCCGAAGTGCTTCGCGGCCTCCTCGTCCTCGTGAGGCTTGCCGGCGGCGTCCTCCTTGAGCGCCTTCTGCAACTGCTGCCAGCGTTCCTCGGTGCGGAAATACGCGGGGTCGACCAGCGGCATGCCGATGCTCTGCGCGAACGTCTCGGCACCCTGGCCGGACAACATCACGTACGGCGTCTTCTCCATCACCGCGCGCGCCAGCAGGATCGGATTCCTGACCCGCTCCACGCCCGCCACCGCACCGGCGCGGCGGCTGTCGCCGTCCATGATCGCCGCGTCCAGTTCGTTCCGGCCGTCGTGGGTGAACACCGCACCCTTGCCGGCGTTGAAGTGGGGATCGTCCTCCAGCACCACGATCGCCACGCTCACCGCATCGACTGCGCTCTTGCCGGCCTTGAGCCGGGCATAACCCTCCCGCAACGCCTGCGCCATCGCCGCGCGTATCGCCTTTTCCTTGGCCGGCGTGAGGTCGTGCTTGATGACGCCAGCGCCGCCGTGGATCACCAGCACGGGTGGCACGGCGGCATGGCTCATCGTGGCGACTCCGAAGGCGGCAAGGACCAGCAGCAGGCGGCGCGGCTTCACGGGACTCTTTCCCTGAGGAAAACGGGGAAAGTATAGCGAGCCGCTTCCGTCACTTGGGCTCGAAGCGTACCTGCTTGCCCTCGAACACGGGCTGCACATCGGCGAGACCGGCCAGGCGCTGCAACGCCGTGCCCGCAGGCATGCGCTCGAACGACAGCGTGGCCACGCCCCTGCCCAGGACATCGGGATTGATGAGCGTCCAGCCCGCCTTGGCCGCTACCGATTCCGCCGCAGTACGGATCGAGGCATTCTTGAGATGTTCGGTGACCTTCACCGATGACGCCTCAGCAGCCACGCGTGCCGGGCAACCGACTCGCGGCGTGAAGTCGATGGCAAAGCCATGCTTGCCATCCGCACCGCTGCCGACCACGTGCATTGCCTTGCCGGGCACGCCCAACAGCTGCGTGTGCTCCAACATCGCGCCGTCGGCTCCGGAAACGGTCATGTCGACGCGGACGTGCCCACTGTCTGCATTCGTGATGGTGGTGTCCACGTTGCCGCCAGGCATGCGCACCTTCGCGACCTCGCCGGGCACGCTGCACAACGCCACAGCCTGTGTCTCCGCATGACGCAGGTGGCTGCTGTCGCTGGAAAAGTCGACCGTCATATCCAGCTGATATTCTGCGGCCGCGTTTGCCGCAGCCCGACCCGGCGCGACAGGCGCGACCGCGGCATAAACCGAGCCAGCCAATGCCACTGCCAACAGGCTGATAGCGACGACGCCCGCATTGCGGCACCCGTGGCTAGGCGCAAGGGATTTCAACATGGCAATACGCTCCGTGAGTGGATGACGAGGGGACCACGTACAGCCCACCGGCAAAGCAAATGCCGCCGACTGGGTTTTCAACATCGCATTCGCATAGCTGCGCCGTTGCGCGCCGTGTTCACGCAGCACCGCAGCATCGCAGGCCAGTTCCTGATCGTGACGCAGCGCCGCGAGCGCCCACCATGCCAGCGGGTGGCACCAAAGCAGCGCGGCGAGCAGCTGCGCGAACAGGCACCACCAGCCGTCTCCGCGGCGCGCATGTGCGCTCTCGTGGGCGAGGACCAGCACCTGCTCGTCGGCGTCATAGCGCTCGCGGAAATCCGCCGGCAGCACGATGCGGCTGCGCCACGCGCCGACCAGGGCCGGACCGGCATCGGCGCTGGCCGCGCGCAACACCGGCCGGGACGCCAATACACCAATCATCGGCACGGCACCACACAAGTGCCTGCGATAACGGCGCTGCGCCACGACGGCAACCACAAGCACCACGGCCAGACCGACCAGCCACGACAGCAGGGCCATCGCGCGCCAATCAAAACGACCGGAGCCATCCGCATGCGATGCCGCTGCGCCCACCGCCGAGGTGATCGTGTACACCAGCGGCGGCAACGCAGCCGGAGCCGCGGCGGCATGCGGCAACTGGCTGGCCAACAGGGCCAGCGGCGGCAGCAGCCACAGCTGGAAAGCACGCTCCGCACCGAACCAGCGGCGGCACGGCTTGCGCAGGGCGGCGACCATCAGCACTGCCGCGGTGAAGGCCAGCAATGCCAGCCAGCCGCGCGCGGCCCAAGCCATCGCCACTGCTTCAAGCCTGTCCATCGTCGAGCTCCTTGAGCAGCTTGCGCAGCTCGGCGACATCCTTCTTGGTGAGCTTGCGCTGCTCGGAGAAGTGCGCCACCAGCGGTGCCACGCGACCGTCGAACAGGCGGTCGAGCAGTCCCTTGCTCTCCTGCGAGACGTATTTCTCGCGGCTCAGCAGCGGCTCGTAAAGGTAGCGGCGTCCGTCGCGCTCGGCCTTCACCGCCTTCTTCTTCAACAGGCGGTTGAGCAGGGATTTCACCGTGCCTTCCTGCCAGTCCTGCGCCGGCCCGACCTCGGCAAGGATCTCCTCGGCACTGCGCGGCGCCGATCGCCACAACACTTCCATCACCACCGCTTCGGCTTCGCTGATTGCCAT
>DATEKS010000102.1:0-4696 GCA_035277325.1 Rhodanobacter sp.
GGCAAGCTCACCGCCACCGTGCAGGAGATCGCCCACCAGACCAACCTCGTGGCGCTGAACGCCGCGATCGAGGCCGCGCGCGCCGGCGAGGCCGGTCGCGGCTTCGCCGTGGTGGCCGACGAGGTCAAGCAACTGGCGGAAAAGACCGCCCTCACCACCGCCGAGATCGAGAACGTCACCGGCTCGATCGGCGACTTCTCCACGCAACTGGACGGCGACGTGCAGCACAGCCTGCAGCAGCTGGAGCGGGCCCAGGCCGGCGCGTCGCAGTCGGGCACCACCCTCGATGCAGGCAGTCAGGCGTTGCGTGCGGCCGGCGATCGCGTCCACAAGCTGCAGCAGAACCACGACGCCCAGCACGCGCGCGCCACCAGCGTGCAGGCCGCGCTCGGCGCCGTGCAACGCCGCGCCGGCGAGGCGCGGCGCCAGTCCGATGCCTTGCTGCGCGCCGCGCTGCTCGCCCATCGGCTAGGCCTGGACTGGCTGGAAGGCATCAGCGGCAACGATCCGGGCAGCCTCAGCCTGACCGTGCGCGAGGCCTCCCTCAACCTGCGCCAGGCGGCCGAACTGGCGCTGCTCGAACCGGCCGCGCTGGACCGTCGCTGGTTCGATACCCACGCGATGCGCCGCAGCGTCGAGCGGCTGGGTGCGCTGCAACCGGCACACCCTGCCAGCTCCGGCCTCGCCGACGCCGGCGGGCAGCTGTGCGAGCAGGGCAACCGTTTCATCGCACTGCTCTGCGACGGCGAGACCGAGCAGGCCGCGGTGCTGTCGCGACAGCTCGAGTCCGCCCGCGACACCTTGCTGGGGCAACTCGACAATCTGCTGGCGGACGCGTGAGCGTTTCTCGCGCCAGCATCGGTCGATGCCTCGCCTTGGCGGGGCTTGGCCTGCTGTGGCCGGGCATCAGCCGCGCCGCGCTACCGTCGCCCGATGCCGTGCGCGCCGCTGCCGAACAGGCCGTGCGCGCCCGTTTCGACCTGCCGGGCAGCCGCGTCGCGGCCCAGGCCCTGCCGCTCGATCCGCGCCTGCGGCTGGCGCCTTGCACGCTGCCGCTGCGCGCCACGCTGGCCGATGCCATCCGCCCCGCGCCACGCCTGAGCGTGCCCGTGCATTGCCCGCAAGGCGAGGGCTGGACCGTACGCGTGCAGGTGCAACTGCAGCTGTTCCGTCCGGTGCTGGTGACCGGCCGGCCGCTGTTGCGCGGCGACGGCCTGGAACCGGCGGACGTGCGCACCGAGGAGCGTGACGTGACCCGGCTCGGCTACGGCTACCTCGATAGCCTCGACCAGGTGGCAGGACGCACCCTAGCCCGCGCCTTGCCCGAGGGCAGCGTGCTCACCCCCGCCGCGCTAGGCGGCCGGCGCATGGTGCGCGCGGGTGATCGCGTGCAGGTGGTGGCCCGGCTGGGCGACATCGTGGTACGCGCCGACGGCATCGCGCTGGGCAGCGGCGACAACGGCGCCCGCCTGCGCGTGCGCAACGAGAGCTCGGGCAGGGTGGTCGACGCGATGGTCCATGCCCCCGGCGTGGTACTGGCCCTGCCCTGATCCCCCACGATGCCTTTCACACCTCATTCCAGGCCCCTAAAGTTTCTGTGCATCGGGCCGATGCAATACTCACAGGGCCACTCCGCAGTGAGAACGGACGCATGAACACGACCATTTCCAACAACGGCTTGCCGAAACTCCCGCAGGCCGCCGGCCAGCCGGGCAACAGCGCGGCGCCGGAATCTTCCGCCGGGACCGCCGCTTCCGGCGCCCCTGCCGCCAAGGCTGACGACCAGCTCAAGCTGACCGCCTCGGCCAAGGCGCTGCAACAGGCCGCACGCACCGACGCCACCCCGGTCGACGCGCAGCGGGTGGAGCGCGTGCGCCAGGCGCTGGCCGACGGCAGCTACAAGATCGACGCCGGTCGCATCGCCGACCGCATGATCACCATGGAACGGCAGCTCGGCGGCACGGACAAGGTATGAACCCGCCGCTGCGGCAGGAGTTCGCCGAGGCCCTCGCCACCGTGCAGGACGAGATGCGCCAGGGGCTGGAGCAACTCGCGCAGGTGCTTGAGGCCGAGCGTGCGGCGCTGGACAGCGGCGATATCGAGGCGCTCGACCGGGCCGGCACGCGCAAGCAGATGCTGATGCAACAGATGGAACAACTGGACGCGGAACGCCGCCTGCTGGCACGCGAGCAGCCACAGGCTCCGGCTGTGCCGGACCCGGCCTGGACCGCGATCGTGCAGTCGCTGCGGCACTGCCATCGGCTCAATCAACGCAACGGCGGCATCGTCAGCCAGCGCCTGCAGCTGGTGCGCCAGGCGCTTGCGGTACTGACCGGGACGGACAGCGACAGCGGATTTTACGACCGCAGCGGCGAACTGCATGCCGGCGCGCGCTCGCGCCCGCTGGCGGCAGCCTGAGCGACTTGAGTACCTCTCCACCCGCACCCGCGGCGGCATTCCCAGCGCACCGCCAGCTGCGGCACGCTTCACACTCAAATGCGACGTCGGATCGAATATGAGTCCATCGCCCACTTCCACCGCCTCCGCCACCGTCGCCGCCAGCAAGTCCCCGATCTACGATGGCATTGTCCCGCCGCTGCCGGTGCTGCGCGTGCCGCTGCTCAACCGCGAGCGCGAGTTGTTTGCGTACGAGATCCTGTTCCATCGCGAAAGCGGCGACGAGCAGACCCTGCTGCAGAGCGTGCTGGGGATGATCACCGACGGCGCGCTGACCCGCCTGGTGCGTGGCAACCGCGCGTTCCTGAACCTGCCGGCCGAGCTGCTGCCGGAAGACGCCGACGTGCTGCTGCACCAGCCACGCCTGGGCGTGGTGCTGCAGCCGCACGTGGCCAACGACGCGGCGCTGATGAAGCGCCTGCAACTGATGGCGCAGCGCGGCTGCCAATTCATGCTGGACGTGGGTGAGCAAGATCTCGAGCACGGCCTGCCGTTCGAGGCGCTGCTGCACATGGTGCAACTGGTCCGGCTCGACGCCGGCCAGCTGGCACCGGAAATGCTGGCGCAGCGCGCAGCGCACCTGCATGCGCGCGGGCTGCATGTGGTTGCCGGCCAGGTCAATGACCATCCTACCTACGAGCGCTGCCTGACGCTGCCGATGGAGGCGGTACAGGGGCGTTACCTGCTGGTGCCGCAGCCGGTGGCCGTCCCCGTGCTGACCGCCAACCGCCTGAGCATGCTGCGCCTGATGGGCGTGCTGCACGAAAGCAACCCGGGTCCGGTCGAGCTGGGCAACATCATCCGCGACGACGCGGTGCTCAGCTACAAGCTGCTGAGCTGCGTCAATTCGGCCTACTTCGCGTTGCCGCGGCAGCTGAAGTCGGTGCAGCAGGCCGCGATCTTCTTCGGCGTCACCCGCATGCGCAACTGGGTCGACACCATGGCGATGTGCAGCATGGACGACCGTCCGCCGGAACTGCTGCGTGCCGCGTTGATCCGCGCCCACATGTGCGAGGAACTGGCCCAGGGCATGCCGCACGGGAGTGCCGAGATGGCATTTACCGTCGGCCTGTTCTCGCTGCTGGACACCTTGATGTGCGCGCCGATGGAATTCCTGCTGCCGCAACTGCGGCTGGCGCCCGAGATCAGCGACGCGTTGACCGGCCGCGGCGGCCCGTTCGCCTCGATCCTGCAGCAGATCCTTGCCTGGGAGGCCAACGAGCTGACCAGCTCACAAGTGCCCCCGCAGCGCATCCAACGGCTGGCCACCGTCTATCTCAACGCCACCCAGTGGGCCGATCAGGTCTACGCCAGCGCCAACGAGAAGAGCATGCAGTAAGCCCCGGCGGGAATCGCATGCAGTAAGCCCCGGCGGGAATCGCAAGCCGTGGGTGTCCCGTCCACTGCACTGGACGGGAGCGGTTGCCGATGCGCTCGCATGTGCCGTGACCAGTACCTGCCGCTCCATACGCCTGACGGGGAATCGCGCCGTGCAACCAGGCGCATGAGCACTCGCGACCGTTCGTCGCCGCCGCGATGGATCCTTGGTGCCGAGCTGCGGATGAAAGACTACTCCTGATCGAGGCGATTGATTCCGATCGCTTCGAATGTCACAGCATTTCGTTTACCCGAAACCATATTCGAGTGGTGCATGCGCATGAGCACGCGCCGCTCCGAAGCTGCGTAACGTGGCGATCTGAGACACCGCTGTGTATCGATAAAATAAGCGCGCGCACAAGCAAACGCCCCCACCGGGATCGGTGAGGGCGTTTTCAGGATAAAGCCCCTGGCGGTGACCTACTCTTGCATGCGAGATGCACACTACCATCGGCGCGGCTGCGTTTCACTTCCGAGTTCGGGATGGGATCGGGTGGGACCACAGCGCTATGGCCGCCAGGGAAGGGGTTGAAGCAGCGCAGATGCGCCAGCTTCAAGGTTTGGAAGCCTTTTTGAAGAGTCCGCCAGGGATGACGGGTTTGGCTCTCGCGAAAAGGACTTCGCGTCAAATAAAGGCAAACGAGTGACAAGCGTCCGGGTTCTGCCGGAACCGGCACGTGGCGAAGGCCACTTGGGGTTATATGGTCAAGCCGCACGGCTCATTAGTACGCGTTAGCTCAGTGCATTGCTGCATGTCCACACCGCGCCTATCAACCACCTAGTCTAGATGGGGCCTTAAGGAGTCTCTGGGACTCGGGAGATCTCATCTTGGGGCGTGCTTCCCGCTTAGATGCTTTCAGCG
>DATEKS010000103.1:0-39766 GCA_035277325.1 Rhodanobacter sp.
GTGGGCCGCCCCAAGAGCGCCACCTACCGCACCGCCGACGTGGTGGGCCTGGACACCATGGCCCACGTCATCAAGACCATGGCCGACACCCTGCCCGACGATCCGTGGCACGCATACTTCAAGGCACCGGTGTGGCTGAGCGGCCTGATCGAGAAAGGCGCGCTGGGCCAGAAGAACGGCGCGGGCTTCTACCGCAAGGCCGGCAAGGACATCGTGGTGCTCGACCTCGCGAAGCAGGACTACCGCCCCAGCGAGCAGAAGGCCTCGGACGAAGTCGCCGCCATCCTCGCGATCAAGAACCCCGCGGAAAAGTTCGCCAGGCTGCGCGCCTCCGAAGACAAGCAGGCGCAGTTCCTGTGGGCGACCTTCCGCGACCTGTTCCACTACACCGCCTACCACCTCGCCGACATCGCCGACACCGCGCGCGACGTGGACTTCGCCATCCGCTGGGGCTACGGCTGGAAGCTCGGCCCGTTCGAGACCTGGCAGGCCGCCGGCTGGCAGCAGGTGGCGACGTGGGTGCAGGAAGACATCGCCGCCGGCAAGGCGATGAGCAAGGCGCCGCTGCCAGCGTGGGTGCTGGACGGCCGCGACGGCGTGCATGGCAAGGACGGTTCGTGGTCCGCCGCTTCCGGCAGCTACAAGCCGCGTTCCGCGCATCCGGTCTACCAGCGCCAGCTGTTCCCCGATCCCATCCTCGGCGAGAAGTTCGACCAGGGCAGCACCGTGTGGGAGAACGACGGCATCCGCCTGTGGACGCTGGGCGACGATGGCGTGGGCATCATCTCGTTCAAGACCAAGATGCACACGGTCAACGATCAGGTGCTCGACGGCATCCAGCATGCCATCGGCATCGCCGAGCAGCAGCTCAAGGCCGTGGTGATCTGGCAGACCGGCGAGCCGTTCTCCGCCGGCGCCGACCTCAAGGGCGCGCTGGGCCTGCTGCAGGCCGGCAGGTTCGACGACTTCGAACACATGGTCGCCAACTTCCAGCGCACCAGCATGCGCATCAAGCACGCGCTCGTTCCGGTGGTTTCCGCCGTGCGCGGCCTCGCGCTGGGTGGCGGCTGCGAATTCCAGATGCACTCGGCGCGCACCGTGGCCGCGCTGGAAAGCTACATCGGCCTGGTCGAGGCCGGCGTGGGCCTGCTGCCCGCCGGCGGCGGCCTACACGAGCTGGCCGTGCGCGCGGCCAAGGCCAACCCGGTCGATCCGTTCGAGGCGCTGAAGAAGGTGTTCGAGACGGTGGCGATGGCCAAGGTCTCGCCCAGCGCGATCGAGGCGAAGAACATGGGCCTGCTGCGCGACAGCGACGTGGTGGTGTTCAACGCCTACGAGCTGCTCTACGTGGCGAAGAAGGTGGCGCTGTCGCTGGCCGAGTCCGGCTGGCATCCGCCGCTGTACCAGCGCGCCATCCCGGTCGCCGGCGACGTCGGCACCGCCACCTTCAAGGCCTCGCTCGCCAATCTGCAGGCCGGCTACTTCGCCTCCGAGCACGACGTGGCGATCGCCACCCGCATCGCCGACACCTTGTGTGGCGGCAATATCGAACGCGGCTCGCTGGTGGACGAGGAGTGGCTGCTGGAGCTGGAGCGCAAGCACTTCGTGGAACTGGCCAAGACCGAGAAGACCCAGGCGCGCATCGCCCACACCATGACCACCGGCAAGCCGCTGCGGAACTGACGGAATTCGGATCGCATCCCTTCCGCTCCCCGAATTCCTCACGAGGACACAAGACATGACCAAGCAAGTGCAAGACGCCTACATCGTCGCCGCCACCCGCACCCCGGTGGGCAAGGCGCCGCGCGGCGTGTTCCGCAACACCCGTCCCGACGACATGCTGGCCCACGTCATCAAGGCCGTGATGGCGCAGGCGCCGGGCATCGACCCGCACCGCATCGGCGACGTCATCATCGGCTGCGCCATGCCCGAAGCCGAGCAAGGCATGAACGTGGCGCGCATCGGCCTGCTGCTGGCCGGCCTGCCCGACACCGTGCCGGGCGTCACCATCAACCGTTTCTGCTCCTCCGGCCTGCAGGCCGTGGCGATGGCCGCCGACCGCATCCGCCTCGGCGAGGACGACCTGATGCTGGCCGGCGGCACCGAAAGCATGAGCATGGTGCCGATGATGGGTCACAAGATCGCGATGAACCCCGCGATCTTCAGCAACGAGCACATCGGCATCGCCTACGGCATGGGCATCACCGCCGAGAACGTGGCCAAGCAGTGGAAGGTCAGCCGCGAGTCACAGGACGCCTTCTCGGTGGAAAGCCACCGCCGCGCGCTGGCCGCCCAGGCCGCGGGCGAGTTCAAGGACGAGATCACCCCGTTCCAGCTCGACGACCGCTACCCCGATCTCGCCACGCGCGGCATCACCACCGACAGCCGCACCATCGCGGCCGACGAAGGCCCGCGCGCAGGCACCACGCTGGATGTGCTGGCCAAGCTCAAGACCGTGTTCCGCAACGGCCAGTTCGGCGGCGCCGTCACCGCCGGCAATTCCAGCCAGATGTCCGACGGCGCCGGCGCCGTGCTGCTGGCCAGCGAAAAGGCCATCAAGGAATACAACCTGCAGCCGCTGGCCCGCTTCGTCGGCTTCTCCGTCGCCGGCGTGAAGCCCGAGATCATGGGCATCGGCCCCAAGGAAGCCATCCCGAAGGCGCTTAAGCAGACCGGCATCGCGCAGGATCAGCTCGACTGGATCGAACTCAACGAAGCCTTCGCCGCGCAGGCGCTGGCCGTGATGGGCGACCTCAAGCTCGACCCTGCCAAGGTCAATCCGCTCGGTGGCGCCATCGCGCTGGGCCACCCGCTCGGCGCCACCGGCGCGGTGCGCATTGCCACGCTTGTGCACGGCATGCGCCGTCGGAAGCAGAAGTACGGCATGGTGACCATGTGCATCGGCACCGGCATGGGTGCCGCGGGGATTTTCGAGGCGCTCTGATATCGAGGACCTCCGCCACAAACTCACGCAAGGCAGCAATGGCGCCGCAGGGATGCGGCGCCACTGTCTTTTCCACTGCATGCGTGGACTGCCGCTACGCTGGAATGCCCGGTCGCGGACCACGCAATGCGATTACAGGCGGCAGGCCATGACGCGTTTCAAGGGCTCCAGCCCCACGACCTGCCCTCACTGCTTGCGGCCGAAGATCTTCTTCCAGAACGACGGCTTGGCCCGGTCGGCAGGCGTCTTCGGCGGCACATAGCCCGGCTGCAGCGCCTGGCAGTCCGCGTAGAACGGTTGTGTGAGTTTTTCTGCCGATGACGGCGCGAGCCAGAAACCCAGCCGCACCGGACTGCCGGTGATCTCGATCCAGGCCGCCAGCGATCCGGCGTGCAGCATGGGCTCAAGTTGCGTGTAAGGCATCCGGCGCTCGAACACCAGCGCATCGCCGTCGGCCTGCGGGCGCTTGCCCAGCCGTGGTTCCCAAGCCTGCCCACCCACCTCGAAATAGGCGTACATCGCACGCGCTGCCAGGTTCGGGGCGCGTTCGCCGCCCACGGCGTAGCGGGCGCTCACGGTGATCTGGCCGGACGTACATTGCAGGGTGACCTGGTTCTCGTGGCCGCGCACGGTCTGCGAGAGCACCAGAGTGGGAGCGTCGCCGGGTGTCTTTTGGTAGGACGCCGCCAGCGGCAGGCGGCCGTTGTTCGCCACCTGCGCGGGCAGCAGTTGCTCCGTCTTCCACCAGGCGATGCCGTTCATCACCAGGCTGCCGACCTGGACGACCTGTTCGGGACGCACATCCATCGCGGCGATGTAACTGCTCAGCTCCGTGAGCGACGGTGCGCCGGGCGTGGCGGTGTCGCGATTCGGCAGCAGGTTCTCGTGCAGGCCGATGCGATCGGCGCCGCTGGGCGACCAGCGGTACACGCCGCCCAGCCAGGCGTAGGCGCAGGCATCCAGGCAGGTGGCCGGCAGCGCCGGCGTAGACCCCTTGTGCCAGGTGCCCAGGTGCGTGTTGAAACGCGCGGCGCGGAACAGTTTGCCGAGTTCCATGCCTGCGGCGGCATCGCCGGTGGACGAGTCGAGGTAGACATCCGTGCCTGGCGGGACCTTGTCCGACTGCAGCAGCTGGCGCAGCTGTTCCACCGCGGCGGCATTGATGGTGCCCGCCAGGTAAAGCTGCGGCGCCCTGGCCATGCGCAGCGTGATGCTGTCGCTGCGCAGGTGCACGGTGAGCGGGCCGTCGAAATCCGGGGACGACTTCGACTTCGCCATCGCCGGAACCGCCAGCGCGCAGCCCGCCACGGCCAGCAGCAGCGTTGCACTGCGGGAAAGAAGGGAATCGGCCAAGATCACACGCCTCATGGAGAGCAAAGAGACGAAGTGTCGCGCAACCGCGCTGGGCCTTGCATGAATGCGCGGAAGCGTGTGCCCTCAGCGCAGCTGGCTGTCCTTGCTGCCGCGGCGGTTGTAGAGGTTGGCCGCGCGTTCGGCGTCCTGCGCTTCCTGGCAGGCCACGCACAGACGCACACCGGGCACGGCCTGGCGGCGTGCCTCGGGAATCGGCGCATCGCATTCCTCACAGTGGGCGAGACTCGGCCCCCGCTTCAACTGGCTGCGGGCGCGCTGCACCGCATCGGCGACGGTGGCGTCGATCTGGTCCTGCACGGCGCCGTCGCCGGCCCATCCGGTAGCCATGGGAACCTCCATACGCTATGGCTGACCCCAGAATATGCGGCCACGTGGCCGCGATTTCCAGCGCGGGCGAAGCTTGACCCACGTCAGCGCGTCCCGGGCACCGACGGCTAGGATGGAGCGCGGACAGCTGAAGCAGCGGCAGGCGTCATGGGCATGTTTCGACTCGGGTGGTTGCAGGAACTGATCGGCGAACCGGCCGGCATCCGCGCGGCGACGCCGGCCGGGCCCGTCACCGGCATGTGCTTCGCGCCGGGCCCGGTACTGATCGCCTACGCCTCGCAGACCGGCTTGGCCGAGGATCTGGCCGCAGCCACCCACGAGCAGTTGCATGGTATGGGCGTCGCATCGCAGGTCGTGGATTTCGAGGCGCTGGACCAGGTCATGCTGGAATCCGCCGGCCAGATGCTGTTCCTCGCCAGCACCACGTACGACGGCGATCCGCCGGACATGGCCGAAGTCTTCAGACGCACGGCCATGGGGCAGCCCGCGTCGCTGGCACAGCTGCATTACGGCCTGCTGGCGCTCGGCGACCGCGACTACGAGGATTTCTGTGCGTTCGGCCGCACGCTCGACGCCTGGTTGCAGGCCAGTGGCGCACGGGCGTGGTTCCCGCGCATCGAGGTGGACGACGGAGACGCCCGCGCGCTGGAACGCTGGCATGCGCAGGTAGCGACGCTGGCCGCCCCCGTCGCGGCACAACGCGGCGACACGTTCGAAGCCGAAAGACTCGCATGAGCACAGCACCACCTCCCGGCTTGCGCGAACGCCTGGATGCAGCGCGGCCATTCCTGCTCACGGCCCTGGCCGCCTTGCTTGTTGCGGGCTTCGTGGCTGCCGCGATCGCGCATGCGCCGACCCGGCCACTGGTGTGGATGGTGGCCTACCTGGTGCTGGTGGCCGGCGTGGCGCAAGGCGTGCTTGGGCTGGGCCACGCGTTGTTGCCAGAGCGGCCGCCGGCGTGGTGCTGGTGCATCGCCGAATGGCTGCTGTTCAACGGCGGCAACGCGGGTGTGATCACTGGCACCCTGCTGGTCTCGCCCGCGCTGGTCGCCGTCGGCACGGTACTGTTCGTGGCCGCACTGGCGGCCTTCCTGCTCGGCGTGCGCGGCGCGGGCGGCGGCTGGCTGCTGCGCGCATTCCGCACCGTGCTGGTGCTGACCAGCCTCGGTGCCTGCGTGGGGTTGGCGCTGACGCTCACCGGAATCACGCGCTGAGATCCACGGCGGAAACAATCCGTTCACCGATTGCCGATTCCCCCGCTCCATGCCAACCCTCATGCTGTGCCCATCCATCCATGAGGGCATTCCCATGATCGAACGCAGGTCTTTCGACCGCCTCGGCGGCGCCGACCACGGCTGGCTCAACGCGAAGCACCATTTCTCGTTCGCCGGCTACCACGACCCGGCGCGCATGGGCTGGGGCGCGCTGCGCGTGTGGAACGACGACACCATCGCGCCGCACACCGGCTTCCCGCCGCATCCGCACGCGGATATGGAGATCATCACCTACGTGCGCGAGGGCGCGATCAGCCACCAGGACAGCCTCGGCAACAAGGGCCGCACGGTGGCGGGCGACGTGCAGGTGATGAGTGCAGGCAGCGGCATCACCCATGCCGAATACAACATGGAGGACGAGACCACGCGCATCTTCCAGATCTGGATCATCCCCGACGCGCACGGCCAGCCGCCGTCCTGGGGTACGCGGCCGTTCCCCAAGGGCGAGCGCGCCGGGCGTTTCGTGGCGCTGGCCAGCGGCATCCCCGGCGACGCCGACGCCCTGCCCTTGCGCACCAACGCGCGCGTGCTGGGCGCCACGCTGAAGGCCGGCGAGACGGCGGAATACGCGATGGCTCCGGGTCGTCACGCCTACCTGGTACCAGCGAGCGGCACCGTGGAATTGAACGGCGTGAAGCTGGAATCTCGCGACGGCGCGGCTATTCGCGACGAGCGCACGCTGCGCGTCACCGCACTGGATGATGCCGAACTGGTGCTGGTGGACGTGGCCGCCTGAAGCTCCACCCGGTTGCCGTGAGCAGCCTGCGATCACGGGGCATGTCGAATCCGGCATGCCCCGTTCGTCGTTTCCAGGAACCCCCAAAGCCTGGAGACGCACGATGCCGACACTCCCCGCCATTGCCAACCGTGATACCTGGCTGGCCGCCCGCAAGGAACTGCTGGCCGCCGAGAAGGCCGCCACCCTCATGCTGGACCGGCTGAACGCGCAACGCCGTACCCTGCCAATGGTGCCGGTGGAAAAGCCCTACCTGTTCGACACACCGGACGGCGAAGCCACCCTGCTGGGCCTGTTCGAGGGCCGGCGCCAGCTGATCGTGTACCACTTCATGTTCCACCGCGATCGCGGCGAGGGTTGCCACGGCTGCTCCTTCCTGGTGGACAGCATCGGCCACCTCGCGCACCTACACGCGCGCGATACCACGCTCGCGCTGGTCTCGCGCGCGCCGCTGGCGGAGCTGCTGCGCTTCCAGGCACGCATGGGCTGGACGCTGCCGTGGTATTCCTCCTGGGACAGCGATTTCAACTACGACTTCCACGTGAGCCAGGACGAGGCGGTGGCACCGGTGGAATACAACTACCGCGACAAGACCGAGATGCTCGCACGGGGCGAGCAAGGCAACCTGGCGGGCGAACTGCCCGGCGTCAGCGTATTCCTGCGTGACGGCGAACGCGTCTTCCACAGCTACTCCGGTTACGCCCGCGGACTGGACATGCTGCTGACCACCTACCACTACCTCGACCTCACCCCGTTCGGCCGCGGAGAAGGCTGGGACGGCATGCCCGACCTCGACGGCAAGGGCATGCAATGGCAGCGCCTGCACGACCGCTACGATGGCGAGGCCCGTGTTGCGGCCACCGCTTCCTGCTGCGGAGACACGCCTTGAACGTTCCTGCTCCCGCATCCGCGCCGCACGACCGCCGCTGGCTCGCGCTCGCCGTGCTGTGCCTGGGCGTGCTGATGATCGTGCTGGACACCACGGTGGTGAACGTGGCGCTGCCCTCGATCCGTGCCGACCTGCACTTCACCGAAACCGACCTGGCCTGGGTGGTGAACGCCTACATGCTCACCTTCGGCGGCTTCCTGCTGCTGGGCGGCCGGCTGGGCGACCTGTACGGCCACCGGCGACTCTTCCTGCTGGGCATCGCGCTGTTCACCCTGACCTCGCTGGCCTGCGGGCTGTCCGGCACGCGCACGATGCTGGTGGTGGCGCGCGGCGTGCAGGGGCTGGGCGGCGCGGTGGTCACCGCAGTGGCGTTGTCGCTGATCATGAACCTGTTCACCACGCCCGGCGACCGCGCCAAGGCGATGGGCGTGTACGGCTTCGTCTGCTCCGGCGGTGGCAGCCTCGGCGCCCTGCTCGGCGGCGCGCTGACCGGTGCGTTGAGCTGGCACTGGGTGTTCCTGATCAACCTGCCAATCGGCGTGGCGGTGTTGCTGTGCTCGCTGCGCCTGTTGCCGACGCTGCGCGTGGCGCTGGTGCACCGGCACCTGGATATGGCAGGCGCGATCACGGTCACTGCCGCACTGCTGCTGGCGGTGTATGCGGTGGTGAACGGCAACGCGGCGGGCTGGCTGTCGGTGCGGACGCTGGGCCTGCTGGGCGTGGCGGCAGCAACGTTCGCGGTCTTCCTTGCGGTGGAGGCGCAGGTACACGCGCCGCTGGTGCCGCTGGGCCTGTTCCGGCTGCGCAACCTGGCCATCGCCAACGTGGTCGGCGTGCTGTGGGCGGCGGCGATGTTCGCCTGGTTCTTCCTCTCCGCGCTGTACCTGCAGCTGGTGCTGGGCTACCACCCGCTGCAGGTGGGGCTGGCCTTCCTGCCGGCCAACCTGATCATGGCGGCGTTCTCGCTGGGGCTGTCGGCGAAGATGGTGATGCGCTTCGGCATCCGCCTGCCGCTGGCCGTAGGCCTGCTGCTGGCCGCAGCGGGGCTGGCGCTGTTCGCGCGGGCGCCGGTGGACGGCCATTTCACAGCGGACGTGCTGCCCGGCATGCTGCTGCTCGGCCTCGGCGCGGGCATCGCGTTCAACCCGGTGCTGCTGGCGGCGATGGGCGACGTGCCGCCGGAGGAATCCGGCCTGGCCTCGGGCATCGTCAACACCGCCTTCATGATGGGCGGCGCGCTGGGCCTGGCGGTACTGGCCAGCCTCGCCGCCGCGCGCAGCGGCCAGTTGCTCGGCACCGGTGCGGCGCAGGCCATGGCGTTGCTGGGCGGCTACCGCGCCGCCTTTCTCGCCGGCGCGCTGTTCGCCGCCCTGGCGGCACTGCTCGGTGGCGGACTGCTGCGCCCCCGCCCGCATGCCGAGCCGTCGCACGAATCGCTTCCACCCCAGTCCGCGGAGGGGTCATGAACTACGTCGATGGTTTCGTCGTCCCGGTGCCGAAAGCCAAGCTCGCCGCCTATCGGTGCCTGTCCGGCATGTCGCCGGCGTCGGTGCCGTTCGACGGCAAGCAGATGATCTTCGGCTGCTTCAAGCCGATGCTGAAACTCTGAGCACCGCAAGATCCGGAGTGTGCCCTGCGCGGTCACGGGGCACGCTGCGCGAACCACCACAGATGAAGAACACCGAGTGAACCGCATACCCATGCTCAGCTCAACTGCCCTGGAGCAACGCCTGCGCGCCTGCGACTGGACTGCTGTGACGGACGAGCTCGACGCACAGGGGCATGCAAGGCTGCCGTCTCTGTTGCCACCTGCCACCTGTCGCGAGCTGGCAACGCTGTATCAGGACGACGCTGTGTTCCGCAGTCGCGTGACGATGGAGCGGCACGGCTTCGGACGCGGCGAGTACCGCTACTTCGCCTATCCCCTCCCCGCGCTGGTGGAAACCCTGCGCCGCGCGGCATGGCCGCATCTCGCGCCGCTGGCCAATCGCTGGAACGAGGCGCTGGACCTGGCCACGCGCTATCCCGCCAGCCATGCGGACTATCTCGCGCAATGCCATGCCGCCGGCCAGCGGCGACCCACGCCCTTGCTGCTGCAATACGGCGCCGGCGACTACAACTGCCTGCACCAGGACATCTACGGCGAGCATGTGTTTCCGCTGCAGCTGGCGGTGCTGCTGTCCGCGCCGGGCGAGGACTTCGACGGCGGCGAGTTCGTGCTGACCGAGCAGCGCCCGCGCGCGCAGTCACGGGCGATGGTGGTGCCGCTGCGGCAAGGTGATGCGGTGGTCTTCGCGGTGAACCAGCGCCCGGTGCGCGGCCAGCGCGGAAACTACCGGGTGCGCATGCGCCATGGCGTGAGTACGGTGCGCGCGGGACGGCGCCATGTGCTGGGGGCGATCTTCCACGATGCCGAATGATGCACCTCTTGCACCGACGGCCCATCGCCTACACTGAAGCATGTCCCCGCGGCAGGAATCGCCATGCCCACCATGCATGCCATCGAGATCGCCCGCCACGGCGCACCCGAGGTGTTGCAGCTCGTCCGGCGACCGGTGCCGAAGCCCGGTCCCGGCGAGGTGCTGATCAAGGTGACGGCGTCCGGGGTGAATCGGCCGGACGTGCTGCAGCGGCAGGGAAAGTACGCGCCGCCGCCCGGCGCCTCCGACCTGCCGGGACTGGAAGTGGCCGGCGCCCTGGTCGAGGGCGACTTCGGTGCGGATAACCCTTTCGGCCTGCGGCCCGGCGACGCCGTGTGCGCCCTGCTCGCGGGCGGCGGCTACGCGGAGTACGCGCTGGCGCCCCTGGCGCAATGCCTGCCTGTGCCCGCGGGCCTCTCACCGATCGAGGCAGCGGCATTGCCGGAGAATTTCTTCACCGTGTGGAGCAACGTGTTCGTGCGCGGCCGGCTCGGTCGCGGCGAAGGCGGCGCGCGGGAAAGCCTGCTGGTGCAGGGCGGCTCCGGCGGCATCGGCGTCACCGCGATCCAGCTGGCATGCGCCTTCGGCCATCGCGTGTTCGCCACCGCCGGCAGCGCGGAGAAATGCGCGGCCTGCGAACGATTGGGCGCGGAACAGGCGATCAACTACCGCACGCAGGATTTCGTGACCGAGGTGAAGCAGGCCACCAGCGGCCGCGGCGTGGACGTGATTCTCGACAACGTTGCCGGCGACTACATCCCCCGCGAACTGGGCGCACTGGCCGAAGGCGGCCGGCTGGTGGTGATCGCCACCATGGGCGGCAGCACGGCGCAGGTCGATGCCGGCCAGCTGATGCGGCGCCGGCTCACCCTGACCGGCTCCACGCTGCGCAACCGCCCGATTGCCTTCAAGGCCGGCCTCGCGTGCGAACTGCAGCGCGAGGTCTGGCCGCTGCTGGAGTCCGGCCAGGTGCGGCCGGTGATCCACGAGGTGCTGCCAGCCCGCGACGCCGCCCGTGCGCATGCGCTGATGGAAAGCAGCATGCATATAGGCAAGATCATGCTGGCGTGGGGCAATTGACGAGGTGCGATCGATGCAAGCGGAATTCTGGCTGGAACGCTGGCGCGAGGGCCACACCGGTTTCCATCGAGACGCGCCGATGCCATTGCTGCTGCAGCACTGGCCCACACTGGCGCTGCCGAAGGGCAGCCGCGTGCTGGTGCCCCTGTGCGGCAAGACGCTGGACATGCCTTGGCTTGCCGAACAGGGGCATCGCGTGCTGGGCGTGGAGCTGTCGCCGCTGGCGGTGGCGCAGTTCTTCGCCGAGCAGGACCTGACGCCAAAGCGGCACGAGTCACCGATGGGCGTGCACCACGTGGCCGGCAACATCGAGATCATCGAGGGCGACGTGTTCGCACTGGACGACGCCACGCTGGCCAGTTGCAGCGCGGTCTATGATCGCGCCGCCGTGATCGCGCTGCCTCCGCCGTTGCGTGGCCGCTACGCACGCGAGGTCTACGCCCGCCTGCCCGCGGGCTGCCGTGGCGTGATGATCACGCTGGAATATCCGCAGCACGAGATGGAGGGGCCGCCGTTTTCCGTCGATGGCGGCGAAGTCGCTGCACTGTTCGCCGCCGACTGGAACGTGGAGCTGCTGGAACGGCGCGACATCCTGGCCTCGCAACCGAGGTTCCAGGAAGATGGCGTGAGCTCGCTGCACACCAGCGTCCTTCGCCTGCAACGCAGGCCGGCTGCCGCGCCGCGCTGACTCTGCGACAGCCGCGGGCAGCGGTCCGCCCCGGCGGGCGCAGCCTGATTCAGCGGAACAGGTAGCGGACGCCGCGCTCGACGGGCTGTTCGGCGCCCCTGCAGCTGCGACGCAATTCCTCGTACGGCGTCAGCTGCCGCTGCATCCATTCGCGCACCTGCGGCCCGAACATGTTCTCGGCCTTGCGCCGGGCCGTGCCCGGCAGGCCGCTCACCGCCTCGCGCTTCCACGGCTCGCTGCTCAGATCGGCAATCGGCTGGTCGCAGCTGGCGCCGAGCTTGGCCGTGCCGTCGACGTGCAGGAAGGCGCACAGGCGACGCCATTCGCCGGGTATGTCGCGGGTCAGGTCATCGAGGAAGACAAAGTGGTGGTTCGGCTGCCGCGCGTGTTCGCGATGGATCTGCGCGGCGCGGTTCCAGCGTCGCAACCAGTGCACGGTACCGCCGCCGAAGGCGTTGTTGTTCTCGTAGCGCAGGTTCGCGTCAGCGATCGAGGCCAGCACGTCCTCGCCGGGGCGGATCACGTGCACGAAGCGCGCGTCCGGCACGTGATGCTCGATCTCCGGAATGTAAAGCAGGTGGTACGGCGTCTTCTCGATCCAGGCCGTGCGCCCTTCGGCTTGTGCACGTGCATCGAGCATATCGACGAAGTGGCGGACGCAGCTTTCGGTGCGCAGCGGCCACGGTCGCCGCGCCACCCCGCAAGACAGGCGATGCTGCAGCGTTTCCAGCGCGGTGCGCGCCCGCTTGTGTGCGAAGCCGAGGCGTTGCCGCAGGCGCCGCCGTTGCGGCCTGGCGTCGCGGTCGCCCCAGCGCCATTTGAGGTCGCCGCACAGATGCTCGAAGAACGCCGTCTCCGGCAAGGTCAGCACATCCGGATGCCGCGCCAGCATCGCCTGCACGAGGGTGGTACCGGAGCGCGGGCAGCCGACGATGAAGATGCGTTGCATGGGCAGTGGCTCCCTCGTGCTGGCACCGGTCGTGCGCGAACTGATCCACCGCTAACGCACGAATCTACACACGGTTGACACCGTGGTCCGCCCATCGGGAGAAGCCCGCAACGACCATGCTTCGACCAAGGGTTAACGGAGCGCAGCAGGCAGGTTTGCTACGCTGCATGCTTCATCGCGGCGGGATCGGACATGGCGACGCAAGGCATCCACACCATCGACACCGGCTTCGTGCGGCCACATTTCGACGCGGCCTATCTGATCGCCGAGCATGATCGCGGCGCCTTCATCGACTGTGGCACCAACTTTGCGGTGCCGCGCATGCTGGCCGCGCTGGACGCCGCCGGCCTCGTACCCGCGAACGTGGACTGGCTGATCCTCACCCACGTGCACCTGGACCACGCCGGCGGCGCGGGCGAGCTGATCGCGCAGCTGCCAAACGCGAAGCTGGTGGTGCATCCGCGCGGCGCGCGGCACATGATCGATCCCTCGCAGCTGTGGGCCGGCGCAAGCGCGGTTTACGGCGAGAACGTGATGGAATCAACCTACGGCCGCCTGCGCCCGATCCCCGCCGAACGCGTGGTCGAGGCGCCGGACGGCCACGTCGTCGACCTTGCCGGGCGTGCCCTGCATTGCCTCGACACGCCCGGTCATGCGAAGCATCACATCGCCGTGCACGACACGCGCAGCAACACCTGCTTCACCGGCGACGTGTTCGGCCTCTCCTATCGCGAGTTCGACACCGCGAACGGTCCCTTCATCCTGCCAACCACCTCGCCGGTGCAGTTCGATCCCGAGGCGCTGCACGCCTCGATCCGCCGCCTGGTCGCGCTCAGGCCCGCAGCGATGCATCTCACCCACTACGGCCGCGTCGAGGATGTGCCCCGGCTTGCCGAGGATTTGCATGCGCAGATCGACGCGATGGTAGCGATCGCGCACGCCGCGCACGGCAAGCCCGATCGCCACGCCGCGCTGATCGACGCCCTTGCTGATCTCTACGCCGGGCGCGCCATTGCGCATGACTGGACGCAAGGTCGCGAGGCGCTGATCGCGTTGCTGGGGATGGATATTGAACTGAATGCGCAGGGGCTGGAGGTGTGGCTGGACCGCCAGTAGGCGATGCTGCCGCAGCCTTGGCCGGCCTGACCACGGCGGCAGGACAGATCCGGTCGCACCGTTGCAAGGAACGTGGTGGCTCAGGACACCGGAAGACGCTCGAGACTGCCTTGTCTCTGCTTCATTCCAGCCTCTTGCGATACATGTGCTGCGTCTTCACCCGTGCGAATCCAAGGCACTCGTAGAACGGATGCGAATCCTCGCGTGCCACGTTCGAACGCACGCCTATCGCGTCGAACCCTAGTGCGAGCGCCCAACTTTCCGCATCCGCCACCAGCGCCCGGCCGACGCCGCTACCGCGCGCCGAGGCATCCACCACCAGTCCCACGATCTCGACGCGCTCGCCCGCTTCCAGCGTGAGCCTGCGCTCGACCGCGATCCAGCCGACCAAGCCTTTGCACCCGCCCACTGCCACCGTCACGTGGTGCTGCCGCAGCGGCAGGATCGCGCGCAGTCGCGCAGCCATCGCCGTCGTCTCCACCGGATAGCCGAGCTCGCCGGCCAGCCGCGCGATCTCCGCGGCGTCCTCGATGCGTGCTGGGCGCAGCTGCACCATCTCAGGCCAGCCGCGTGCCGTTCGGCACCGGGCGCTCGACGGCGGTGAGCACCACGCCTTCCGACGTGGGGAAGCCGGTAAGCAGGAACTGCGAGCGGAACGGGCCGATCTGCTTCTCGGGGAAGTTGATCACGCCCACGACCTGTCGGCCGAGCAGCTGCTCGGCGGAATACAACGCGGCGATCTGCGCGCTGGTCTTCTTCTCGCCGTACGGGCCGAAGTCCACCCATACCTTCCATGCCGGCTTGCGCGCCTCGGGGAAGGCTTCCACCTTGACGATGGTGCCGGCCACGACCAGCACCTTTTCGAAGTCGGCCCAGCCGATCTCGCCAGCCCGGGTTGTTTCCGTCGCCTCGCTCATCCTTCCAGCCTCGTCTTGAATCCGTCACGTGCCTGTTGCCACCAGTAGCTGCATTGCGCGGCGAGCAGGCCGAACGGCTTGTGCACGCTCGCCAGCCCGTAGTCCGCGAACTGGCGCCAGCCCTCGTCGCCCTCGGCTATCGCCGCGGCGAGCAGTTCACCCGCCGCGCAGGTAGGGGCAAGGCCATGTCCGCCGAAGGCCTGCGCCCACCACAGGCCGGCATCATCGCCCTCGCCGCGGCCGAGCTGCGGCATCTGGTGGCGCGCATAACTCATCAGGCCCGACCATGCGTAATCGATCTTCGCATCCCCGATCTGCGGGAACACACGCGACAAGTCATGCCTGAGCAGGCGTTGTACCGCTTGCGGCTGGCGATGGCGGATCGAGATGCGGCCACCCCATAGCAGGCGCGTGTCCGGCAGCGGGCGGTAGTAGTCGAAGGCGAAGCGCGTGTCGTAGACCGCGGAGCGCGTGGCAAGGCATTCGGCGAGGCGCTCGCCCAGCGGCTCGGTGGCCATCACGTAAGTGGCGATGGGCAGCACGGCGCGGTCGATGGGCTTGCGCAGGCCGGCGAGGTAGCCGCCACAGGCCAGCACCACCTGCTCGGCCAGCAGTTCGCCGTGCGGCGTGCTGAGCAGCCAGCGCGAACCTTCACGCTGCAGGCGCCATACCTCGCTCTCCTCGTGGATGCGCACACCCTGCCCACTGGCCGCGGCGGCAAGGCCAATGGCATAGTTGAGCGGGTGCAGGTGCAGCGCGTTGCGCTCGTACAGGCCGTCGTAATAACGGTCGCTGCGCACGCGGTCGCGCAGTTCCTTCCGGGACAGCCAGTCCCAGTGCACGCCGTAGTGGTTGGCCAGCAAAGCCTGGCGCCGACGCAAGACCTCGGGGTCGCGGAACCAGTTCGCCCAGATCACGCCTTCGTCCACCGCGTCGCAGGCGATCGCGTACTTCGCCACGCGTTCGCGGATGCGCTGCACCGCCGCGGTGGTGAGGTCGAACAGCGCGCGGGCGCGCGCCTCGCCGAGCTGTTCGAGCAATGCCTGCTCGCCCAGCGAATAGCCCGCGAACACGAAACCGCCGTTGCGACCGGAAGCGCCGAAGCCGATCTGCTCGCGCTCCAGCAGCACCACGTCGCGCACTCCGCGTTCGGCCAGGCCCAATGCCGTGTTGAGCCCCGCGTAACCGCCACCCACGATGGCGACGCGCGTTTCCTGCCGCCCCTGCAGCGGCGCATGCGCCTCGTATGGTGTGGCGGTGGCGCGGTAGTACGACGGAACCGGCGGTTGCTTCATGCCCTGGCGCCCCTGTGCGACAGTGAAGCCTCCGAGCATAACGGGGATCGCGGCGGCATGCTGCTGCACGCCACTGCGCGGAGATATTGAAAACAGGCTCTCAGAGCGTGGCGGCGATCTCGCGCACCACCGGCGCAAGGCTTGGGTCCTGCAGCGCCATGTGCATGGTGGCGCGCACCAGGCCCGCCTTGTTGCCGCAGTCGAAGCGGATGCCTTCGAAGCGGTATGCCAGCACCTTGCCCTGCTCCTTGAGCAGCGCATCGATCGCATCGGTGAGCTGGATCTCGCCGCCGGCACCCGGCGTGGTGCGCTCCAGCAGTTCGAAGATGCGCCCGGGCAACACGTAACGGCCCACCACGGCGAGATTCGACGGCGCCTCGGCGGGCTTGGGCTTTTCCACCATGTGGCGGATACGCGCGCTGCGCTCGTCCACCGGCGCGGCGTCGACTATGCCGTACTTGTCGGTCTGCTCGTGCGGCACTTCCTCCACCGCGATCACGCCAGCGCCTTCCTTGTCGCCCACCTCGGCCATCTGACGCAACGCACCCTTGCCGGCGCCATTCCAGATCAGATCGTCGGGCAGCATCACGCCGAACGGCTCATCGCCCACCACCGGCTTGGCGCACAGCACGGCGTGGCCGAGGCCCAGCGCCTCGGGCTGGGTGACGAAGATCGCGCGCACGTGCTTCGGCAGCGTGCCTTGCACCAGCGCGAGCAGTGCGTCCTTGCCCTTCTCCTGCAGCTTCGCCTCCAGCTCGTAGGCCTTGTCGAAGTAGTCGGCGATGGCGTGCTTGTAGCGGTTGGTGACGAAGATCAGCGTGTCGGCGCCGGCGTCGACGGCTTCATCCACCGCATACTGGATCAGCGGCTTGTCCAGCACCGGCAGCATCTCCTTGGCGACCACCTTGGTGGCCGGCAGGAAGCGCGTGCCGAGGCCGGCCACGGGAAACACCACCTTGCGCAACGGCTTGCTCACTCACTGCTCTCCTGTTTCATGGCGGCGGATCGAGACCACGTTGTCCGGCTGCGCCGTCTCGCTCCAGCGGAACGAGGGAAGCAGGCTGGACACGCAGCGCCGCAACTCCTCGTCGTTGTCCGTCGCGACCATCTCGGCCGCCTTTTGCATCATGGCCTGCAGCAGCTCCCACGACACCTGGCGGTGCTGCGCGAGGAAGATCTTGGCGTGCGTGGTGGCGCTGTACTGCTCCAGCGGATGGAACAGCTCCTCGAACAGCTTCTCGCCCGCGCGCAGGCCGGTATAGACGATGGGAATCTCGCTGCCGGGCTTCTTGCCGGCGAGACGGATCATCTGCTCGGCAAGGTCGCGGATCTTCATCGGCTCGCCCATGTCCAGCGCGAAGATCTCTCCGCCCTTGCCAAGGCTCGCCGCCTGCAGGATCAGCTGACAGGCTTCGGGGATGGTCATGAAGTAACGCGAGATCTCCGGGTGGGTCACGGTGACCGGCCCGCCCGCGCGGATCTGCTGGCGGAACAGCGGCACCACCGAACCGGCCGAATCGAGCACGTTGCCGAAACGCACCGTCATGTAACGGGTGTCGGCGTGCGCGTCTAGGTTCTGGCACCAGATCTCGGCGATGCGCTTGCAGGCACCCATCACACTGGTGGGGTTGACCGCCTTGTCGGTGGAGATCAGCACGAAGCACTCGACGCCCGCCTCGCGCGCCAAGTCGGCCATGGTGCGCGTGCCCAGCACGTTGTTGAGGAATGCAGCGCGCAGCTGACCCTGCAGCATCGGTACATGCTTGTAGGCCGCCGCATGGAACACCACCTGCGGCCGCGCCTCGGCCAGCACCTTGCGCATCAGCACGCTGTCGCCGCAGCTGGCCAGCACGCCATCGAGCAGCAGCTCCGGATAGTTCGCGCGCAGCTCGCGGGTAATCTGGTAGAGGTTGTATTCGCTGTGGTCGACCACGATCAGCGATTGCGCACCCAGTCGCGCCACCTGGCGGCACAGCTCCGAACCGATCGAGCCGCCACCACCGGTGACCAGCACCCGACGGCCGCCAATCGTTTCGCGGATCGCCGTCCAGTCCAGCTCCACCGCGTCGCGGCCCAGCAGGTCCTCGATGGCCACTTCCTTGATCTCGTTGAACTGCGCGCGGCCGGCGACCACGTCGTCCAGCCGCGGGATCGTGCGGTACGGCAGGTCGCTGGCATCGCACAGTGCCACCACCCGGCGCATCTCGCTCACCGAGGCACCCGGCAGCGCGATCAGCAGCATCTCCACCGCCGCCTCGCGGGTGATCTCCGGCAACTGCTCGAACTGGCCCAGCACCGGGTGGCCATTGATGCTGGCACCGCGCAATGCGGGGCGATCATCGAGGAAGCCGACCACCATGTAGCCGCCATCGCGATGGAGGTCGCGCGACAGCACCTCGCCGGCGCGGTCCGCGCCCAGGATCAGCACCCGGCGCACCGAGCGATCCCCGGTCAGGCCGCGGCGGCTGTCCTTCCAGTAGCGGTAGGCCAGTCGCGGCACGCCCAGCACCATCGCCAGCACCACCGGGTACAGCAGCAGCATCGAGCGCGGCACGCCCTGCAGCCGGTTGAACATCGACAGCAGCAGCCAGACCGCGATCGAGCCGAGCACGGCGGCACGCAGGATGTTCCACAGGTCCGGCAGGCTGGCGAAACGCCAGACGCCCTTGTACAGCCCGGTCCAGCGGAAGATCAGCCCCTGCGCCAGCAGCACCACCGGAAACTCGAACCACTGGAAGTGCACCACGTCTTCCGGCCGTACCGCATAGCGCAGCAGCTTGGCCACCCACCAGGCCAGCGCGGCCATGGCCAAGTCATGCAGCATGACCGCCACGCGGGGATGGATGATGCCGACTAGCCTACGCAGCGACATGGCGGTCCTTGGGCGAATGGCGCCGCAGACAACGACGCTTGAGCAACAGCCACAGCACCGCCGCGGCCAGATAGGCGCCCATGGTAGTCGGCAGGGCCAGTCGTGGATGACTGAAGGCCAACCAGGCCAATGGCGTGGCCAGCAGCAGGTTCCATGTCATGTAGATCGCGCCTCCCCCGGCATGCGTGAAACCGCACCGCACCAGCCACTGGTACAGGTGCTCGCGGTGCGCAGTGTACCAGCGGCGGCCGCGCCAGAACCGCGACAGCAAGGTCAGGCTGGCATCGGCGACGAACGCCGACGACAGGATCAACGCCGGCCACAGCAGCCGCGTATCGACCCGCCACAGCATCGCCGTGAACGCGAAGATCAACAGGCCCACGCTGCCGCTGCCCACGTCGCCCATGAAGATGCGCGCGGGCGGCCGGTTCAGGCACCAGAAACCGAGGCTGGCCGTGGCAAGGCAGGCCGCGGCCAGCGCCACGGCGCCCTGCCCGGCACTCCATGCCAGCAACGCCAGCCCAGCGCCCACGAACATCGCCTGCTGGGCCAGCAGACCGTCGATGCCATCCATGAAATTGTGCAGGTTGACACTCCAGGCACCGGCCAGCAGCAGCACCGGCAGCCACCACCACGACAGGCCACCTGCCGCCAGGGCAACGGCGAACAGCAGCACGGCCAGCAACTGTGCGCCGAAGCGCGGCAGGATCGGCAGCGAACGGTGATCGTCCCACCAGCCGGCCAGCGCGACCAGCAGCAGGGCCGCCAGCAAGCCGGCCACCAGAAGCGGCGGCCACGGCGCTGTCGTGCCGAGCAGCACGCCGGGCAGGCAGACCACGCCAGCGATGACGATGCCGATGCCACCGCCGCGCGGCGTTGGGATGCTGTGCGAACGACGCTGGCCGGGACGGTCGAGCATGCCGCGACGATGCGCATAGGCGATCGCCGCGCGCGCCGACAGCCACGCGATGAGGAAGGACAGCAGCAACCATCCTATGGTCATGACCACGGCCGTCACTCGTTGGCGACGCCGTGGATGGGCCGGATCGTGCTCCAGCTCTTGCAGCTGGGGCACTGCCAGTGGTGTGCCTTGGCACCGAAGCCGCAGCGGCTGCAGCGGTACATCGCCTGTCCCTCCAGCAGCTTCCGGGTGAGGTCGCGCAGGATCAGGAAGTTCTCGCGCGCCTCGCCCTCGACCCTGTCCATGGTGGCGTCGATCAGGGCCATCAGGCCACGTACCGAAGGGCGCTGGCGCAGCTGCGCGGTGAGAAAGTCCACACCCGCCCGCTGGCCGTCGCGCTGCTGGTACAGGCGGGTCAACGCCAGCACCGGCGAGATGCCGTGGTAACGCCCGAGCATATCGCGCAGAAAGTGTTCAGCGCGATCCATCTGCTGCGAGCAGGCATAGCTGTTCAACAGCGGCGGCAGGATCTCCGGCACGAACGCGATGTCCGCGCCGACGGCCGCCTCGTAGGCTTGCACTGCTTCGGCATGCTGTCCCTCCTCGGCGTGCAGCCGCCCGGTCAGCATCCAGGCACGCACGCAATCGGGCTGGCAGCGGAAGGCCTGTTCGAGATAGTCGCGCGCCTCGACCCGCGCGCCGTGCTGGCGCGAACGCTCGGCCAGTTCGCAGTAGAACTGCGCGATCATCGGCGCCTCGTCCTCGCCGGTCATCACCTCCAGCCGGCGCGCGTGCTCGATCGCCTTGTTCCAGTCGCGCTCGTGCTGGTAGATCGCGATCAGATGGCGCAGCGCCGAAGGCGCGTGGGCATCCATCGCCACCAGGTCGGCAAACAGCGCCTCGGCGCGATCGAGCAGGCCCGCGCGCATGTAGTCCTCGCCCAGTTCCAGCAGGGCCACGGTCTTCATCGGCTCGGACAGGTTCGGCCGCGACACCAGGTGCTGGTGCAGGCGGATCGCGCGATCCACCTCGCCGCGGCGGCGGAACAGGTTGCCCAGCGCGAGATGCGTTTCCACCGTGTCGCGGTTGTACTCGGCCAGGCGCAGGAACACCTCGATCGCCTTGTCCTGCTCCTCGTTGAGCAGGTAGTTCAGGCCACGGAAGTAGTCCGAGGAGAGCTCGTTGACCGCCGCGCCGGAACGCCGCGCGCTGGCACGGCGGGACGCCCACCAGCCCAGCACGAAGGCGACCACCGCCAGCGGCAGCAAGGCATACCAGGGCATCATGCGCCGGCCGTCTTTTTGCCGGCTTCCTTGCGACGCTGCCGCTGCAGGCGCTGTTGCCGCAGGCCCACGCCCAGCCAGGCAGTAAGCCCGCCGAGCAGCCAGCCCAGCACCAGCGCGGCCAACAGGGCTGCTCCCTTGGGCAATTGCACGCGCGCGAAGGCGAAGTCGTAGCCGATCAGATCGGCATTGAGTGCACCCACCACCACGCCGGCGGCGACGAAGAACACGAGGACGAGGATCACGATCAGGCGCATCCGGCGACTTTACCCGATCGCCCGCGCATGGCGCAGCAAGCAAGCCGGGTCATGCTGCAGCGATTCAGTCGGAAGCACTGAAATTGAAGAGTGCAGCCATGGATGGCCGCCCATTTGACTCTCGCGATCGGGGATGGTCGCAAAAATAAAGGCAGGATCGGCTCGCGCCGCCTGCCTCGTCAGATCCATTTGGTTGCGGCCTCAGCCGGTCGCAGCTTCTTCCAGGCGCAGGTTGACGCGTTCGCGCAGCTCCTTGCCGGGCTTGAAGTGCGGCACGTGCTTGCCCGGCAGGGCCACCGAATCGCCGGTCTTGGGGTTGCGCCCCATGCGCGGCGGCCGGTAATGCAGCGCGAAACTGCCGAAGCCGCGCACCTCGATCCGCTCGCCCTGGGACAGCGCCTGGCTCATCTGCTCCACCACGCTCTTGACCGCCAGCTCGACATCGGCAAACGCAAGATGGGTCTGGCGCCTGGCCAGCGCCTCGATCAATTCGGATTTGGTCATGGTCCCCGTGTCCGCGACGTGTATCTCTGCGCTGCATGACACGGGGCGGCTGGTGCCGCCCCGTGCCGGTGTGCAGCGATCAGTCGGCCTTGTTGAGCTGCTCCTTGAGCAGCGCACCGAGCTTGGTCGTGCCACCCGCGGCCGAAGAGTACTCGGCCAGCGCTTCCTGCACGTCTTCCTCGTCCTTGGCGCGGATCGACAGCGACAGCTGACGGCCCTTGCGGTCCATGCCGGTGAACTTGGCCTCGACCTTGTCGCCCACCTTCAGGTGCTGGGTGGCGTCGTCGATGCGCTCCTTGGCGATATCGTTGGCGCGGATGTAACCCTCCACGCCCTCGCCCAGGTCGATCACCGCACCCTTGGCGTCCACTTCCTTCACCGTGCCGGTGACGATGCTGCCGCGCGCGTGGTTGGCCATGAACTGGCCGAACGGATCCTGCTCCATCTGCTTGATGCCGAGCGAGATGCGCTCGCGCTCCGGATCCACCGCCAGCACCACGGCCTCGATCTCGTCGCCCTTCTTGAAGTTGCGCACGAGGTCTTCGCCGGACATCTGCCAGGAGATGTCGGACAGGTGCACCAGGCCGTCGATGCCGCCGTCCAGGCCGATGAACACGCCGAAGTCGGTGATCGACTTGATCTGACCGGAGACCTTGTCGCCCTTCTTGTGCATGGCGGCGAAGGCTTCCCACGGGTTCGAGCGGGTCTGCTTGATGCCCAGCGAGATGCGGCGACGCTCTTCATCCACGTCCAGCACCATCACTTCGGTCTCGTCGCCGACCTGCACCACCTTGGCCGGGTTGACGTTCTTGTTGGTCCAGTCCATCTCGGACACGTGGACCAAGCCTTCGACGCCCGGCTCGATCTCGACGAAGCAGCCGTAGTCGGTGACGTTGGAGACCTTGCCGAACAGGCGCGAGCCCACCGGGTAGCGACGGGAGATGTTCACCCACGGATCGTCGCCCAGCTGCTTCAGGCCCAGCGAGACGCGGTTGCGCTCCTTGTCGAACTTCAGCACGCGCACGTCCAGCTCGTCGCCGACGTTGACGACTTCGGACGGATGGCGCACGCGCTTCCACGCCATGTCGGTGATGTGCAGCAGGCCGTCGATGCCGCCCAAGTCCACGAACGCACCGTAGTCGGTGAGGTTCTTCACCACGCCCTTGATCACGGCGCCCTCGACCAGGCGCTCCAGCAGCTGTTCGCGCTCGGCGGAGAACTCGGTCTCGACGACGGCGCGGCGGCTGACCACCACGTTGTTGCGCTTGCGATCCAGCTTGATGATCTTGAACTCGAGTTCCTTGCCCTCGAGGTAGGTCGGCTCGCGCACCGGGCGCACGTCGACCAGCGAACCCGGCAGGAACGCGCGGACGTCCTTGATGTCGACGGTGAAGCCGCCCTTGACCTTGCCGGAGATCATGCCCTTGATGGTCTCTTCCTTGTCGAACGCCTCCTCGAGGTCGTCCCACACCATCGAGCGCTTGGCCTTCTCGCGCGACAGCTTGGTTTCGCCGAAACCGTCTTCCAGGGCCTCGAGGGCCACCTTCACGGGATCGCCGACGCTCACCTCAAGGGTGCCGTCCTCGCCCTTGAACTGCTCGATCGGGACGATGCCTTCGCTCTTCAGGCCCGCGTTGATCACGACGACGTCGTTGCGGATTTCCACCACGATGCCGGTGACGATGGCGCCGGGCTTCAGCTTGGCGATGGCCTGCTGGCTCTGTTCAAACAGTTCGGCAAAACTTTCAGTCATGTTGATTCCAGAATGGGAAAGGACGGCTGCGATGCCCGCGCAGGGCTTGCCTCGACAGCAATCCACCGGTTGGGGTGTCTTCGGAACGCCCTCGCGGAACGCTCGTCGCCACCATGGTTGAGCCCCCGGCCACCATGGCCGGGAACGGAAACCGTCGCGCCAGCCCCGTTCAGGGCTGCACGACGGCGAGAACTCTTGCGACTACCTGGTCGATGTCCATGCCGGTGGTATCCACCTGCACGGCCTCCGGCGCGGGCTTCAGGGGGGCGACCGTCCGCGACGCATCGCGGTGATCACGCGCCTCGATCTCGCGCTGCAGACTCGCTAGTGTAACGTTGAGTCCCTTTTCCTTCAACTGCTTATAGCGCCTTTTTGCCCGCTCGGCAGCGCTGGCGGTGAGGAACACCTTGAACGGCGCATCAGGGAAGATCACCGTGCCCATGTCGCGCCCGTCAGCCACCAGACCAGGCGACTTGCGGAAGCCCAGCTGCAGCTCCACCAGCGTCTGCCGTACCGGGGCGATCGAGGCGATGGCCGAGGCTGCCGCACCGGCGGTTTCCGTGCGCAGCTCGTCGGTGGCGTCATGGCCGTTGACGAGGATGCGGGTGTCGCTGCCGTCGGCACTGGACTGGAAGCGGATCTTCGTGGTCTGCGCACAGCGGGTCACCGCCTCGGCGTCGGACAGGTCCAGACCTGCCGCCCCGGCGGCATAGCCCACCGCCCGGTACAGCGCGCCCGAATCGAGCAGCCGCCAACCCAAGTGCTCGGCCACCCGCCGGCTGATCGTACCCTTGCCCGAGCCCGAGGGGCCATCGATGGTCAGCACGGGAACGGGAGCGGTTCGGCTCATGACGGGTCCTGGTCGGGCGAGGGGTTCGCATGTTATCGCGCCGACCCTGACGGCATCGCGTACCATGGCGAAATTCCATGCCGCTCGCCCCATCATGAACGACCTTCGCCACGCATTCGATCAGGCCGCCGAGGCCGTGAAGCGGCTGGACTATCGCCCTGACAACGACACCCTGCTCAAGCTCTACGCGCTCTACAAGCAGGGCTCGGAAGGGGACGCACATGGCGAACAACCCGGCTTCTTCGATTTCGTGGGCACCGCCAAGCACGAGGCTTGGGTGCAATTGCGCGGCCTCGCGCAGGACGAGGCCATGCGTCGCTACATCGCCCTGGTGGACCAGTTGCAGGCCTGATTCCTGAACGCGCTTGCGTCCGCACCCGGCAACAGGCACATTCATACGATCGTTTGAACGCGGTCGTGCCATGAACTACCCCCATCTGTTCGCTCCGCTCGACCTGGGCCACATCACCCTGCCCAATCGCATCCTGATGGGCTCGATGCATACCGGACTGGAAGACAAGGCCGCCGACTACGACAAGCTGGCCGCCTACTTCGCCGAGCGTGCCCGCGGCGGCGCGGGGCTGATGGTCACCGGCGGCATCGCGCCCAGCGTCGAAGGCTGGCTGAAACCCTTCGGCGGACGCCTCACCCTGCCCTGGCACAAGCCGCGGCATCGCAAGCTGACGGCTGCCGTGCACGCCGAGGGCGGGCGCATCTGCCTGCAGATCCTGCATGCGGGACGCTACGGCTATCACCCGCTGTCGGTGGCGCCGTCGCGGATCAAGTCGCCGATCACCCCGTTCATGCCACGGGCGCTGTCCACGCGCGGCGTGGAACGCACCATCCGCGATTTCGTGCACTGCGCGCAGCTGGCCCGCGAGGCCGGCTACGACGGCGTCGAGGTGATGGGCTCGGAGGGCTACCTGATCAACCAGTTCATCGCCGCGCGTACCAACCATCGCGACGACGCCTGGGGCGGTGATGTCGCGCGGCGCATGCGCTTCCCGGTGGAGATCGTGCGCAGCACGCGCGAGGCGTTGGGGCGTGATTTCATCATCATCTACCGCCTGTCGATGCTGGACCTGGTCGAAGGCGGCCAGGACTGGAACGAGATCGTGGCGCTGGCCAAGGCCATCGAGGCTGCCGGCGCAAGCATCATCAACACCGGCATCGGCTGGCACGAAGCGCGCGTACCCACCATCGTCACCAGCGTGCCCCGCGCCGGCTTCGCCTGGGTGACCAAGAGACTCAAGGGCGAGGTGAACATCCCGCTGGTCGCCACCAACCGCATCAACATGCCCGAGGTGGCCGAACGCGTGCTGGCCGTGGGCGATGCGGACATGGTCTCGATGGCACGCCCGCTGCTGGCCGATCCCGAATGGGCGAACAAGGCGAAATCCGGCCGCGCCGAACGCATCAACACCTGCATCGCCTGCAACCAGGCCTGCCTCGACCATGTGTTCCAGAACAGGCGCGCCAGTTGTCTGGTCAACCCGCGCGCGTGCCACGAAACCGAGCTCAGGGTCGAACCGGCGACACGGCGCAAGCGCATCGCCGTGGTCGGGGCGGGCCCAGCCGGCATGGCCTGCGCCGCCACGCTGGCCGAACGCGGCCATGCAGTCAGCCTGATCGACAGGGCAGCCGAGATCGGCGGCCAGTTCAACTATGCGAAGCGGATTCCCGGCAAGGAGGAGTTCCACGAAACCCTGCGCTATTTCCGGCAGCGTCTTGCCGATGCCGGTGTCGAGCTGCGCCTGGGTGAACCCGCCGATGCCATCAGCCTCAAGGCCCATGGCTACGACGAGGTGGTGATCGCCACCGGCGTGCTGCCTCGTAAGGTGTATTTCCCGGGCAGCGACGACCCGCGCGTGCTGGGCTACCTCGACATACTCGCGCGCAACCAGCCGGTGGGGCCGCGCGTGGCGATTATCGGCGCGGGCGGCATCGGCTTCGACATGGCCGAATTCCTCGTCGAGCACCAGCCCTCGCCCACCACCGACGTGGGACGCTGGACGCGCGAATGGGGAGTGGATACGCAACTCGTGCAGCGCAGCGGCCTGCAACCGCCGCAGCCGGAAGCGCCACTGCGCCAGGTCTGGCTGCTCCAGCGCAGCGAAGGCCGACCCGGTGCCCGTCTCAACAAGACCACCGGCTGGGTGCATCGTGCCACGCTCAAGGCCAAGCGCGTGAACATGCTAGGCAAGGTCGCCTACGAACGCTTCGATGCACAGGGCCTGCACGTCACCGTTGACGGCAGGCCGCAGGTGCTGCCAGTCGACAACGTGGTGATCTGCGCTGGCCAGGAGCCTGATCGCCGGCTTGCCGATGAGTTGATCGTCTCCGGCATGGCCGTACATGTCATCGGCGGCGCAGACGTGGCCGCCGAACTCGACGCGAAGCGCGCCATCGACCAAGGTACGCGGCTGGCCTGCCGGCTCTGAGCCTGCTCGCCGATGAAAAGTGCGGCCATGGATGGCCGCCCGTTTGATCCTCGCGTTCACGGACGAACGCACGAATACAGCCAAAGAAAACGCCTCGCGAAACGACGCATCGATAGGGCCCGGGGGGGGAGGTGGCCAGTATCGTGTTCAGCGTCGCTGCGAGGCGAGGGTCACCACCATCGGGGAGGGGGGGTGATGGCGGGACAGGGGCATTTTATGAGCGACACGTTCAAGTATCTAATATATATTTAGAACGATATTTATATCGAAACCATATATGTTCGACTTCCGCCAGTTGCGCTACTTCGTCGCCGTCGCCGAGGAGCTGAGCTTCACCCGCGCCGCGCTCCGCCTGCACATCTCGCAGCCTCCACTCTCCCAGCAAATCCAGGCGCTGGAGCGGAATCTGGGCGTGACACTGCTCGAGCGCAGCAAGCGCAAGGTGGAGCTGACCGAAGCCGGCCGGGTCTTCCTGGAGCAGGCGCGCCAGATCCTGGTCCAGGCGGAACTGGCGCGCAGTCGCACCACGGCGGTCGCGGCTGGACACAACGGCCAGCTGCGCCTGGCCTACACGCTCTCGGTGTCATTCCATCCCGCCCTGCCTCGAGCCCTGCTGCGCCATCGCCAGATCGCGCCCGAGGTGAACATCCAGTTGTGCGAGATGTACACCGAGCCGCAATTCGCGGCGCTGCTGGCCAACGAGATCGATGTCGGCTTCGTGCGCGACGAACCCCGTCACCTGCAGGATGCCCGCCAGTTGCAGCTGCGCGTGCTCGATCGCGAACCCCTGCTGCTCGCCCTGCCCTCCAGCCATCCGCTGGCCGGCCGCGACGAACTGCGCATGGGCGAGGTGGCCGACGAGGCCTTCGTCACACAGCCGCGCGAACTGGCCGCAACCCTGCACGACCGCCTCAGGACGTTGGCCGGCGAAGCCGGTTTCCAGCCCCGTATCGTGCAGCAGGCCCAGCAGATCAACGGCCTGCTGGCACTCGTGGCGGCCGGCTTGGGCTTGGCGCTGGTGCCGGCGACGATGCGGGCCGTGCATCTGGCCGGGGTCAGCTACGTATCATTGGCCGACCGCGCGGCCCATCTGCTGCTGGCCGTGGCAAGCCGCGCCGGCGACACCTCGCCGGTATTGGCACAATTCCTCGCCACGGTGGAGGAATCCACCGGTGGCCTTGATGGCTGATTTGGCGACTTGTGGCTGGCGATTCAGCAAGTTATACTTGCCCGCTGACGTTTTTCCGTTTGGTATCAGGAGCTGGCCGTGAAGGTGCTTAACTCGTTGAAGTCCGCCAAGGCGCGGCACCGCGACTGCAAGATCGTGCGTCGTCGCGGCAAGGTGTTCGTGATCTGCAAGAGCAACCCGCGTTTCAAGGCCCGCCAGCGCTGATCCCAGCGCGGCAAGTGCCGACGGAAAGGCCGCGCCCCGCGCGGCCTTTTTGTTGCCCGGCGCCCGGAATCCGGGCTGCACGGCAGCCAAAGCAAAGGCCCCGCTTTCGCGGGGCCCTCTTGCCTCAACCGGGCAACCGTTTCACTCGTAGCGCACGCCGGTGATCTCGTAGCGCTTCACGCCGTTCGGTGCATTGAACTCGAAGCTGTCGCCCTCAAGCTTGCCGATCAGCGCACGCGCGATCGGCGAGGAGACTGCAATCAGGCCCTGTTTGATGTCGGCCTCGAGGTCGCCCACGATCTGGTAAGTCACCTCGGTATCGCTGTCCTCGTCCGCCAGATCCACGATCGCGCCGAACACCACCTTGTTGCCGGGGTTGAGCCGCGACACGTCGATCACCTGGGCCGTGGAGAGCAGCGCCTCCAGCTGGGCGATACGGCCCTCGATGAAGCTCTGCAGCTCGCGCGCTGCGTGATACTCGGCGTTCTCCTTGAGGTCACCATGCGCGCGGGCTTCGGCGATCGCCGCGATGATGCGCGGGCGCTCCGTCGACTTCAGGCGATCCAGCTCGGCGCGCAGACGTTCCGAACCGGCCTTGGTGATGGGGGCGCGGGCACTCATGCTTTCAACTCCTTGTGCAGTTCCTGCAGGCTGTGCACTTCATCGTTGCCGTGGAAATCCAGCGAGTGCACCAGGGCGCGCGCACCGGCCACGGTGGTGGAATAGGTGACGCGCTGCTGCAGCGCCTCGCGCCGGATAGAGAACGAGTCGGCGATCGCCTGTTTGCCCTCGGTGGTGTTGACGATGTAGACGATCTCGCCGTTCTTGATCAGGTCGACGATGTGCGGGCGTCCTTCGGCCACCTTGTTGACGCGCTCGCAGACCACGTCGTGGCCGTTGAGGTAGGCCGCGGTGCCGGCGGTGGCGACCAGGCTGAAGCCGCGACGCAGCACTTCCTGCGCCACCGGCAGCAGGCGATCCTTGTCGGCGTCGCGCACCGACACGAACACCTTGCCCTTCGGCGGCGTCTTGATGCCGGCGGCGTCGTGGCCACGCGCGAACGCGGCGCCGAAGCTGCGGCCCACGCCCATCACCTCGCCGGTGGAGCGCATCTCGGGGCCGAGGATCGGGTCCACGTTCTGGAACTTGATGAAGGGGAAGATAGCTTCCTTCACCGAGTAGTACGCCGGAATCACTTCCTTCGTGGCGCCCTGCCCCGCCAGCGTCTTGCCCGCCATGCAGCGCGCGGCGATCTTGGCCAGCGGCACGCCGGTGGCCTTGGAGACAAACGGCACCGTGCGCGAGGCGCGCGGGTTCACCTCGAGGATGAACACCGTCTCGCCCTGGATGGCGAACTGGGTGTTCATCAAGCCGACCACCTTGAGCTCCTTCGCCATCGCCGCGGCCTGATGGCGCAGCTCGTCCTGGATCTCCCCGGTGAGCGAATACGGCGGCAGCGAGCAGGAGGAATCGCCCGAGTGCACGCCGGCCTCCTCGATGTGCTCCATGATGCCGCCGATCAGCACGTTGCCTTCGGCGTCGGCGATGATGTCCACGTCCACCTCGACCGCGTGGTCGAGGAAGCGGTCCAGCAGCACCGGCGAATCGTTCGACACCTGCACCGCCTCGCGGATGTAGCGCGACAGGTCGGCGTCGTCGTACACCACTTCCATCGCGCGGCCGCCCAGCACGTAGCTGGGACGCACCTCCAGCGGATAGCCGATCTCGCGGGCCAACGCCAGTGCCTCGTCAGCATTGCGCGCGGTGCGGTTCGGCGGCTGGCGCAGGCCCAGCTTCTCGATCATCTGCTGGAAGCGCTCGCGGTCCTCGGCGAGGTCGATCGAATCGGGCGAGGTGCCGATGATCGGCGTACCGGCCGCTTCCAGCGCGCGCGCCAGCTTCAGCGGGGTCTGGCCGCCGTACTGCACGATCACGCCCCTGGGCTTTTCCAGGTCGATGATCTCCAGCACGTCTTCCAGCGTCAGCGGCTCGAAGTACAGGCGGTCCGAGGTGTCGTAGTCGGTGGAAACGGTTTCCGGGTTGCAGTTGACCATGATGGTTTCATAGCCATCCTCCCGCAGCGCCAGCGCCGCGTGCACGCAGCAGTAGTCGAACTCGATGCCCTGGCCGATGCGGTTGGGGCCGCCGCCGAGCACGATGATCTTCTCGCGGCCGGTCGGGTTCGCCTCGCACTCTTCCTCGTAGGTCGAGTACATGTAGGCCGTGGTGGTGGCGAACTCGGCGGCGCAGGAATCCACGCGCTTGTACACCGGACGCACGCCCAGGGTGCGGCGCAAGTGGCGCATGGCTGCCTCGTCGGAACCGGTCAGCTCGGCCAGGCGCGCGTCGGAGAAGCCCATGCGCTTCAGCTCGCGCATGCGCGGCGCATCCAGCGCGGCGATGCCCTGCGCCTGCACCTCGCGCTCGGCCAGCACGATGTCCTCGAACGCGGCGAGGAACCAGGGGTCGACGCGGCTGAGCTCGTGCACCTCGTCCAGCGACAGCCCGGCACGGAACGCATCGGCGAGATGGAACACGCGGTCGGGCCGCGGTTCGCGCAGCTCGCGCTTGAGCGTGGTCAGGCCCTCTTCCGTGCCGATTTCCAGCCCGGTGGGGTTCAGGCCGGTCTTGCCGATCTCCAGCCCGCGCAGCGCCTTCTGCAGCGATTCGGTGAAGCTGCGGCCGATCGCCATCACCTCGCCCACCGACTTCATCTGGGTGGTAAGGCGTGCGTCGGCGCGCGGGAACTTCTCGAACGCGAAGCGCGGGATCTTGGTGACCACGTAGTCGATGGTCGGCTCGAACGAGGCCGGCGTGAGGCCGCCGGTGATGTCGTTCTTGAGCTCGTCCAGCGTGTAGCCCACAGCGAGCTTCGCGGCGACCTTGGCGATCGGGAAACCGGTGGCCTTCGACGCCAGCGCCGAGGAGCGCGACACGCGCGGGTTCATCTCGATCACCACCACGCGGCCGTCGGCGGGGTTGATGCCGAACTGCACGTTGGAGCCGCCGGTATCCACGCCGATCTTGCGCAGCACCGCGATCGAGGCATCGCGCAGGCGCTGGTACTCCTTGTCGGTGAGCGTCTGCGCCGGCGCCACGGTGATCGAGTCGCCGGTGTGCACGCCCATCGGATCGAGGTTCTCGATGGCGCAGATGATGATGCAGTTGTCCGCGGTGTCGCGGACAACTTCCATCTCGAACTCCTTCCAGCCCAACACCGATTCGTCGATCAGCACCTCGTGGGTCGGCGACATTTCAAGGCCGCGCTTGACGATGGCCTCGAACTCCTCCTTGTTGTAGGCGATGCCGCCGCCGGTGCCACCCAGCGTGAAGCTGGGCCGGATGATCACGGGAAAGCCGAGCTGGGTCTGGATCTCCACCGCATGCTCGAAGCTCTTGGCGACTTCCGACTTCGGGCTTTCCAGCCCGATCTCGGTCATCGCCTGCTTGAACAGCTCGCGGTCCTCGGCCATGCGGATCGCGTCGCGCTTCGCGCCGATCAGCTCGACCTTGTACTTGTCCAGCACGCCGTGGTCGGCGAGGTCGAGCGCGCAGTTCAGCGCGGTCTGGCCGCCCATGGTGGGCAGCACCGCGTCGGGCCGCTCCTTGGCGATGATGCGCTCCACCGTCTGCCAGTTGATCGGCTCGATGTAGACGGCGTCGGCCGTCTCCGGGTCGGTCATGATGGTGGCCGGGTTGGAGTTCACCAGGATCACCCGGTAGCCCTCCTCCTTCAGCGCCTTGCAGGCCTGGGCGCCGGAGTAGTCGAACTCGCAGGCCTGGCCGATCACGATCGGGCCGGCGCCGATGATCAGGATGCTCTTGATGTCGCTACGCTTGGCCATCTCAGCGGGCCTCCTGCATCAGCTTGGCGAACCGGTCGAACAGATAGGCCATGTCATGAGGGCCGGGGCTCGCTTCCGGGTGGCCCTGGAAGCAGAACGCCGGGCGATCGGTAAGCGCGAAGCCCTGCAGCGTGCCGTCGAACAGCGAGGTGTGCGTGACCCGCACGTTCGCCGGCAGCGTGGCCGGGTCCACCGCGAAGCCATGATTCTGGCTGGTGATCAGCACGCGGCCGTCGCCGTGGTCCTTCACCGGATGGTTCGCGCCGTGGTGGCCGAACTTCATCTTCAGCGTCTTCGCGCCCAGCGCCAGGCCCATGATCTGGTGGCCGAGGCAGATGCCGAACAGCGGGATCTTCGCGGTCAGGAACTGCTTCGTCGCCTCGATCGCATAGTCGCAGGCCGCCGGATCGCCGGGGCCGTTGGAGAGGAACACGCCGTCGGGCTTCATCGCCAGCACCTCGGACGCGGGCGTCTGCGCCGGCACCACCGTGATGTCGCAGCCCTGCTCGGCGAGCAGGCGCAGGATGTTGTGCTTCACGCCGTAGTCGTAGGCCACCACCTTGAAGCGACTGGCCGGCTGGTTGAAAGCCTGCTGGTCGAGGCCGTAGACACCCTGGTTCCAGTGGTACGGCTTGCTCACGCTGACCACCTTGGCCAGGTCCATGCCGTTCAGGCCCGGGAACGCACGCGCCTTGGCCAACGCCGCTTCGGCATCAACCTGCTCGCCGGCGGCGATGCAGCCGTTCAGGGCGCCCTTGTCGCGCAGGATGCGGGTGAGGCGGCGGGTGTCGATACCGGCGATCCCCACGACGCCGTGGCGCTTCAGGTAATCGGGCAGGCTCTCCGTGCTGCGCCAGTTGCTCGCCCGGCGCGGCACGTCGCGCACGATCAGGCCGGCGGCATGCACCTTGCCGGATTCGACGTCCTCGGCATTGCAGCCGGTGTTTCCGATGTGCGGATAGGTCAGGGTGACGAGCTGCCGGCTGTACGAGGGATCGGTGAGGATCTCCTGGTAGCCGGTCATGGCGGTGTTGAAGACCACCTCGCCGACGGTCTCACCAGTCGCGCCCACGGCGTGGCCGTGGAACACGCTGCCGTCTTCGAGGGCGAGCAGAGCGGGGATGGGCATGGGAACCGCCTTTCGGGTGCAGCAAGGTCCGCAAGCCGCACGAGGCAGGCTTGAGAACCTTGGAAGGGAGGGCATTCGGGCGGGTCGCAATGATAGGCGCAGCGGCGCTTGCTGTCCACTTCGATCGAGGCAAAAGACGGCATTCCGTCAGCCTCCGTAAGGCTGCACGGCGCTACACTTGGGCGGAACCACCAGGGGAGTGAAGCCTGTTCATGAGTCCGGAAGCCCTGCTCGATCCCGCACGCCTCGATCGTCCGGACACCCTGGTGCGGCATGAACCGTTCCCGTTCATGGTCGCCCACGGCCAGCTGCCGGACGAGGCGCGCGGCGACCTCGACCGCGACTTCCCGCGCTACCCCAGCGCCGGCTTCTTTCCATGGGATCCGACCGATTGCGGCCCCGCAGTCAACTCACTGGTCGAACAGCTCACGGCACCAGCCTTTGCCGGACTGATCGGCCAGCGGCTGGGCATCGACAACCTCGGCCAGTACCCCACCCTGGTGACGCTGTGCCGGCTGCTGAACAAGCGCCATGGCACCATCCACACCGACAGCAAGTCCAAGGTCGCCACCGCCCTGCTCTATCTCAACCCGCAGTGGCCCGACACCAGCGACGGCTGCCTGCGCTTCCTCGACAAGATCAACGACATCGACGCCACGGTGGCCCCCGAGTTGCCGCCGCTGTACGGCGAATTCGCGGTGTTCAAGCGCTGCGACAATTCCTTCCACGGCCACCTGCCCTACGAGGGCGAGCGCCGGGTGATCCAGGTAGCGTGGCTCACCAGCGAGGAGGAAAAGCTTCGCAAGACCAGGCGCGGCAAGTTCTCCCGCCTGTTCAAGAAGCTGTTCGGCAAGCTGGACACGCAGTACGGCGCCGGCCGCGACCGCAACGCCGCCCATCCGGACTGAACCTTCCTCAATGGCCGGCGAAGTGCCAGGCCACGTAGGCAGCGAACACGCCGTACAGCAGGCCTACTGGCAGCAGGTGGCGTGCATCCACGCGGCCGCGCCGGAACAGCCACCACAGGTAGACGATGGCAGCCGCGGTGAGCACGCCGGACACGATCAGCGGCGTGTCGAACCGCCATGGCGTGGCGAAGATCGCCAGTGCGCTGGGGATCGTCGCCTGGATCATCATCGCGCCTGAAATGTTGGCCAGCGCCAGCCGCTCCTTGCCCTGCCGCACCCAGATCAGCGCGTTGAGCGTCTCCGGCAGTTCGGTCGCCACCGGGCTCAGCAGCAGCGCCACCAGGTGCGGCGGCAGCGCGAAGGCCTCGCCGATCGCCTCGAGCTGCCCCACGAACACCCGCGAGGCCACGGCGATCACCACCAGCGCTGCCACCGTCTGCGCGAGCACCCAGCGCATCGCCGGCTCGGCCTGCCGTGGACGCAGCTTGAGCGGCTCCAGGGCCTCTTCCTCGGGCGCCGTGTCGTCGCTGCGCACCTCGCGCCACACGTACATTGCGTAGGCCAGCAGGAACAGCACGCCCAGCAGCGGCTTGAGCGCGAATGCCACCAGGCCCAGCCCCACCTTCACCGCGAAGATCGCCAGGAACCATGACTGGTCGCGCGCCAGCCTTTGGTGGTCGACCCGCACCAGTCGGTCGGCACGCTGCAGCCGGCGATGGTTGCCCCAGAGCGCGACGCCGACCACCGCATAGGCGATGGTGGCCAGCACCAATGGCCCGCCCATCGCCGCGCCCACGCCGATGTCGCGCGCCGCCGGATTCTTGCCGAAGATGACGGCCACGAAGGTCACCGCGCTTTCCGGCAAGGCCGTGCCGAAGGCCGCCAGCACGGTACCGGTGGCAGTCGCGCCCAGGCTGAGCTTTCGGCCCAGCCATTCGATGCCGTTGACGAAGTATTCGCAGGCGAGATAGATCGCGCCGGCCGAGACGAGGAACAGGCAGAGGATGAGCAGCATGGGATGCACGGGCCGGGCGAACGGGACAACCGATGGCGCAGCGACACCGTTCGCCCGGCCGGGTGAACACGTCGCTGGCCAAAGGTCTCGCCGGGCTAGACACCGCCGGGTGGCGATGTCTGCTGTCCGCACCATGGCGCCAGGGAACGGCGACCAAGTCTGTTGATGCGGACGCCTCTGGGGACGAGGCTGGCTACTCCCCAATGACAGGCTGGCGATGCTAACGGATTCAGCCCGGCGACGCGAGCACGTCTTCCAGCCGCCAATGCCCGGCTGCGCGGCCGACCAGCCAATGCGCCGCCTGCAACGCGCCGCGCGCGAAGATCGCGCGGTCGGTGGCGCGGTGCCCCAGTTCCAGCCGCTCGCCCGGCCCGATCAGCAGTGCCTGGTGCTCGCCCACGATGTCGCCGCCACGCACCACCGCGAAGCCGATGCTGCCGGCCTTGCGCTCGCCGGTACGGCCTTCGCGACTGTAGACCGCGGCGGCATCCAGCGCGGTGTCGCGCGCGGCGGCGGCAGCCTGCCCCAGCGCCAGCGCCGTGCCCGAGGGCGCATCCTGCTTGCGGCCGTGATGGGCTTCGACGATCTCCAGGTCCCAGTCCGGCAAGGCGACGGCTGCCTCGCGCAACAACCGCGTGAGCAGCGCCACGCCCAGGCTGAAATTCGACGCGCGCAGCAGCGCGATGCGCGTGCCGGCGGCCTCCAGGCGCGCCTGCAGGGCCGCGTCGAGGCCGGTGGTGCCGGTCACCAGGGGAATACCGTGCGCAAGGCAATGATCCAGCGTCGCGGCCAGGCCGGCCGGGCCGCTGAAGTCGATCACCACGTCGAGCGCAGGCGCCTGCGACCAGTCGTGCGCATGGCGCAGGGAGTGCCCCAGCCAGACCGGCTCGCCGTCATGCACCGATCCGGGCGACACCACCGCATGCGCCAGTTCGAAACGGTCGTCCGCGCGCAGCAGCGACAGCAGGGCCTGCCCCATGCGGCCGGAGGCGCCGTTGATGGCGAGGCGGATCGGCGAACTGCTCATGGCGGACATCCCGGCGTGGGTGACAAACGGACGTCCAAAGTTAGCAGAGGCGGCGAGGCTTACGAAGTCACCCGCGACCAGAACTGCTTGACGCCATCAACCCAGTTCTTCGCGCGCGGCATGTGCTCCTCGGCCTTGCCGTCGTTGAAGCTGGCCTCGAGCTGCTCCAGCAGGTCGCGCTGCTGTTTGGTAAGGCGCACCGGGGTTTCCACCACCACGCGGCAGATCAGGTCGCCGGCGCGGCCGCTGCGCACGGACTTCACGCCGCGCCCGCGCAGGCGGAAGGTCTGCCCGGTCTGTGTCTCCGGCGGAATGGTGATCGGCACCTCGCCGTCCAGCGTCGGCACCGGCAGCTCGGCGCCCAGCGCCGCCTGCGAGAAGCGAATCGGCACTTCGCAATAGAGGTCGTTGCCCTCGCGCTGGAAGATGCGGTGCTCGCGCACATGCACTTCCACATAGAGGTCGCCGGCGGGCGCGCCGGCCGGGCCCGCCTCGCCTTGTCCGGTGAGCCGGATGCGGTCGCCGTTGTCCACGCCGGCGGGGATCTTCACCGACAGCGCGCGGGTTTCCTCCAGCCGGCCCTCGCCGTGGCAATGCTTGCACGGCTTCTCGATGGCCTGGCCACTGCCGCCGCAATGCGGGCAGGCCTGCTGGATCGAGAAGATGCCGTTCTGCATGCGCACGCGGCCATGGCCATGGCAGGTCTTGCACTGCACCGTCTTGCCGTCGGCCGAACCGCTGCCGTTGCAATGGTGGCAGTTGACCTGGGTGGGGATCTCGATCTTCTTCTCGACGCCGAACACGGCCTCCTCGAGGTCGAGCTCCATGATGTAGCGCAGGTCGGCGCCGCGACGCGGCTGGCGGCCGCGGCCACCGCCGAAGATGTCGCCGAAGATGTCGCCGAAGATGTCGCCCATATCGCCGAAGCCGCCACCACCGCCGCGGCCGCCCATACCGCCTTCGAAGGCGGCGTGGCCGTACTGGTCGTACAGTGCGCGCTTCTGCGCGTCGGAGAGCACCTCGTAGGCCTCCTTGGCCTCCTTGAACTTCTCCTGCGCATGGGGATCGTCCGGACAGCGGTCCGGGTGGTACTTCATCGCCAGACGGCGGAAGGACTTCTTCAGTTCGACCTCGGTGACGGTTCGTTCGACACCCAGGACTTCGTAGTAATCACGCTTGCTCATTGCTTGATCCGCGATTCGATGCGCCGATCAGGAATGAACCAGATCGCTGCCACCGTGGCATAGAAGACACAGGACACCCACGGCGCCACGAACGCCAGCAGGATGCCCGACAGATACATGGCGGCGGCCAGCCAGCCTTTCCAGTCCGCGCCCACCGCCTGGGCCAGCAGCGAAGCCCTGCCGCCGTTGGCGGCGATCAGGCTGCGCTGGAACGGCTGCCAGGCCAGCGCGCACATCAGCAGCACGAAGCCGTACACCGCCACCGGCAGCGCGGCGAACTCGTTCTCGCCCATCCATCCGGTGGCCACAGGCATCAGCGACAGCCAGAACAGCAGGTGCAGGTTGGCCCACAGCGCGGCGCCATTGACCTTCTGTGCGGTGTGCAGGAAGTGATGATGGTTGTTCCAGTAGATGCCCACGTAGATGAAGCTCAGGACGTAGCTGAGGAACACCGGCCACTGCGCGGCCAGCACGTCCCAGCTTGCTCCGTGCGGCACCTTCAGCTCCAGCACCATGATGGTGATGATGATGGCCAGCACGCCGTCACTGAAGGCTTCCAGACGCCCCTTGTCCATCGCTTCCCCCACAAACAGGAAAACGAGCGCCGCTTGCGCGACGCCCGTTCCGGGCCAAGACAGCCTTACTTCTTGTCGTCCTTCACTTCGGTGAATTCGGCATCCACCACGTCATCCGGCTGCGCGGAGCCATGCGGTCCGGCCTGCGCACCAGCATCCGCCGGGCCGCCCTGGCCCTGGGCCGCGGCGTACAGCGCCTGCGCGGCCTGCTCCAGCTTGCTGATCTTGGCCTCGATCTGCGCCTTGTCGTCGCCGTCCTTGATCTTCTCCAGCTCCGACAGCGCCTCCTCGATGCTGCCGATCTGCGCGCCGACCTTGTCGCCGTGCTCCTTCAGCGCGCTGCGGGTGGCGTGCACCAGCTGGTCGGCCTTGTTGCGGGTGCCCACCAGCTCGTGGAACTTCTTGTCCTCTTCCTTGTTCGCCTCGGCGTCGGCCACCATGCGGGCGATCTCCTCCTCGGAGAGGCCCGAGCCGGCCTTGATCTCGATCTTCTGCTCCTTGCCGGTCTTCTTGTCCTTGGCCGACACGTGCAGGATGCCGTTCGCGTCGATGTCGAAGGTCACCTCGATCTGCGGCATGCCGCGCGGCGCCGGGTCGATGCCCTGCAGGTCGAACTTGCCCAGCGACTTGTTCGCGTTGGCGCGCTCGCGCTCGCCCTGCAGCACGTGCACGGTCACCGCGGTCTGGTTGTCGTCGGCGGTGGAGAAGGTCTGCGCCGCCTTGGTCGGCACCGTGGTGTTCTTCTCGATCAGCTTGGTCATCACGCCGCCCATGGTCTCGATGCCCAGCGACAGCGGAGTGACATCGAGCAGCAGCACGTCCTTCACCGAACCGCCCAGCACGCCGCCCTGGATCGCCGCGCCCACAGCCACGGCCTCGTCCGGGTTGACGTCCTTGCGCGGCTCCTTGCCGAAGAAGTCCTTCACCGACTCCTGCACCTTGGGCATGCGGGTCTGGCCGCCGACCAGGATCACCTCGTCGATGTCGGACACGCGCAGGCCGGCGTCGTTGAGCGCGGTGCGGCAGGGTTCGATGGTGCGCTTGACCAGGTCTTCCACCAGCGCTTCCAGCTTGGCGCGGGTGAGCTTGATGTTGAGATGCTTCGGACCGGAGGCGTCGGCCGTCACGTACGGCAGGTTCACCTCGGTCTGATGCGAGGAGGACAGCTCGATCTTGGCGCGTTCGGCCGCGTCCTTCAGGCGCTGCAGGGCCAGCGGGTCCTTGCGCAGGTCGATGCCCTGATCCTTCTGGAACTCCTCGACCAGGTAGTCGATGACGCGCATGTCGAAGTCTTCGCCGCCGAGGAAGGTGTCGCCGTTGGTGGCCAGCACCTCGAACTGCTTCTCGCCATCCACTTCCGCGATCTCGATGATCGACACGTCGAAGGTACCGCCGCCGAGGTCGTACACCGCGATCTTGCGGTCGCCGCCCTTCTTGTCGAGACCGTAAGCCAATGCGGCCGCGGTCGGCTCGTTGATGATGCGCTTCACTTCCAGGCCCGCGATCTTGCCGGCGTCTTTGGTCGCCTGGCGCTGCGAGTCGTTGAAGTATGCCGGCACCGTGATCACGGCTTCGGTGACCGGCTCGCCGAGATAGTCTTCGGCGGTCTTCTTCATCTTCATCAGCACCTTCGCCGAGATCTCCTGCGGCGCCATCTTCTTGCCGTCGGCGGTGTTGACCCAGGCGTCGCCGTTGTCGTGCGCGAGGATGCCGTACGGCACGATGTGCAGGTCTTTCTGCACCTCGGCGTCGGTGAACTTGCGGCCGATCAGGCGCTTCACCGCGTAGAAGGTGTTCTTCGGGTTGGTCACGCTCTGGCG
>DATEKS010000104.1:0-12852 GCA_035277325.1 Rhodanobacter sp.
TGCGCCGGCGATCGCGCTGGGGGCGCTGGAAGCGCTGAAGCGCGATCCCGACGCACTGCTGCTGGTGTTGCCTGCCGACCATCTGATCGGAGACACCAAGGCGTTTGCCGCCGCGGTGGCGCAGGCGATGCCGCTGGCGAAGCAGAGCTGGCTGGCCACCTTCGGCATCCGCCCGGATCGCGCAGAAATCGGCTTCGGTTACATCCGCCGCGGCGAAGCGCTGGGCCAGGGTGCGTTCCGCGTCGAGCGTTTCGTGGAAAAGCCCGATCTCGCCACCGCCGAGGGCTATCTCGCCGACGGCGGCTACGACTGGAACTCCGGCATGTTCCTGTTCCGTGCCGATCGCTACCTGGAAGAACTGGGGACGCACGCGCCGGCGATGCTGGCCGCCGTGCGCGCCGCCCATACCGCCGCTCATGCCGACCTCGATTTCGTGCGCGTGGACAAGGATGCCTTCGCCAAGGTGCCGGAAGATTCCATCGACTACGCGGTGATGGAAAAGACCACGCGCGCCGCGGTGGTTCCAGTGAGCTGCGGCTGGAGCGACATCGGTTCCTGGTCGGCGCTGTGGCTGGCCGGCGAACGTGATGGCGACGGCAACCTGCGCGAAGGCGACACGCTCGCGGTGAACACGCGCAACTCGCTGCTGCGCTCGCACGACCGTCATCTCGTCGCCACCGTGGGTGTGGAGAACCTCGTCGTGGTCAGCACGCCCGATGCTACCTTAGTCGCGCACCGCGATGCTGCTCAAGACGTCAAGAAGATTGTCGACCAGCTCAAGGCCGCGGGTCGCAGCGAGCACTCCTTCCATCGCGTGGTGCACCGACCCTGGGGCAGCTACGACTCGCTGGAGGCGGGTGAGCGCTTCCAGGTGAAACGCATCGTGGTGAAGCCCGGCGCCTCGCTCAGCCTGCAGAAGCACCACCACCGCGCCGAACACTGGATCGTGGTCTCCGGCACAGCCGAAGTCACTTGCGACGACCAGGTGTTCCTGCTCGGCGAGAACCAGAGCACCTACATCCCGCTCGGCAGCAAGCACCGCCTACGCAATCCCGGCAAGGTGGCGCTGGAACTGATCGAGGTGCAGTCCGGCAGCTACCTCGGCGAAGACGACATCGTGCGCTACGACGACGTGTACGGGCGCGCGTGACCCCGGATCGACGCTAGGAGCAGCCGCCGAAACAGCGTAGGAGCGGCTTCAGCCGCGATTCGTTCGCCGGTCGCGGCTGAAGCCGCTCCTACGGTCTGCGCGGTTTCAGCCGCTTGCGCAAGCGGTATTCATCACGCGCCACGTAACCCGCTGCCCCCAGCACCATCAGCGCCAGCACGTACCAGGTGATCAGGTAGTTGAGGTGGTGGTTGGGGAAGTGGATCACCGTCATGCCGCCGCGTGGCCAGGCGGTGCTTCCGGATGCATCGGCGTCCACGAAGTACGGCGCCACGTCTTGCAGCCCACGTGCCTTGGCGATCGCCGCCACGTCGCGGGTATACCAGGTGTCGCTGGCGGGGTCATTGTGGCGGAACAGGCCGGATGGCTCGCTGATCCGAAGCAGGCCGATCACCGTGGCCTCGCCGCCTGGCGGTGCCGGGCAATGTCCCTTGAGATCGCACCAGCCATCCGGCGCGAAACCGCGGTTCACAAGCACGATGCTGCCGTCGTCGCGACGCAGCGGCGTGAGTATCCAGTAGCCGCTGCCGGCATCGGTGGCCGTCCACACCCGTGTCTGGCGATCGCCAAGCCAGGTGCCGGAAAGTCGTACATGACGATACTCGGCATTGGCCGCGTTGATGCCGACCCAGTCCGCCGGACCCGGCGCAGCCACCGGCGCCGCATGCACGCGTTCGTTCACGTGGGCGATCAGCGCCGTCTTCCACGCCAGCCGATGCACCTGCCAGGTACCCAGCGCCACGAAGCTGGAAAACAGCACGAGGCCAAGCAGGGCCAGCAGGCCCAGCGCCAGCGGGCCGCGCACGTGGCGTTCGTTCTCGTCGAGGGGGGGCGGGGTGTCAGGCATGGCGCGGCATGATCGCATCATGCATGCCGCGCGTCACGGCAAGTCCGTCGCCGGCCTCGCGATCAGCGACACCATGCCGCGGCCGATTGGAGCAGGCATCAATCGTTGGGGAGGCCACCCGAGCGCCGGCTGATCCACAAGGCGCCCAGCGTGCCGATCGCACCCGAAAGCAGGTACAGGCCCACATAGGGGACCCCGGCATACCGTGCGAGCGCCAGCGCCACCAGTGGCGCGAAGCCCGCGCCGATCAGCCAGCCCAGGTCCGAGGTGATCATGGCGCCGCAGTAGCGGAATTCCGGCCGGAAATTCGAGCTCACCGCACCGGCCGCCTGTGCATGCGTGAAACCGAGCAAGGCGTAGCCGAAGATGATGAACAGGTAGCTGTTCATGGTGCCGCCGGCCAGCAGCAGCGCGGTCCATCCACTGTAGACCGCGATCAGCATGCCGCCGGCGGCCAGGGTGGTGCGGCGGCCGAACCGGTTCGCTATCCGGCCTGACAGGAACATGCAAGGCAGGGCGACGAAGGCGCCGATGATCTGCACCACCAGGAAGCTGACCACCGACTGCTGCGTGAACAGCAGGGCCCACGACAGCGCGAAGATGGTCACCAGGTGGAACATCGCGTAGCTGGCCAGCGGCGCGAAGGCGCCCAGCGCGATGTTGTCGCCCTGCGAACGCATCAGCTCGCGCATCGGCGAGGGTTCGAGGTCGCGCTCCCTGAGTTGCTCGGCGTAGCGCGGCGCGACCACCATGCGCAACCGCGCGAACAAGGCCACCACGTTGATCGCGAAGGCGGCGAAGAACGGATAACGCCAGCCCCAGTCGATGAACTCCTGGTGCGAAAGGCTGGCCCAGATATAAGCAAACAGGGCCGCGGCAATGATGAAACCGATCGGATCGCTCAACTGCGGGAGCATCGCGTACCAGCCGCGCCTGTCCTTCGGCGCCTTGAGCGCCATCAGCGAAGCCAGCCCGTTCCAGCTGCCGCCCAGCGCGAAGCCCTGCCCGAAACGCAGCACCGCCAGCGCCAGGATCGCCGCCCAGCCCAGCGTCGCGTAACCGGGCAGGAAGGCTGTGCCGGCGGTCGCCATGCCGAGCAGGAACAGCGCGATGGTCAGCTTCGCGGGAAGACCGAAGTGGCGCTGCAGCACCAGGAAGAACATGGAGCCCAGCGGCCGCGCGATGAAGGCCAGCGCGAAGACCGCGAACGAGTAGAACACGCCGTCGATCTGGTTGGCGAACGGGAAGAACACCGCCGGGAACGCCAGCACGCAGCCGATGCCGAACACGAAAAAGTCGAAGGACTGGCTAACGCGGCCGACCAGCACGCCGACGGCGAGATCTCCCGGCGTCATCTGCTCCGCGTGGGAATTCCCGGCTTGCGCATGGATGACCGGGCCGGAGGCTGACTGCGCGTTGCTGATGGACATGGCGATTCCGTGGCGACGATCGTGCAACGTTTGTTGGACAGACCGGCTGTGGCATGGCGGAGCACGGCAACACGTTTTCACGTGTTCGCCACAGCATTCCCTTGCAGCTCCGGATCCACCTTGGACAGACCAGTCCAGTCGGGTAACACGGCTTCGAGGAGTAGTATAGGCACACCTCGGGGGAGTAGTGTAAGCAGCACCTTGTTGCCTGATGCACACGCGCCCATGACCGTGAAACGTCTTCGTGGCTTGCTGTTGTCGCCCCTTGCGCTGCTCGGCGGCTGCCACCTGGCATTGCTGGATCCCTCCGGCGATGTCGCGCGCCAGCAGAGCGACATCATGATCGTCACCACGGTCATCATGTTGCTGATCATCCTGCCGGTGCTGGTCGCGATCGGCATCGTCGCGTGGCGTTACCGGGCATCCAACAAGAAAGCCCACTACGACGCCCATTGGGATCACTCGCCCCAGCTGGAGCTGGTGGTGTGGGCCGGGCCGCTGCTGATCATCATCGCCGTCGGCGCCATCAGCTGGATCGGCACCCACCAGCTCGACCCCTATCGCCCGCTCGACCGCGTGACCAAGGGGCAACCTGTTGCGACAGGCACCAAGCCACTGGAAGTGGACGTCGTGTCGCTGCGCTGGAAATGGCTGTTCTTCTATCCGCAGTACGGCGTTGCCACGGTGAACCAGCTGGCGGCCCCGGTGGACGTGCCCATCCGGTTCAAGCTCACTTCCGACACTATGATGGATGCGTTCTCCGTACCCGAGCTGGCCGGCATGGTCTACACCATGCCCGGCATGCAGACGGTACTGCACGCCGTCATCAACCATCCTGGGCAGTACGAGGGTTTTTCGGCCAACTACAGCGGCGCCGGCTTCACCGACATGCGCTTCCGCTTCGAGGGCATGAGCCCGCACGACTTCGATGCCTGGGTCGCGAAGGTGCGCGCCGAAGGCGGCGAACTCGACAGCAAGGCTTACGACGAGTTGCGCCAGCCCAAGCGCGATGCACCGGTGCGTTACTACGCGCGCTTCGAGCCCGACCTGTACACGCGCATCCTCGATCGCTGCATCGATCCCGGCGAGGTGTGCATGAGCCAGATGATGTCGAGCGACGCCGGGCAATCCATGCGGGGCATGCACGAGTCCCCTGCGCACGCCGACGCCGGCTCGCTGGTGGACGCCGAAAAACCGGCCCCCGCACAGGCGGCGGCGCACTGATCTGCTTGCGGAGATTCACCCCATGCCCGAAGCCATGCCCCATCGTGCCGCCATCTGGGATTTCCTGTTCGGCCGGCTCACGCTCGACTCGCTGCCGTTCCTGAAACCCGATCTCGAAGGACGCATCCTCCTCGTCACCATGTTCGTGGTGGCGCTCGGTGGCCTGGCCATCCTCGGCTTCATCACGAAGAAGCGCCTGTGGGGCTACCTGTGGCACGAGTGGTTCACCACCGTGGACCACAAGCGGCTCGGCATCATGTACATGATCCTCGGCACGGTGATGCTGCTGCGCGGCTTCTCCGACGCGATCATGATGCGTGCGCAGCAGGCCTACGCCTTCGGTCCGCAGATGGGCTACCTGCCGCCCGAACACTACGACCAGATCTTCTCGGCGCACGGCGCGATCATGATCTTCTTCGTGGCGATGGCCTACATCGTGGGGCTGATGAACTACGTGATGCCGCTGCAGATCGGCTCGCGCGACGTGGCGTTCCCGTTCCTCAACAACCTGAGCTTCTGGTTCACGTTCTGGGGCGCGATCCTGTTCATGGTGTCGCTGTTCGTCGGCGACTTCTCGACGGCCGGCTGGCTGGGCTACCCGCCGGTCTCCGAGCTGCAACAGGGTTCCGGCGTCGATTACTACATCTGGGGCCTGCAGCTGTCCGGCGTGGGCACGCTGCTGACCGGCGTCAACTTCGTGACCACGATCCTGAAGATGCGCGCGCCCGGCATGACGATGATGAAGATGCCGGTGTTCAGCTGGACCACGCTGTGCACCAGCGGCCTGATCCTCGCCACGTTCCCGGTGCTCACCGCTACGCTGTTCCTGCTCTCGCTGGACCGTTACCTCGGCACGCACTTCTTCACCAACGGTTTCGGCGGCAACGTGATGATGTACATCAACCTGATCTGGGTGTGGGGACACCCGGAGGTGTACATCCTGATCCTGCCGATCTTCGGGGTGTATTCGGAGATCGTGCCCACGTTCTCGGGCAAGCCGCTGTTCGGCTATTCATCGATGGTCTACGCCACCGTCGCGATCATGATCCTGTCGTACCTGGTGTGGCTGCACCACTTCTTCACGATGGGCTCGGGCGCCGACGTCAACTCGTTCTTCTCGTTGACCACGATGATCATCTCGATCCCCACCGGGGTGAAGATCTTCAACTGGCTGTTCACCATGTACCGGGGGCGCGTGCGCTTCACCGTGCCGATGCTGTGGACGATGGGCTTCCTGTTCACCTTCACCATCGGCGGCATGACTGGCGTGATGCTGTCGGTGGCGCCGGCCGACTTCCTGCTGCACAACAGCCTGTTCCTGATCGCGCACTTCCACAATGTGATCATCGGCGGCGTGGTGTTCGGCGTGTTCGCGGCCGTCAACTACTGGTTTCCCAAGGCGTTCGGCTTCAAGCTCGACGAATCTTGGGGCAAGGCCAGCTTCTGGTTCTGGCTGGTCGGTTTCTGGGTGGCGTTCACGCCGCTGTACATCATGGGCCTGATGGGCGTGACGCGCCGCCTGAGCCACTTCGACAACCCGGCATTGCAGCCGTATTTCATCGTGGCCGCGTTCGGCGCCTTCCTGATCGCGCTGGGCATCCTCGCGTTCGTGATCCAGATCGCCGTCAGCATCATGCAGCGCAAGGCCTACGCCGTGGGCGGCGACCCGTGGAACGGCCGCACGCTGGAGTGGTCCACCTCGTCGCCGCCGCCGGACTACAACTACGCCTTCATCCCGCACGTACACCAGCGCGATGCCTGGATGGACATGAAGAAACACGGCTACCGGCGTCCGCTGGAAGGCTTCAATCCCATCCACATGCCGAAGAACACTTCCGCCGGCGCGATCATCGGCGCGCTGTCCTTCGCCTGCTGCTTCGGCTTGGTCTGGTACATCTGGTGGCTGGCCGTGGCGTCGTTCGTAGGCATCGTCGTCGCAGCAATCGTCCACACCTTCAACTACCACCGCGACTACCACATCCCCGCGGACGAGGTGCGGACGTTCGAGCACACCGGCAACTGGCAGGCTGAAGTCCAGGGGGCCAGCGCATGAACACCACGCTTGCCGATACCGCGCCCTCGCGCTTCCTCTGCCACGAAGAACAGCATCCGCAGAACGGAACCCTGCTCGGGTTCTGGCTCTACCTGATGAGCGACTGCTTCATCTTCGCCTCGCTGTTCGCCTGCTACGCGGTGCTCGGCACCAGCACCGCGGGCGGTCCGAGCGCCGCCGAAGTGCTCGACCTGCCCGGCTTGGCGGTGAACACGGCCCTGCTGCTGGTGTCGTCGGTGACCTTCGGTTTCGCGATGCTGGAAATGGCCCGGAAAAACCAGCGCTCCATGCTGGCCTGGCTGGCCGTCTCCGGCCTGCTGGCGGTCGGCTTCGTGACGCTGGAGATCCATGAGTTCCTCGGCATGATCGCCGAAGGCGCGGGCCCCGGCCGCAGCGCCTTCCTGTCCTCGTTCTTCACCTTGGTCGGCACGCACGGCCTGCACGTGTCCGTGGGCATCCTCTGGCTGATCGTGCTGATGGTTCAGCTGGGCAAGTTCGGCCTGACCGAGGCCAACGTGCGTCGCCTGCAGTGCCTGAGCATGTTCTGGCACTTCCTGGACCTGGTGTGGGTCGGCGTCTTCAGTTTCGTCTATCTGGCAGGAGTGCTGCGATGAGCCATCCCCCTTCATCCGGCCACGGCGACGACGCCCTGCACGTGCACCAGGGCAGCCTGCGCGGCTACCTGACCGGCTTCGCACTGGCGGCGATCCTCACCATCATCCCGTTCTGGCTGGTGATGGGGCATGTCTTCGAAAGCCACTGGCTGACCATCACCCTCGTGCTGCTGCTGGCCGTCGTGCAGATCTTCGTGCACATCATCTACTTCCTGCACCTTGATACACACTCGGAGGGTGGCTGGAACATGATGGCCTTCATCTTCACCATCGTGCTGGTCGTGATCGTGCTGGGCGCATCGATCTGGGTGATGTACAACGAAAACTCTTTGATGATGCCGATGTCGCCGCAATACCAGCACCACGCGGGCGGCCCGTAAGAACGGACACGCCGCAAGAAGAACAAAAAAGCCGGCGAAAGCCGGCTTTTTCGTTCGGGAGGCGCAGCCGCGGATGCCCGTTTGATTCCAGCGATCAGGAGCGCTCGCAGAGATTCCGCACCTACTCCACCGTCACCGACTTCGCGAGGTTGCGCGGTTGGTCCACGTCGGTGCCGCGCAGCACGGCCACGTGGTAGGCCAGCAGCTGCAGCGGCACGGTGAACACCGCCGGGGCGATGAAGCCGCCGCCGGCGTCGATGCGCAGCAGGTGGCCGCGCGCGGCGTTGCCGTCCATCGGCGCGTCGCTGTCGGCAAACACGATCAGCTCGCCGCCACGGGCGCGCACTTCCTGCAGGTTGGACTTCAGCTTGTCCAGCAGCGGGCCGTTCGGCGCCACCGCCACCACCGGCATGTCCTCATCCACCAGCGCCAGCGGGCCGTGCTTCAGCTCGCCCGCGGGATAGGCCTCGGCGTGGATGTAGGAAATTTCCTTGAGCTTGAGCGAACCCTCCAGCGCCACCGGGAACTGTGCGCCGCGGCCGAGGAACAGCGCATGGTGGCGCGGGATGAAATGCTCCGCCAGCTCCATGATCTGCGGCTCCAGCGCCAGCGCCCGCTCGATCGCCCGCGGCAGCGCCTGCAGCTGCGCGCACAGGTCCGCGTAGCGCGCGTCGTCCAGCCCGCGTCGCCGCGCCAGTTGCAGGGAAAGCAGCGCCAGCGCGGCGAGCTGGGTGGTGAAGGCCTTGGTCGAGGCCACGCCGATCTCGGGGCCGGCGCGGGTCATCAGCTTGAGGTCCGCCTCGCGCACCACCGAGGACTCGGGCACGTTGCAGATCGCCAGCGTGCCGAGGTAGCCGCGGCGGCGCGACTCGCGCATCGCGGCCAAGGTGTCGGCGGTTTCGCCGGACTGCGAGATCGCCACGAACAGCGTGCCCTCCGGCACCACCGCCTCGCGGTAGCGGTACTCGCTGGCCACCTCGACGGCGACCGGCAGGCGCGCGTATTCCTCGATCCAGTATTTCGCCACCATGCCGGCGTGGTAGCTGGTGCCGCAGGCGACGATGTGCACACCGCGCACCTTCGCCAGCAACTCGTCGCCGCCTACGCCGAAGATGTTCGGCAACACGCCGTTCGCACCCAGGCGCGACTCCAGCGTGTCGGCCACCGCGCGCGGCTGCTCGAAGATCTCCTTCTGCATGTAATGGCGGTATTCGCCGCGCTCCACCGCATCGGCGGACAGCTCGCTCTCGTACACGCCGCGCTCGACCGGACGGCCGTCGAGGCCGAACACCTGCACGCGATCGCGGGTGATCTCCACGACATCGTCCTCGTCGAGATGGATCATCCGGTTGGTGACCTGGATCAGCGCCTGCGCATCCGAGCCCAGGAAATGCTCACCGATGCCCACGCCCACCAGCAGCGGCGCGCCGCGACGGGCGCCGACCACGCGGCCGGGCTCGTCGCGGCTGATCACGGCGATCGCGTAGGCGCCTTCCAGCCCGCGCACCACATCCAGCACCGCTTCGCGCAGGGTGATACCGGAGGCAAGGCGCTGCTCGATCAACGCGGCGATCACCTCGGTGTCGGTCTCGGAGGTGAACACGTGGCCACCCGTCTTGAGCTCCTCGCGCAGGCTGGCGTAGTTCTCGATGATGCCGTTGTGCACGATGGCGACGCGGCCGGCGACGTGCGGATGCGCATTCGCCTCGTTCGGCTCGCCATGGGTGGCCCAGCGCGTGTGCGCGATACCGGTGCCGCCGGGGAACGGCGCGGCCAGATAGTGCGCCTCCATCTCGCGCACCTTGCCCTTGGCGCGCACGCGGCGGATCTCGCCGCCTTCGAGCACGGCCAGGCCGGCCGAATCGTAACCGCGGTATTCCAGCGCCTTGAGGCCGGCGATCAGCAACGGGGCCACGTCACGCTGGGCGGCGGCGGCGACGATTCCACACATGGCGGGAGCTCCTGGTTGGTTGATGCCTATCGGCCGGGCCGACGCAGGCAGCGACTGTGCCGCGCCTGCGTTTCAACCCGCTTTCGACACCGCGGCCAGCCGCTCAGTTCACCTTGCGGCGCAACCAGTTCAGCAAGTCGATGCGGGTGATCAGTCCCATGAACTGCTCGCCGTCCATCACGATCGCCACGTGGCCGCGCTCGAACACCGGCAGCAGCGACTCGATCGGCGACCGCACGTCGAGCATCTGCAGGTCGGTGATCATCGCCACCGACACCGGATCGCGGAAGCGCGTCTCGTCGGCGTGCACGTGCAGCAGAACATCCGACTCGTCGACGATGCCCACCAGCCTGTTGCCGTCCATCACCGGCAGCTGCGAGACGTCGTACAGCTTCATGCGTGTGTACGCCGTGATCAGCAACTCGTTCGGGCCGATCACCACGGTGTCACGCTTGGCGAACGGGCGCAGCAGCAGGTCGCGCAGGTCGCCGTGCTGCTCGCGTTCGAGGAAGCCGTTGTCCAGCATCCAGTAGTCGTTGTAGAGCTTAGACAGGTACTTGTTGCCGGTGTCGCAGACCAGGGTCACCACCCGCTTGGGACTGGTCTGCTCGCGGCAATACTTCAGCGCCGCGGCCAGCAGGGTCCCGGTGGAGGAACCGCCCAGTACGCCTTCCTTCGCCAGCAGTTCGCGCGCGGCGAGGAAGCTCTCCTTGTCGGAGATCGCATAGGCCTTCTTCACACGCGAGAAATCGCTGATGGTCGGCAGGAAGTCCTCGCCGATGCCTTCCACCAGCCAGCTCGACGACTTGGTGGAGAGCGTGCCCTCGTTGATGTACTGGGCGAGGATGGAGCCGACCGGGTCGGCCAGCACGATCTCGGTATGCGGCGACGTCTTGGCGAAGTATTGCGACAGGCCGGTCATGGTGCCGGACGAACCGCAGCCCACCACCACGGCATCAAGCTTGCCGTCCATCTGCTCGAGGATTTCCGGCCCGGTGGTTTCGATGTGCGCGCGCGGGTTGTCCGGGTTGCCGAACTGATTGATGAAATACGCGCCGGGCGTCTCGCGCGCGATGCGCTCGGCCATGTCCTGGTAGTACTCGGGATGGCCCTTGGCCACGTCGGAGCGCGTGAGCACCACCTCGGCGCCCATCGCCTTGAGGTTGAAGATCTTCTCGCGGCTCATCTTGTCCGGCACCACGAGGATCAGCCGGTAACCCTTGGCCTGCGCCACCAGCGCGAGGCCCAGGCCGGTGTTGCCGGCGGTGCCCTCGACCAGGATCGCACCGGGCCTGATCTTGCCCGCCTTCTCCGCACCCTCGATCATCGACAGGCCAATGCGGTCCTTGATCGAACCGCCGGGGTTCGCGCTCTCCAGCTTCAGGAACAGCTCGCACGGCCCGGTGTCGAGGCGCTGGGCGCGCAGCATCGGGGTGTGGCCGATCAGTTCGAGAACGCTTTGCTGCACCGTCATGGGGGCTCCGTCGCTTGGCAGGCCGGTGCGCGGCAGCGCCACCGGAAGTGGCTCATGATAGCCGAGCGCCACGAACGAACCTGACAGAAACGGACCGGACAGAAACGTCGCGGCCCCGGTCATCTTCCAAGGCGGAAGCTGCCGGGGCCGTCGGGATCAGGGTTTGCAGGATTCAGCTGGAAAGCTGGCGGCGGCCTTCCCACATGCGCTCCAGGCGCGTCTTGGCGTGCAGTTTTTCCTTCTTCATGCAGGCAAGGGTGATGTCGTCCAGCGGCAACACGCCGATCTCGGCGTCGTGCACCTTGCTGTCGAGTTCCCGATGGTGCTGATACAGGCGGCGGAATTCCGCATCCGCCTTCATCAATGCCTCGACGTCATCACGCTGCTGGTTTTCGAACATGATCCAACCTCCTCGTGAGTGAGCATGCGGGCGCACGGGTGCGCCCCTCCACCGGACCGAGTCATGCGCACACGCTCTCGCCCGCCCGCACCGGCTGACCGGTTGCGGGCGGATCACTGGCGAGGGAATGGTGCATGGTTCGGACCGGCGGGCATGGAGCGGAACGGCTCCATGGGGTTGACCCTACTCTCCCCGGAAAAGTGCCGCAAGCCTCCGCAGCAACGACCGCGGCGAGTTGCCGCGGCACTGTGAAATCCCCATAAAAACTGTCGAAACAGCTTGTTGCGCCCACCCGAAACACCCGGAGCGACGCGACACCCGGCCAGCAATGACCCATGGGTGGACATCAATGGAGAGTTACCGCAAAAACAGCAAGGCGCCGCTGTCGCGGCGCCTTGCTTATGGTGGATCGGTAGCAGCTTTTGTTGAAAAGTGCAGCCATGGATGGCTGCCCATTCGATCTTCGCAATCAGGGACGATTGCAAGAATCAGGGCTTGCCGGCGTTGTCCTGCTGCTGCATCTGCGCACGCATCGCCTTGGCGGCCTTGGCTGCCAGCTCGGCCTCGCGCTTGGCGGAACGGGCCACCCGGCTCTGCGCCTCGGCCAGCTTCCTGGCCTTGGCCGCCTCGGCCTGGGCTTGTTCGGCGGCCTGCGAATAGGCCTCGCCCTGCGCCTGCAGGCGCTGCGCCTCTTCCTGGGCCATCTGGTATTGCAGGCGCTGGCGCTCCAGTTCGCGGCGTGCGGTCTCGGCTTCGCGCTGGCTGTTTTCCAGCTGGATCTGGTCGTGTTCGCGGTCGAGCTGGGCCAGCTTCACCTGGGCATCCTGCAACTGGGCGGAAGCCCGGGCCAGGTCCACCTGCCGCTCGGCGATGTACAGCGCATGCGGCCGCTCCTTCGAGTCGGCCTGCGCCAGCTGGCCGATCGCGTTGCGCGCTAGCGCCTGTTCGGCCTGGGCGTAGTTGCCCAGCACCGGGTCGCTGGCCAGCTGGTTGAGGTTGCTGCTCAGCCGGCCGACATCGATGTCGTCGCGCTTCGCCTGGGCAGTGCCGACGATGCCCAGTGCCAGTGCGACGCCGGCAAATACGGTGGCGACGTGCTTCATGGCTGGCCTCCCGCAGGCTGGAAGCCCTGCGTTGCGTTTGGATCCTGGGCGTGTGACGGGGGATTCTGCGTGGGCACGGTCTGGAAACCCTGCCCGGACGGCGGCGCCGACAGTACCGAGGCCGAAGGTGCCGGCATGTCCTCCAGCGGTGCGGCGGGCGGCAGCGCCCCCGAACCGGCCGGGGCGGGGGCCGAGCCGGCAGTGGCCG
>DATEKS010000105.1:0-18526 GCA_035277325.1 Rhodanobacter sp.
GGCTTCCCCAACGCGGGCAAGTCCACCTTCATCCGCGCGGTGTCGGCGGCCACGCCGCGGGTGGCGGATTACCCGTTCACCACCCTGCATCCGAACCTCGGCGTGGTGAGCCTGGGCACCGACCAGAGCTTCGTGATCGCCGACATCCCCGGCCTGATCGAGGGTGCGGCGGACGGTGCCGGCCTGGGCATCCAGTTCCTGCGCCACGTGTCGCGCACCAGCCTGCTGCTGCACCTGGTCGACATCGCGCCGATCGACGACACCGATCCGGTGGAGCAGGTGCGCGCGATCGAGCACGAGCTGGCGAAGTTCAACCCCGAGCTGCTCGAGCGGCCGCGCTGGCTGGTGCTGAACAAGTCCGATGCGCTGCCCGAGGACGAGCGGCAGCAAGTGGCCGAGGACATCGTGCGCCGCCTCGACTGGCAGGCGCCGTGGTTCCTCGTTTCCGCGCTGGCGCGCGAGAACACCATGGCGGTGTGCCAGCAGGTGCAGCGCTTCTTCGAGGAACAGCGCGCGGCGCGGGCGGAAGAGCGCGCCGAGATCGCGCCCGGCGACGTGCGTCTGCGCGGCGAGTGAGCGATACCGCGCTCGATCGTGCCGGCTGTTCCTGAAGAGTGCGGCCATGGATGGCCGCGGTTGGCGCTCGGGCAAAGCAGGCACTTGAAGCTCGCCGTATTACCGCGTCGAGCCGCGATTCCGGACGAATCGCACCTACACACTCCGGTGCAGGATCAGCTCCAGCACCGCCTTGCTGCCGAAGAAGGCCAGCAGCAGCACGGCCATCCCGGTCAGGCACAGGTTCACCGCGCTGCGCCCGCGCCAGCCGTGCTTCCAGCGGCCCCACAGCAACGTGCCGAAGATCAGCCACGCCAGCACGCTGAGCACCGTGGTGTGGATCAAATGCTGCGCGCGGATGTTCTGGATGAATAGCAGGCCGCTCAGCAGGGTGAGCGTGAGCAGGGCGAAACCGCCGCCGATCAGGCGGAACAGCAGCGCCTCGGTCTGGGTCAGCGGCGGCAGCGCGCGCACCAGCCGGATCGGACGGTGCGTGCGCAGGGCGCGTTCCTGCACCGCCAGCAGCACCGCCACCACTGCGGCGATCGACAGCAGGCTGTAGCCGAGCAGGGCGATCGCCACGTGCAGGCTGATCTGCCAGTCCAGCGGATTCGGCATGGTGGGCGGCGCGAGGAAGACGTCCAGCCCCAGCAGCAGCGCCGCCAGCGGAAACACGATCACGCCCAGCCCGGCCACCGGCTTCGACAGGTTCACCAGCAGGGTCAGCGCGGCCACCACGCAGGCGACCAGCGACAGCGCGGCGAAGAAGTGCAGATCCAGCCGCCCGCCGTGCGCGCCCAGCAGCACCGCGATGTGCAGCAGCACGGCCAGTGTCGCGGCAGCCAGGCCCGGCCGTTGCGGCGTGCGCGGGCAGCCGGTCAGCGGCGCGGCCAGCAGGCTGGCGCCGCCGAGGTAGAACACGATGGCGAGGATGGATGGCAGGGCGAGTGACATGGCCCTGAAGTGTCGCACACGCCTCCCTGGGGCGTGAACGCGGCAGGTCGCTTCCCGGCACTTGCAATATTTAGAAAAATATCTAAATATCTAGAAACATTCCCCGGACGACGCATCCGATGAAGCAGCAGGAAGTGTTCAAGGCCATGGCCGATCCGACCCGCCGCGCGATCCTCAAGCGCCTGCAGGGAGGTTCGCTCACCGCCGGCGAAATCGGCGAGGCGTTCGACATCACGCCGGCTTCGCTGTCGCACCACTTCGCCGTACTCAAGCATGCCGACCTGGTGCGCACCGAGCGGCGCGGCCAGTACATCGTCTATTCACTCAACAGCACCGTGTTCGAGGACCTGGCGCGGATGCTGATGGACCTGTTCCCCTCGAAGGGAAAAGCCGGAGGCAAGTGATGAAACCCGTACGTACCTTGATCGTGTCGGCCGTGTTCGTGGCCATTGCCGTCGGTGTGGGCCTCTGGCTCTGGCCGCACATGCCGGCGCGTGTGCCGGTCCACTGGGGTGTGCATGGACAGGCGAACGGCTACGCGTCCAGGTTCTGGGGCGTGGTGATCTGGCCGCTGGTGATCGCCGCTCTGGCCGTGTTGACGGTGATGCTGCCGGCGATCTCGCCGCGCCGGTTCGAAATCAGGCCCTTCGCCGACATCTATGGCGTGCTGATGCTGGCGATCCAGGGCGTGATGCTGGTGCTCGGCGTCGCGACCATGCTGGCTGGAGCCGGCCATGCCGTGCCCATGGCGACCATTGCGCCGCTGGCGATCGGCGTGCTGCTGATGGTGCTGGGCAACTACATGGGCAAGCTGCGCCGGAACTTCTTCATCGGCATCAAGACTCCGTGGACGCTGGCCAGCGAGGCGGTGTGGGAGCGCACGCATCGCTTGGCCGGCTGGTTGTTCGTGCTGGCCGGCGTGGCGATGGTGATCACCTCACCGGTCCCCGCGGCGCTCTGGCTGTCGCTGGGTGCGGTGGTAGTCGCCTGCCTGGTGCCGGCCGTCTGTTCGTACTTCATCTACCGGCGCCTCGAAGGGCGTGGTCCGTCGGGAGGAGACGCGTGATGAAACCTTTGTCTGTCGTATTGGCCGCAGCCATCCTGTCCACACCGGCTGTTCGCGCCAATGATGTACCCACACCGGTTTGCATGGCCCGTGCGACTGCGTCGCTGGATGCGTGGACGCGTGGCGATTACGTCGGTGCGCGCAAGGATTTCAGCGCCACCCTCGCGGGCAAGGTGGATGCCGCCAGGCTCGAGCAGGGCCGGGAACAACTGCAAGGCGCGCTGGGCGCCTACCGGTCACACGATGCGCTGCGGCGGAAAGTCCTCGCTGGCCATGCCGTTGCAGTCTCGACGCTGAGCTTCGTCAACATGCAGTTCGGCTTCGTGGCCGGCTGCGATGCGCAGGACAAGCTCACCATCTATCGCTTCGTGCCCGCGGAGGCGCTCATCGACACGGCCGTGCACGCGCATGTCGAAGCCGATGGCGTGCGGGTGTCGCCCCTGGATGTGCCGACGCCGGTGGGCCCGCTGCACGGTGCATTGACCCTTCCTGCGGGGGGCGGGCCGTTTCCTGCGGTCGTGCTGGTGGCCGGCTCCGGCGCGCATGACATGGACGAGACCATTGGCCCGAACAAGCCGTTCCGCGACATGGCCGAAGGGCTGGCACGCGCAGGCATAGCCTCGCTCCGCTACGACAAACGCACTTTCGACCACCCCGAGGGCGGAGCTGGTCTCGTGGTCGATGCGGAAGTGACCGACGATGCCGTGGCAGCGGCTCATCTGCTGGCGCGGCAAGAAGGAATCGATCCGAGGCGCGTGTTCGTGCTCGGCCACAGCCTGGGCGCGATGATGGCGCCGCGCATCGGCCAGCGCGACCCACGACTGGCCGGCCTGATACTGATGGCGGCGCCCGCGCGCCCCTTGCTGGACGTGTCGGCCGAGCAGGTGCGTGAGCTGGGCATGCGCGCCCATGCGACGACGGCGCAGATCGCGGCCAAAGAGCAGGCCATCGCCGCCGAGCAGAAGCTGCTGGCCGGTGCCGATCCGCAGCATCCGCCGACGGGTTCGTTCGGCGGCATACCGCAGGGCTACTGGCTGAGTCTGCACGAATATCGTCAGGTGGAAGTGGCGAAGGCGCTGTCGATGCCCATGCTGTTGCTGCAAGGCGAGGGCGACTTCCAGGTATCGCCCACGCTGGATTTCGCGCGCTGGCGGCAGGAGCTGGCCAACCGGCCGCGTACGGCATTCCACCTGTATCCCGGCCTCAGCCACCTGTTCATGCCCGCCGGCAAGACGGGAACGGCGGCCGACTACAACGTGCCGGCCCATGTGGACGCACGCGTGGTCGGCGACATCGCCGCATGGGTGAAGGCGCAGCCCGCGCGCTGAATCTGGAGCCCGTTCGAAGCCGCCAGGCAGCCTCGGTTATACTCAAGCGTTCCGTATCCCGATGCCGCACCCATGTTCGAATCGCTCAGCCAACGCCTGTCCGCCACCGTCAACCGCCTGCGCGGCCGCGGCCGGCTGACCGAGGAAAACATCCGCGAGGCGCTGCGCGAGGTGCGCATCGCGCTGCTCGAGGCCGACGTGGCGCTGCCGGTTGTGCAGGCGCTGATCCAGCGCGTCAAGGTGCGCGCGGTGGGCCAGGACGTGATGAAGAGCCTGTCGCCGGGCCAGGCGCTGGTGAAGGTGGTCAGCGACGAGCTGACGGCGGTGATGGGCACGGCCAACAGCGAGCTGAACCTCGCGGCCACGCCGCCGGCGGTGGTGCTGATGGCCGGCCTGCAGGGCGCGGGCAAGACCACCACGGTGGCCAAGCTGGCGCGCCTGCTCACCGAGCGCAAGAAGAAAAAGGTGATGGTGGTGAGCTGCGACGTCTACCGTCCGGCCGCCATCGAGCAGCTGCGCACGCTGGCCGGGCAGGTGGGCGTGAAGTTCTTCCCCTCCGAGGCCGGGCAGGATCCGGTGCAGATCGCGAAGGACGCCGTCGCCGCCGCGCGCCGCGAAGTGGTCGACGTGCTGCTGGTCGATACCGCCGGCCGCCTGCACGTGGACGAGGCGATGATGGCCGAGATCAAGGCGCTGCATGCCGCGATCACGCCGGTCGAGACCCTGTTCGTGGTCGACTCGATGACCGGCCAGGATGCGGCCACCACCGCCAAGGCCTTCGCCGACGCGCTGCCGCTCACCGGCGTGGTGCTCACCAAGACCGACGGCGACGCCCGTGGCGGCGCGGCGCTGTCGGTGCGCTACATCACCGGGCGGCCGATCAAGTTCCTCGGTGCGGGCGAGAAGACCGACGCGCTGGAGCCGTTCCATCCGGATCGTTTGGCGCAGCGCATCCTCGGCATGGGCGACGTGCTGTCGCTGGTCGAGGAAGTCGAGCGCAAGGTCGACCAGGAAAAGGCGCAGAAGCTGGCCCAGAAGGTGATGAAGGGCAAGCGCTTCGATCTGGAGGACATGCGTGATCAGCTGGAGCAGATGAACAACATGGGCGGCTTGGCCGGCCTTATGGACAAGCTGCCCGGCGTCTCCGGCCTGCCCGACAGCGTGAAATCCAAGGTCAACGACGGCGAGATCAAGCGCATGGTGGCGATCATCGGCTCGATGACGCCGAAGGAACGCCGCCATCCCGACCTGCTGAACGGCTCGCGCCGTGCCCGCGTGGCGCGTGGCTCCGGCACCCAGCCCGCCGACGTCAACCGCTTGCTCAAGCAGTACATGCAGATGGAAAAGATGATGTCCAAGCTCTCCCGCGGTGGCGGCAAGGGCTTGCTGCGCCAGATGAGCGGCGCGTTGAAGGGCATGGGCGGGATGGGTGGCATGGGCGGACTGCCGCCGCGCTGATGGCTGGCGGGCTGCGGCCCGCCAGCGCGGGCCAAGGATGGTCCGCTCGTCCCCCATCGCGTGGCGATGGGCGAGCTCGGGAAGGGCAGGATGCCCTTTCCGGGCATCAGGCAAGGCCCTGGTTTTCAGGCTGGTTGGCCGCCACCGCTACCCTGCAAACCGTATAACCTCTTCCTTTTTCAATCACATCCCCCTAAAATGCCGCGTTTACCGCGCACGGCTTCGTGCGTGCGGCCGGCGATTCCGGCATCTCTGGAGCTTTCATCATGGTCAAGATTCGTCTTTCGCGCGGTGGCGCCAAGGGCCGCCCGTTCTACCACGTCGTGGTCACCGATCAGCGCAACAAGCGCGACGGCCGAAACATCGAGAACGTGGGCTATTACAACCCGGTCGCTTCGGGCAAGGACAAGCGCCTCGAGCTGAACGTCGCGCGTGTGCAGGAGTGGGTGGGCAAGGGCGCCCAGCTGAGCGACAAGGTTGCCGCGCTCGTGAAGGAAGCCGGCAAGCAGCAGGCGGCCTGAAGTGTCTGAAGCCGGTCGGCGCGTCCTGGTCGGACGCATCGTCGGGCTGTATGGCGTGCAGGGCTGGGTCAAGATCGAATCCTGGACCGAGCCGCGCACGAAGATCTTCGACTACCACCCCTGGCAGCTGGCAACGGCGCCGGGAGAGGTCAAGGAGATCGCGGGAGCGAAAGGGCGCCCGCAGGGCAAGGGCCTGGTGGCCCAGCTGCCCGGCGTGGACGACCGCGACACGGCAGCCGCCCTCGTCGGCAGCGACATCCACGTCGCCCGCGAGCAGCTGCCGCCTCCCGGCAAGGACGAGTATTACTGGGTCGACCTCGAAGGGCTTGAGGTCGTCACCACCGGAGGCACGGCACTCGGACGGGTCAGCCACCTGTTCGCCACCGGCGCCAACGACGTGGTGGTGGTGCGGGACGGCGAGCGCGAGCGGCTGATCCCCTTCGTCCAGGGCAGTTACGTGCGTTCGGTGGATCTGTCCGGCGGGCGCATGGTGGTGGACTGGGATCCCGAATTCTGAAAGCTGGAGTTTGAGGTCCATGCGCATCGACGTCGTCACGCTGTTTCCCGACTTCATGCGCCAGTGCGCCGCCGTCGGTGTGGTGGGACGCGCGCAGCAGCGCGAGCTGCTGCAGGTGGAAACCTGGAACCCGCGCGACTACGCCACCGACAACTACCGTACCGTGGATGGCCGCACCTGCGGCGGCGGGCCCGGGATGGTGATGCTGATCGAGCCCTTGCGGGCGGCCCTCAGGGCCATGCGCGAGATGGCGCCGGAACCGGTGCACGTGATTTACCTCAGTCCGCAGGGAGCGCGGCTGACGCAGGGCAGGGTGGAGGCGCTGGCCAAGATGCCGCGCATCGCCTTGCTCTGCGGGCGTTACGAGGGTGTGGACGAGCGCCTGCTGGCGCACGAGGTCGACGAGGAGCTTTCCATCGGCGACTATGTGCTGTCCGGCGGCGAGCTGGGCGCCGCGGTGGTGATCGATGCGGTGGGCAGGTTGCAGGACGGTGCGTTGAACGACGCGCAGTCCGCCGAGCAGGATTCGTTCTCGAACGGCCTGCTGGACTGCCCCCACTACGCGAAGCCGGTGCGGGATGCCTACGGCGAGGTACCGCCGGTGCTGCTCTCCGGCGACCACGCGGCGATCCGCCGCTGGCGCCTGAAGCAGGCGCTGGGCCGGACCTGGCTGCGACGCCCGGAACTGTTGGCGCAACGCGCGCTGGATGCGGAATCCCGTGCGTTGCTGGAAGAATTCCGTCGCGAATACCGCGCGGCGGGTGGAAATTGAAGAGTGCGGCCATGGATGGCCGCTGTTTGATTCTCGCGATCAAGGAAGATCGCAAAAACTAACCAACGCGGCTCTGGATCGCCGCCACCAGAACTACCGCGGCAGGGAATGCCGCAAACCACTGAGGTCGCCATGAACAAGATCATCCAGCAGTTCGAAGCCGAGCAGATCACCCGTCCCTTGCCGGAGTTCGGCGCCGGCGACACCGTGGTGGTCAACGTCAAGGTGAAGGAAGGCAATCGCGAGCGCGTGCAGGCTTTCGAGGGCATCGTCATCGCCAAGCGCAACCGCGGCCTGCATTCGGCCTTCACCGTGCGCAAGATTTCGCACGGTACCGGCGTGGAGCGCGTGTTCCAGGCACACAGCCCGGCGATCGATTCGGTCGAGGTGAAGCGCAAGGGCAAGGTGCGCGGCGCCAAGCTGTACTACCTGCGTGGCCTGGAAGGCAAGGCTGCCCGCATCAAGGAAGACATCGCTGCCGCCGCCGCGATCAAGGCCGCGAACAAGGCTGCCGCCAGCGCCGAGTAAGCGCGGGCACATTCGCTGCGACAAGCAAAAACCCGCGGATCGCTCCGCGGGTTTTTTGTGGCCGATATTCCTGACGATCGTTCTTCGGGATGCCGCCGGCACGCTGTCGAAATCGGCATGCCGGTCGCAAGGATGCGCAGGATCAATCCAGCCGCTGCGGCACCTGCAGGAAGTTGCCCTGTACGAAGTCCACGCCGGCGGCGAACAGCAGCGAGGTGCTGGTGGCGTCCTCGACCCATTCGGCGATGGTCTGCTTCTTCAGCGAACGCGCCTGCTGGCAGAGTTCGGTCACCTTCTTCTGGTTTTCCGGGTGCTGCGGCAGGTCGGCCATGTAGCTGCGGTCGATCTTGAGGTAGTCCGCGTCGATATGGTTGAGCAGCTGGAACGAGTTGAGGCCCGAGCCGAACTGTTCCAGCGCGAAACGGCCGCCGAGCTTCTTCCAGGCCGTGACGAACTCCTGCGCGGGCCGCAGCAGGGTCATCACCTTGCTCTCGGTCATCTCCAGCACCAGCCGGCCGCGCTTGAGGCCGGCCTGGCCGAGGCGCTCGCCCAGCCACTTCAGCAGCGAGTCGTCCTGCAGCGAGGCGGCGGTGAGCTTGACGAAGAACGTGGTGGGCTGGCCCAGGCCTTCGCGCCGCTGCAGCGCATGGATGGTCTGGTCGAGCACCCAGCGGTCGATCGCGCCGGTGAGGCCGTGCTTCTCGGCGATCGGCATGAAGAAGCCCGGCAGCACTTCACCCTGCGGGCCGTTCATGCGCAGCAGGATTTCCGAGTAGTCGCCCTCGGCGTCCTGCAGGCTGATGGTCTGCTGGTGGTAGAGCATCAGGCCCTCGCCCTCCAGCGCCTTGCGCAGCAGGTCCAGCCAGTAGCGCTCGCGCTCCTCGTCGGCCTTCTCGCGAGCGGCGGGGTCGTGCAGCTCGACCTGGTTGCTGCCCAGGCTCTGCGCGGTGCGCAGGGCCTGGCTGGCCTGGTTGAGCAGCAGCTCGGTGTTGGCGTTCTTCTCGCCGAGCAGGCTGCCGCCGACGCTGGCGGTGACCGTGATCGAACGCGTGCCGGCGTCGAAGATCTCGCTGCCGATGGCGTGCTGCAGCTTGGCGATCCATTCCCTGATCGCCTCGTCCGCGCGGGGAGCGAGGATCACGCCCAGCGTGTGCTCCGCCAGCATGCCGGCGACGTCGTCGGCGCCCAGCAGCATGCGCACGCGGTCGGAGAAGCCGGCCAGCAGTTCGTCGGCCTTTGCCAGGCCGATGCTGCTCACCAGCGCCGTCCAGTTGTCCGGCTCGATCAGCAGCAGCGACTGCCCCTTCTTGCCCTTGGCGGCGTCGATCACCGCGTGGTCGATGCTCTCCAGCATGTGCGCGCGGTTGTACAGGCCGGTGACCGGATCGCGCTGCAACTGCTCCAGCGCCGCCGGATCGACCAGCTGGCGGCGGAACACGATCTGCAGGCAGGGCTCGCCTTCGAACGTGGCCGGGGCGAATTCCACGGTGGCATCGAACGGACTGCCGTCGGCGCGGCGGGCGCGCAGGCTGACCTGGTTCGGCAGCTTCTCCTGGCGGGTATGGCCGCGCAGCAGGTTCTTGAATTCGTCGACGTCGGCGGCGTCGATCATGTCGAGGATCGGCATGCCGAGCAGGTCGTCGAAACTCTCGTGGCCGAAGGTCTCCAGGTAGGCCAGGTTGGCGCGCACGTGCACGCCCTCGTGCACGTAGGTGATGGCGTCGCGGGAGGAGTCGAGCAGGGCGTCGCAGCGGCGTTCCAGTTCGCGCTGCGTGGCCTCCAGCCGGCGCAGCTGGCGCCGGGTCTGCAGGGCCTCGAACTCGCGCCGCAGCACCGCCAGCAACTGGCCCGGCATGCCGCGCGCGGCGACACCGTGCACGCCCTGCTCGAACAGCTCGGCCACTTCGCGGTTGTCCAGCGAGCCGACCAGGCCGAGCAGGGAGTAGTCGCTGCCGTGGGCATCGAGCATGCGCACCACCTCGGGCAGGGTGATGGCGCCGTTGGCGGGATCGAACATCACCAGGTCCGGTTCCAGTTCGGACAGCGCCGCCTGCACCTGGTCCGCGGCGGTGGCGCGCGCCGGGCGCACCGCGATGCCGGTGTTGCGCAGCAGGCTGATGATCTGCTCCGCCTCCTCGACCGAGTGTTCGATGAAGAGAATCCTGATGACGAAGTCTTTTTTCATGGGCTGCCGTGTTGCGGGAAGCAATGAAGGCCGCTCGCCTTCCGGGCGAGGCGATGTGCAGGCTCGGTTGTAACGGATTGGCGGCGGAACTGCCAGCGGATGGCCAAGCGGATGCGACCAGTCACAGGTTTACAGCGGACGCTTGGACGGCTCTCCGCCCACTTCGCGCACCAGCTTCGGCACCAGGTAGCCGGGCAGGCGGGCGCGCAGCGCGTCGACCAGCGCCAGTGCGTGGGCGTCGTCCACCTCGAAGTGCGCGGCGCCCTGCACGCGGTCGAGCTGGTGCAGGTAGTAGGGCAGCACGCCGGCGGCGAACAGGCGCTCGGACAGCGCGGCCAGCGCCCCGGCATCGTCGTTGACGCCGCGCAGCAGCACCGACTGGTTCAGCAGCGTTGCGCCCGCCGCGCGCAGGCGCACGCAGGCGGCATCCACGCCGGCGTCGAATTCGTTCGCATGGTTCGCGTGCAGCACCACCACCTTCTGCAGCGGCAAGGCTTCCAGCCAGGCGGTGAAGGCGTCGTCGATACGCTCGGGCAGCACCACCGGCAGGCGGGTGTGGATACGCAGGCGGGTGACGTGCGGGATGCCGGCGAGGCCGCGCGACAGTTCTTCCAGCTTGGACGTGGACAGCGCCAGCGGATCGCCGCCGGACAGGATCAGCTCGCTGATCGACGCGTCCTGGCGCAGGTGTTCCAGCGCCTGCCGCCATTGGCCGGCGGCGGCCATTTCCTCGCCGTAGGGGAAGTGCCGGCGGAAGCAGTAGCGGCAGTTGACCGCGCAGCTGCCGCTGGCGATCAGCAGGGCGCGGCCGTGGTACTTGTGCAACACGCCCTGAGCCTCGCGAGCGGCCAGGTCGCCCACCGCGTCGGCGACGAAGCCGGGCACCTCGTCCAGTTCGGCCAGCTGCGGCAGCACCTGCAGCAGCAGGGGATCGCGCGGATCGTCGTGGCGCATGCGGGCCACGAAACCGTGCGGTACGCGCAGGGCGAAACCGGCATCCGCCGGCGGCAGCTTCGCGGCGAGTCGCGACAGACCCAGCAGGGCGAGCAGCTCGGTAGCGTCGGTGACGGCCTCGCGCCACAGCTGCCGCCAGTCGCCGGCCGGCGCGCCGGGGGCAGGTGTAATGCGTGCGCCTGGGCTTGCGGTTATCATGTGTGGCCTTGTCCGGGCCGTACCGGACCCTCGAACCGTCCATTCTAGCCGCCTGCTGCGGCGCGGGGGCGTCGTTCGGGCCCTGACCATTCACATCCTGGAGTTCACCGCATGGCCACCGCCGGTCTCAACGACGTCAAGAAGGGCATGAAGATCCTTCACAACAACGATCCGTGGATCATCACCGAAGCCGAGTTCATCAAGCCCGGCAAGGGCCAGGCGTTCACCCGCATCTTCATCCGCAACCTGAAGACCGGCCGCACCACCGAGCAGACGATGAAGTCCAGCGACTCCTTCGAGGTCGCCGACGTCACCGATACCGACATGCAGTACCTGTACTCCGACGGCGAGTTCTGGCACTTCATGCACCAGGAAAACTTCGAGCAACACCAGGCCACCAAGGCCGGCATGGGCGACGCGGCGAAGTGGCTGAAGGGCGAGGAAGAGTGCGTGGTCACCCTGTTCAACGGCGAGATCATCGCGGTGCAGGCGCCGAACTTCGTCGAGCTGAAGATCACCGAGACCGACCCCGGCGTGCGCGGCGACACCTCCGGCGGCGGCGGCAAGCCGGCCACGCTGGAAACCGGCGCCGTAGTGCGCGTACCGCTGTTCGTGGGCCAGGACGAGGTGATCAAGGTCGACACCCGCACCGGCGAATACGTCAGCCGCGTCGGCAAGTAAGATCGCCCGGTTCCGCGCTGCGGAGCCGCGACACATGGGGCGGACGCCGCGAGGTGGGCCGCCCCATCGCGTATTCACGATCAGGATGCATCGAGCGATGAGCCAGAACGAGCTGCAACCCATCGATACCCTCATCGAAGCCCGCTGGGTCGTCCCGGTCGAACCGCACGGCGTGGTGCTGGAAGACCACGCGGTGGCGATCGACGGCGACAGCATCCTCGCGTTGCTGCCGATCGCCGCGGCGCGCGCTGCCTACGCGCCGCGCGAGACCGTGCGCCTGCCCGAGCACGCGCTGATCCCCGGCCTGGTCAACGCCCACACGCACAACCCGATGACCCTGCTGCGCGGCTTGGCCGACGACCTGCCGCTGATGGTGTGGCTGCAGCAGCACATCTGGCCGGCCGAAGCCAAGGTGATCGGCCCGGAGTTCGTGCGCGACGGCGTGGAACTGGCGGTGGCCGAGATGCTGCGTGGCGGCACCACCTGCGCCAACGAGAACTACTTCTTTCCCGACGCCATCGGCGCCACCTACCGCAAGCTGGGCTTCCGCGCCGTGGTGGGCCTGCCGGTGATCGAGTTCCCCACCGCGTGGGCGAAGTCGCAGGACGAATACTTCGAGCGTGCCAGCGAAGTGCACGACGGCTTCCGCGGCGACGCGCTGGTGTCCACCGCGTTCGCGCCGCATGCGCCGTACACGGTGTCCGACGAGAGCTTCGCGCGCATCCGCGTGCTGGCCGACCAGCTCGACATCCCGGTGCACCTGCACCTGCACGAGACCGCGCACGAGGTCGAGGAAGAGAAGCAGAAGAGTGGCCTGCGCCCGTTCCAGCGCCTGCAGAAACTGGGCCTGGTCAACGACCGCCTGATCGCCGTGCACATGACCCAGCTCACCGACGGCGAGATCGCCGCCTGCGCCGAGGCCGGCGTGTCGGTGGTGCATTGCCCCGAATCCAACCTCAAGCTCGCCTCCGGCTTCTGCCCGGCGGAGAAGCTGCGCAAGGCCGGTGTGAATCTCGCCATCGGTACCGACGGTTGCGCCTCGAACAACGATCTGGACATGTTCGGCGAGCTGCGCACCGCGGCGCTGCTGGCCAAGGCGGTGGCGAACGACGCCGCCGCGTTCGACGCCGCCAGCGCACTGCGTGCGGCCACGCTGGGCAGCGCCAGGGCGATGGGACTGGACGCGAAGATCGGTTCCATCGAGGCGGGCAAGCAGGCCGACCTCGCCGCCGTCCGCCTGTCGGACCTGGAAACCCAGCCGCTGTACCACGTGGCCTCGCAGCTGTCCTACGCCACCGGCCGCCACCAGGTCAGCGACGTGTGGATCGCCGGCCGCCGCAAGCTCGCCGCGCGCGCGCTGGTGGAGATGGACGTCGAGGCCATCCTTGCCCGCACGCGCGCCTGGCGCGAGCGCATCGCGAGGCATTGAGAATGAACCGCTACCTCGTCCTCGTCATGCGCCGTCCGTCTTTCGACCCGGCAGTCGTCCCGTTGCACCGCGAATTCCTCGAAAGCCTGCGCGCACAGGGACGCAACGAATTGTCCGGGGCGTTCGGCGACAAGAGCGGCGGCGCCTACCTGCTGCGTGCCGCATCACTCGACGAGGCGCTGGAGATCGCCCATCGCGATCCCTGCCACATCAGTGGCGGCTGGGACATCACGTTGTACGAATGGCTGGCGGGTTAGCTTTTGCATGCCTTGATGGACACACGGGGCAGGGCGGCTATCCGGGGCCACGGATCCCGCCACGGCCATGGCCCATTCGTGAACGCGAAAACCAGTGAAGCGGCCATCCGTGGCTGTACTTTTCAATAGACTCATGTGCCCAGCGTGGACTCGAACATGACCACCACCAACGTCAGCCCCGCCGAGATCGCCCGCTTCGACCAGCTGGCCGCGCGCTGGTGGGACCCCGACGGCGAATCGCGCCCACTGCACGACCTCAACCCGGTGCGCGCCGATTACGTCGCCGCGCGCGTGGACCTGCGCGGCGCGAAAGTGGCCGACGTGGGTTGCGGCGGTGGCCTGCTCAGCGAGGCGCTGGCGCGCGCGGGCGCCGAGGTCACCGGCATCGACATGGGCCTGAAGGTGATCGAGATCGCGCGCCTGCACCTGCACGAATCCGGCCTCAAGGTGGACTACCGCAAGCAGTCCTCGGCCGAGTTGGCCGAGGCCGAGCCGGGGGCGTTCGACGCGGTGTGCTGCATGGAGCTGATCGAGCACGTGCCCGATCCCGCCGCCCTGGTGCACGATCTTGCCGCGATGCTCAGGCCCGGCGGTCGGCTGTTCCTGTCCACGCTCAACCGCACGCCGGCCGCGTTCGGCGCGGCCATCCTCGGCGCGGAATACCTGATGCGCCTGCTGCCGCGCGGCACCCATCACTACGCACAGTTCCTCAAACCCTCCGAACTGGCGCGCCTGTTGCGCCACGCGGGCCTGGAACTGGAGGATGTCAGCGGCCTCGGCTACAACCCGCTCAGCCGCAAGGCGTGGCTGGGCCGCACCACCGCGGTGAACTACATCCTCTGCGCAAGGAAGCCGGCATGACGCCACCCTCGGATATCAAAGGCGTGCTGTTCGATCTGGACGGCACCCTGCTCGACAGCGCTCCCGATCTCCACGCCGCGCTCGCGGCCTATTGCGCGGAAGTCGGTGCGGCCGTGCCGGACTACGCCGCGGTACGCAAGGTGGTCTCGCGGGGCAGCCGCGCGATCCTGCGTTGCGCCTTCGCCGAAAGCGACGAGGCGCTGCTGGCGCGCATGCCGCGCTATCTTGAGATCTACCAGGACATGCTGGCGATGCACACGCGGCCGTTCGACGGCATCGCCCCGCTGCTGGAGGCGATCGAGGCGCAGGAATTGCGCTGGGGCATCGTCACCAACAAGCCCGGCTTCCTCACCGAGGAATTGATCAAGCGCATGGATTGGGACCTGCGTGCCAGCGCGGTGGTCTGCGGCGATACCTTGTCGGTGAAGAAGCCCGACCCCGCCCCGGTGCTCCTGGCCTGCGAGCATGCAGGAGTCGAGCCGGCCAGCTGCGTATTCGTGGGTGACGACGCGCGCGATGTCGAGGCCGGCCGTGCCGCCGGCCTGTACACAGTGGCGGTGCGCTGGGGCTACCTCGACGGCGGCAATCCGGACAGCTGGGGCGCCGACGCGGTGATCGAGCATCCGCGCCAGCTGGCCGGGCTGCTGAAGCTGCCGGTGACGGCGTGAGCGAACCGGCGGTGACCCACGGCGCGCTGCAGAGCTACGTCGACAAGTGGCTGGCGGTGCAGCCAGCCCAGCGCGTGGCGCTGGCCTTCGTCGACCCGGCGAAGTATCCCGGCCATATCGCGCTGGCCGCGCTGGAGCAGGAGCTGTTGTCCGCCGCCTACGGCATCCGCGAGCCGCAGGTGGCACTGGGCAAGCTCCACTGGTGGGCCGAGGAACTGTCCGGCGCCGCCGCCAGCGGCGGCCGGCACCCGTTGACCCAGGTTCTGTTCGACGACGAACGCGCCCATGCCATCCCCGCCGAGCGCTGGCTGGCGCCGGTGCTGGCCGCGCTGGAGCAGCTGGAGGAGGGCACGGCGGCGGATTTTCCCGCCCAGGTCGCCACTGCGGGCCGGTTGCACGGCGCGCTGGCGACGCTGGAAACCGCGTGGTGGTACGGCGGCGAAGCAACTTCGCAACGCGCGGCGCGCGTGGCCGTACTCAGCCATCTGCTGTACGCCTTGCGCCGGCTGCAGGACGACGCCGACCGCGATCGCCTGCCGTTGCCGATGGCGCGGCTGGCCCGCTATGGTCTCGCCCGCAGCGCCCTGGGCCAGCGCAGCGCGGCGCGCGACGAAGCGGTCAAGGCGCAGCTGGCAGACCTGCAGGCCGCCTGGCGCGAGTCTGCACGACTGCCTGGGCCATTGAGCGTGTTCCGTGCGCTCGAATCGCGCGAGTCCGAGCGCCTGCTGCGCCGCGCCCGCGGCGCGGGTGATCCGCTGGCCGTGCTGCAGCAGGGCGGTCGAAGCGGCTTTGGCGCGACGTTTGCCGCCTGGCGAGCGGCGCGCCGCTGGCGTGCCGGCGAGGCGGGCTGAACGCAGCGTTTCTCCACCGTTGGCTGTTGCATTGCGGCAGGCTGGCCCAAAATAGGCAGCTTCGACGGTGATCACGCCGCAGCGCTCCATGAGTACCCCATGCACAGTCATGAAAACACCACCCGCCTGATGCCTGATGTCGCCAGCCAGGCGCAGCCGCATCTGCGCGGTGCCCTCGACTGGGTAGGCATGGATGGCATCGAGGTGCCGGTGCGCTTCGATGCCGGCGACGGCGAGGTGCAGCGCGCCAACGCCCAGGTCGGCGCCTTCGTCAACCTGGTGCATCCGGACAAGCGCGGCATCCACATGTCGCGTCTTTACCTCCTGGTCGACCACCATCTCGGCACGCGGGCCTTGAGTGCTGCGGTGCTGGAAAACCTGTTGCGCGCCTTCCTCGAATCGCATGCCGGCCTGTCCGACCATGCCCGCCTCAGCATCCGCTTCGACGCACTGGTGCGCCGCAACGCCCTGCGCAGTGGCCACAGCGGCTGGCGCAGCTACCCGGTGTCGATCGAGGCCAGCCTCGGCCCGGACGGCTTCCGGCTGGAGCTGGGCACCGAGGTGGTCTATTCCTCCACCTGTCCCGCCTCCGCCGCGCTGTCGCGCCAGCTGATCCAGGAACAGTTCGCCAGGGACTTCGACGCGACGCAAGCCGTCGACCACGCCGCCGTGCTTTCCTGGCTGGGCAGCGAGCGCGGCATCGTCGCCACTCCGCATGCGCAGCGCAGCGTGGCGCGGCTGCTGGTGCGACTGAAGGAGGGCGTGCCGTTCGACCTGATCGACACGCTCGATCGCGTCGAGCAGGCGCTGGGAACGCCGGTGCAGACCGCGGTCAAGCGCGAGGACGAACAGGCCTTCGCGCTCGCCAACGGTGGCAATCTGATGTTCTGCGAGGACGCCGCGCGGCGCATCCAGCTCGCGCTGGATGCCGACGAGCGCCTCGCCGATTTCCACGTGCGCGTCGAGCACCAGGAAAGCCTGCATCCCCACGATGCGGTGGCCTACGCCAGCAAGGGCGTGCCTGGCGGCTTTGGCGCCTGATTCCCCTCTTTCGCGCGTTGGCGCAGATGCAGGGAAGTTCCCGGCTCGTCAGTGGGCGTGCGTATCGCCGTGTGACCGGCAGGACCGGAAGTGGAAGCGCTCGGGCACGGGATCCTCGCCGCCCTCGCACAGCGGCTGGCAGCGCAGCAGGCGCCATGCGGTGAGCAGGGAGCCGCGCCAAGGGCCGAAGCGGGTGACCGCGACCCGTGCATAATCGGAGCAACTGGGGTAGAAACGGCAGCGCTGCCCCAAGAGGGGACTGAGCCAGCGTTTGTAAAGGCGCAGCAGAAACAGCAGGAATCGGGTCAGGACATTCACGTTGCCGGAACAACTCGTCGCCGGTAGTGTTGCAAGTATCCTGGAAACCGGCTTGCCGGTGTAGGGTACATGGGCTATAACACCCGGCCGCCAAGACCAAAAATGGTGAAGGAATATGGCGAAAACCACGCGCAGTTCGACCACCGCCAAGGCTTCGAAAGGGAAAGCACCGGCCCGGTCGCGTGATGCTGCATCCGCCAAGGCGAAAGCCGCTGGCGCGCGGGCATCGAAGAAGGCCCCCGTGAAGGCGCCAGCGAAAAAGGCTGCCGCAAAGAAGGTGGCCAAGCCTGCCGTGAAGAAGCCGGTGGCAAAGAAGCCCGTGGCGAAGAAAGCCCCGGCAAGGAAACCGGCACCCGTGCACAAGCCCGCCGCGAAGAAGATCGCGAAGCCGGCAGCGAAAAAGGTGGCCAGGCCGGCGGCGAAGAAGCCGGCGGCGAAGCCGGTCGCCGCGCGCAAGGTGACTGCCAAGCCCGTTTCGAAGCCGGTCGCGAAGCCGGCAGCCAGGAAGGTTGCCGCCAAGCCTGCAGCTGCCGCCAAGCCGGTCAATGGCAAGCCGGTCGCTTCCAGGCCGGCAGTCGCGCCGGTCAAGGCTGCGCCTGTCGAGAAGAAACCATCCCCGCCCGCCGCCTCGCCGCTCAAGGGCAAGGTGGCGAGTGCCACGGCCATGGTGCTGCCGCGTAGCGCTGGCGCCACGGCTCACGCATCCCACAAGCCATCGAAAAACACGTCGTCCTCAATGAACAAGCTGGCTGCAAAAACCCTAGACAACGGCGTCACCCGCGAAGACGGGCGCTACGCCCTCCCTGCCACCACCCAGATCGCACTGCCCAAGGGTTACCGCCCCTCCGCCAAGGAGGAGTACATGAACCCGATGCACCTGGCCTACTTCCGCAACAAGCTGCGCGACTGGCGCGACCAGCTGGTGGAGGAGTCGCGCCAGACCATGGACAACCTGCGCGACGAGGTGCGCGACGTGGGCGACGAGGCCGAGCGCGCCACCCGCGAGACCGAGAATTCGCTGGAGCTGCGCACCCGCGACCGCTACCGCAAGCTGATTTCCAAGATCGACAAGGCGCTGCGCCGCATCGAGGAAGGCAGCTACGGCTATTGCGAGGAAACCGACGAGGAGATCGGCGTCGATCGCCTCGACGCGCGCCCGATCGCCACGCTGTCGCTGGATGCGCAGGAGCGCCGCGAACATCTGCAGAAGCAGATGGGGGACTGAGCGGGGCGTACCGCTACGCGTCACAGCAAAAAGCCCCGCTCCGAGCGGGGCTTTTTGCGAGGGAGCAGGGAAGCAGGGAGCGAGAGAAGAGCCGGAACGCAACGCACCGTTGCCCATCTCACCTGTCTCCACTCATCCCTTGGCTTGCGGCAGCAGCTG
>DATEKS010000106.1:0-49685 GCA_035277325.1 Rhodanobacter sp.
GCTGTTCCACGCCACCGACTTCGAGCCGGATGCGCTCACGCGGCTGATCGCCCTGCCCGCCACCGCGCAGACCGCCGCCACCCGCGAATGGCGCGCGCGCGTGGCGCTGGCCGCGCAGGACTGGTCCGCCGTGCTGGCGGCGATCGCCGCGATGCCGGAGGCACAGCAGCAGGACGCCGAGTGGCGCTGGTTCCGCGCCCGCGCCCTGGCCGCCACCGGCCACGGCGAGGAGGCGCAGGCGATCTACACCGACCTCGCCGGCGCGACCACGTTCTTCGGCTTCCTCGCCGCCGACCAGCTCAGGCAGCCCTACGTGATCTGCCCGCGCGCGTCGCCCGACGCGCCACGCCAACGACAGGCGCTGCTGGCGCAACCCGGCCTGCTGCGCGCGTTCGAACTGTTCGCGGTGGACCTGCCGAAACTGGCGCGGCGCGAATGGTCGCGCGCACTGGACGGCGCCGACGAGCGCACCCAGGTGCTGGCCGTCGAGCTGGCGGACAGCCACGACTGGTACGACCGCGCGGCATTCACGCTCAACCACGGCGAGGCGATGCGCTACTACACGCTGCGCTTCCCGCTGGCCAGCCAGGACGGCCTGGTGCCGCAGGCCGGGCAGGCCGGCATCGACCCCGCCTGGGCCTACGGCATCCTGCGCGCGGAAAGCGCGTGGATGAGCGACGCGCGCTCCGGCGCCGACGCGCGCGGCCTTATGCAGCTGGTGCCCGCCACCGCCGCCCTGGTCGCGAAGCGCAACGGCCTGGCCTGGGCCGGTGGCGACAGCCTGTACGACCCCGCGGTGAACATCGCGTTGGGCACGCGCTATCTGGCGCAGATGGCGGCGCGCTACAACGGCGCGCCCTGGCTCGCCAGCGCCGCCTACAACGCTGGTCCCAACCGCGTCGACCTGTGGGTGGCTGCGCGCAGTTCGCTGCCGCCCGACCTGTTCATCGCCACCATCCCGTACAAGGAAACCCGCGAATACGTGGCCCGCGTGATGGACTACAGCGTGATGTACGACTGGCGCCTGCACGGCAAGGTGCTGCCGATGTCCGACCGGCTTACGCCGATCGGCCAGCCCTATGCGCTGCCGACCAGCCTCACGCCGCGCAAGCCGGTGGATTGCCCCACGCCGCCACCGGCTCCCACCGGCTCGGTGCAGGTGCCGGCGGCCGCATCGACCGCGAACGGCGTTGCGCCTGCCCCGGCCAGCAGCAGTCGCCGCTGATGCGATGACGGTTGCGACCATGCCGGGCGCACGGGGAACGCCGCGCGCCATGCCACAATCCTGCTCATGCGCATCTATCTCGTCGGCGGCGCGGTCCGCGACAAGCTGCTGGGACGGCCGGAGGGCGACCGCGACTACGTGGTGACGGGCGCGCGCCCGGAGGATCTGCTGGCGCAAGGCTACCGGCCGGTGGGCAGGGATTTCCCGGTGTTCCTGCATCCGCGGACCGGCGAGGAATACGCGCTGGCGCGCACCGAGCGCAAGAGCGGACGCGGCTACCACGGCTTCGAGTTCCACGCCGATCCCGCAGTGACGCTGGAGGACGACCTGGCACGGCGCGACCTCACGATCAACGCGATCGCCGAGGACGAGCACGGCGTGCTGATCGATCCGTACGGCGGCGCGCGCGACATCGAGGCACGCGTGCTGCGGCACGTCTCGCCGGCCTTCGTGGAGGATCCCGTGCGCCTGCTGCGGGTGGCGCGCTTCGCCGCGCGCTTCGCGCCGCTGGGCTTTACCGTGGCCGACGGGACCATGGCCCTGCTGCGGCAGATGGTGGCCGACGGCGAGGTGGATCACCTGGTGCCCGAGCGGGTGTGGGCGGAGACGCGCAAGGCGCTGGCCGAGGCGCGGCCGTCCGCCTTCCTGCGCGTGCTGCGCGAGGCGGGTGCGCTGCGCGTGCTGTTTCCGGAAGTCGACGCGCTGTACGGCGTGCCGCAGCGCGCGGAGTTCCATCCCGAGATCGACACCGGCGCACACATGGAGCTGGTGCTGGATGCCGCGGCCGCGATCGCGCCGGGCGACGACCTGGTGGGCTTCTGCGCACTCACCCATGACCTCGGCAAGGCGCTGACGCCGGCCGACGAACTGCCGCGCCACGTGATGCACGAACAACGCGGCGTGGCGCCGCTGCGCGCGCTGGCGGCGCGGCTGAAGGTACCGGCCGAACACGCCGCACTGGCCGAGCTGGTCTGCCGCGAGCACCTCAATGCGCATCGCGCGCTGGAGCTGAAGCCCGCCAGGGTATTGAAGCTGCTCACCGCGCTGGACGCGCTGCGCCGGCCTGAGCGGCTGGAAACCTTCCTCGCCGCCTGTCTCGCCGACAAGCGCGGCCGGCTGGGCCACGGACACGACGATTACCCGCAGGCCGATTGCCTGCGCCGCGCCCGCACAGCCGCCGCCGCGGTGACCGCGGCGCCGTTCGTGGCGCAGGGGCTTGCGGGACCGGCGATCGGCGCCGCGATGGAGCGGGCCCGCATCGCCGCGATCGCCGAACGGCCGAAATGAAACTATGTAACATCTAAGCCCGTGCGGGTATAACGCCCGTCTGGATGCCGGCCATGCCGGCGCCTCTTCGTTCCCCGCCTTCTGGAGCTGCCCGTGTCGCGCGCCCTGTTCTCTTCCTCGCCGCTGCGCCAGCGGTTCCGGCCCCTGTGGTGGCTGGGCATCACCTACCTCGCGATCTCGTTCGTCACCCGCATCGTGCTGCTGGTGATGTCGGGCAGCAACGTGGCGCCGAATCCGCTGCACTGGCTGTACGCATTCGGCGTGGGCCTGGGCTACGACCTGGTCACCTACCTGTACCTGGCGTGGCCGATGGTGCTGTTCCTGTGGCTGGTGCCGACCCGCCGTGCGGCGGTGGCGGGGCTGGCGCGCTGGCTGGCCTGGCTCACCATCCTGGTGCTGCTGTTCGCTGCCTGCTTCGGCGTGCTGCACCTCATGTGGCACGCGCACCTGAAGGACGTGCGGCCGTTGATCCCGGTGTTCCTGTTCTTCCTGCCGCTGCCCGCGCTGGCCTACAACCGCGCCAGCGGACAGTGGGGGCTGTACATCCTGGGCCTGGCCCTGCTGTACGGCCTCCTGTTCGTGGCGGCGTCGGAGCTGGTGTTCTGGAACGAGTTCAGCTCGCGCTTCAACTTCATCGCGGTGGACTACCTCGTCTACACCACCGAGGTGATCGGCAACATCCGCGAGTCCTACCCCATCGGCACCTGGCTGACCCTGCTGGTGGTGCTGGCGCTGGTGGTGTTCGTGCTCTCCCGGCGCGGCCTGCGCGCGCGCGACGACGGCAGCACGCTCATGCAGCGCGCCCGCGTGCCGCTGGTGTGGCTGGTGCTCACCGCGGTCTCGGTGGCCGCGGTCAACGGCGAGATGAAGGACCGCACCGCGAACAACTACGTCAACGAGCTGGCCGGCAACGGCATCTACCAGTTCTTCGCGGCGTTCCGCTCCAGCCACCTCGACTACAAGAAGTTCTACCGCTCGCTGCCCGACGCGGAGGCGTTCAAGCTGATTCGCGGGGACCTCAAGGCGCCGAACGCCAGCTTCACCAGCAACGATCCGCGCGACCTCACCCGCGAGATCCGCGCCAACGGGCCGGAGAAGCACCTGAACGTGGTGCTGATCAGCGTGGAGAGCCTGTCCGGCGACTACCTCGGCACCTTTGGCAACAAGGAGGGCCTCACGCCCTTCCTCGATTCGCTGGTCGACAAGAGCATCTTCTTCGACAACCTCTACGCGAACGGCACGCGCACGGTGCGTGGGCTGGAGGCGCTGTCGCTGTCGGTGCCACCCACGCCGGGCGACTCGCTGGTACGCGAGAAGGACAACGAGAACCTGTTCTCGCTGGCCAGCGTGTTCAACGACCGCGGCTACGTGTCGGAGTTCGTCTACGGCGGCTACGGCTACTTCGACAACATGAACTACTTCTTCGGCCACAACGGCTACCGGACGGTGGACCGCAGCGCGATCCCGAAGGACATGACCATCCACAGCCAGAACGTGTGGGGCGTGGCCGACGAGGACCTGTACACGCTGGCGCTGAGCCAGATGGACCAGATCCACGCCGAGGGCAAGCCGTTCTTCCTGCACATCATGACCACCTCGAACCACCGGCCCTACACCTATCCGGCCGGCCGCGTGAAATTCCAGGCGCCGTCGCGGCCGGGCGCGGTGGCCTACACCGACTGGTCGATCGAGGACTTCATCAAGCGCGCGCGCGCGAAGCCGTACTTCGCCGACACGGTGTTCGTGATCACCGCCGACCACTGCGCTTCCAGCGCGGGCAAGACCAGCATCCCGATCAACCGCTATCACATCCCGCTGTGGATCTACGCGCCGGAGCAGTTCAAGCCGGAGCGCGTGGACGCGCTGATGGGCCAGCTCGACATCCCGCCCACCCTGCTCGGCCTGCTCGACTTCAGCTACCGCTCGCGCTTCTTCGGCCAGGATGTGTTCCAGCGCACGCCGGAGCAGGGCCACGCCTTCCCCGGCACCTACGAGAAGCTGGGCTACGTGCACGGCGACACGCTCACCATCCTCGAACCGCGCAAGCGGCTGGAGCAGCTGAAGCCCGACTTCGCCACCGGCGACGCCACGCCCGTGGCGCCGGTCAGGCAGGACCTGGTGGACACCGCGATCGCCTACTACCAGGTGGCCAGCGACCTGTACAAGCACGGTGGCCTGAAGCGGCGTGCGGACGATGCGGCGAAGGTGGAGCCGTTGCCGGCGCCGGCCGCCACGGTGGCGGCCCCGGCGGCGGCGACTTCAACCGCGCAGCCGTAAGGAATGCCTGATGCTTGCCCGCCATCCCGCCCCTTGCCGGGATGACGGATAAAACCAGGGCTTCCCGGGCGCGGGCTCAGCCCGCCGCCTTGCCTGGCAGCAGCCAGCGCACCGCGAGGATGCCCAGCTCGTAGAGCAGGCACATCGGGATGCCGAGCATGATCATCGAGGTGATGTCCGGCGGCGTGATGATCGCCGCCACCGCGAACGCACCCACGATCGCGTAGCGGCGCGCGTTGCGCAGCTTGGCCAGGTCCACCACGCCCACGGCGGCGAGGATCACCACCGCCACCGGCACCTCGAAGCACAGGCCGAACGCGAAGAACATCAGCATCACGAAGTCGAGGTAGTGCGTGATGTCGGTCATCATCTCCACGCCCGCGGGGGTCACCGCGGTGAGGAAACGGAACGCCGCCGGCAGTACCAGGAAATACGCAAAAGCGCAGCCGCAATAGAACAGTGCCAGGGCGGCGACCAGCAGCGGCCGCGCCAGGCGCTTCTCATGCTTGTACAGGCCGGGGCTGACGAAGGCCCACAACTGGTACAGGACCACCGGCATGCTGATGAACAGCGCGGCGTAGAACGCCAGCTTCAGCGGCGTGATGAACGGGCTGGCCACCTCGGTGGCGATCAGGTGCGCGCCCTGCGGCAGGCGCGCCACCAGCGGCGCGGCCAGTTCCGAGTACAGCCGGTTCGCGAACGGCACCAGCGCCACCAGCACGAGCAGCACGGCGGCGATCGCCTTGAGCAGGCGCGAACGCAGTTCGATCAGGTGCGAGAACAGGCCCTGCTGCAGGTCGTCGCCGGAATCGTCGGGATCAACGGCCGCCATGCGCGGACTCCTTGGTGGCCGGCTCGACGGACGGCTCGCCCAGCGGCAGCTCCTGCTGCGCCTCGGGCGTAGCTTCCGGCGCGGCCGGCTCCGGCGCCGCCGCGGCGGACTTCAGCGTGGCCGCCGCCTCGTCGACCGGCTGGCGCACCTGCTGCATGCTGTCCTTGAATTCGTTCTGCGCGGCCTCGGCGCGCGCGGCGGCCTCGCGGGCGGTGCGCTTGATCTCTTCCACTTCCAGTTCGCGCTCCACTTCCGCGCGCACGCTGTCCCAGCCGTTGCGCACGCGGCGCAGCAGTGCACCCGCAGTGCGGGCCGCGCCAGGCAACTTCTCGGGGCCGAGCACGATCAGCGCGACGAGCGCGAGCAGCACCAGCTTGCCGAAGCTGATCTCGATCATGCCCCGGACTCCGAACCCGCTCTTACTTCGACTCGTGCGAGTCGCGCTGGTCCTGCGTGGCGTTCGCCGACGAGGCCGCCGGCGGATCGGCGCGCAGCTGCTCCTTCGTCTGCTGCGATTCCTTCGCCTTCTCGTCCTCGTCGCCGTGCATGGCCTTCTTGAAGCCGCGCACCGCGTTGCCGAGGTCGGAGCCGATGTTGCCGATCTTCTTGGTGCCGAAGATCAGCAGCACGATGACCAGGAGCAGGAGCCAATGCCAGATGCTGTCAAAACCCATGATGTTCCTCGAGGCGACCCGGGGCGGAAACGGCTCCGCCCGCGAATCGCCGATCTTCGCACAAGGCGGTCACTTGGAAGTGTACTCTTCCAGCGCATCGCGGAACTTCACCACGTACGGCGGCACGTTGCTCACGCCGCCCTCGAAGATCCGCCGCGGGGTGATGCCTGCGCCGTACACCGCCGCATTGGCGTCCTGGTCGATCTTCAGCACCGAGCCGTCCAGCGCCACGCCGGCGAACAGGCCGCGCGCGCGCGAGTACGAGTAGATCTCCGCCTTCAGCTGCTGGTCGGTGGCGGCCGAGGCGGTGCGGCCGACCGGGCCGGCCGCAGCCGAGGCGTCGGCGCCGACGGTGAACTTGCCGTTGACGATCGAGTCCACGCCGCGCTGGGTGCGGAACACCAGGATCACGTCGGTGGACGACACGCCGATCTGGAAACCGACGCTGCCGCCGCCGAAGGAGATGAAGCTGGGATTGGACCAGGTGCCGTCCGGGCTCTTCACCGAGATCAGCCCCTCGCCGCGGCGCCCGCCGAACACGAAGCCGACCTTCAGCACGTCGGGGATCACCGCGATCGCCCGCGCGTCCTTCAGGAGATCGCTGGGGATGGCCTTGTCCGGCGCCTGCTCGATCTCGTTGAGCACGCGCACCGCGCTCTGGGCGCGCGCCTGCGGTGAATCGTCGTCGGCATGCACGGCCATCGCCGGCAACAGCAGGGCCGCGCCGACCAGCAGCAAGCGATGCAGGGATGTCTTGAACATGGGCAGCTCCGTCATGGGGGTTGCGGGGATGCGCGTCGCGCTTGTGGCAGACTCACGGAAGTTTCACCGCCGCCGCCACGATGCCTGACCTCGATCACTATACCGGCCCCGCTGGCCTTTCCGTCCCTGCTGCGGCGGCATCCGTTCAGACAGCCGTGCTGCTGGTCAACCTGGGCACGCCAACGGCACCCACCGCCAAGGCGCTGCGACCGTACCTGGCCGAATTCCTTTCCGACCGCCGGGTGATCGACTACCCGCGCTGGAAATGGTGGCCGATCCTGCACGGCGTGATCCTGCGCCTGCGGCCGCGGCGTTCCGCGCATGCCTATGGACGCATCTGGGACGCCCAAGGTTCCCCGCTGCGCTGGCGCAGCGAGGCATTGGCACGCGCGCTGCAGGCCGAGCTGGGCGGAGGCGTGCGCGTGGCATTGGCGATGCGCTACGGCGAGCCGGCGGTGGCGAAGACCATCGAGACATTGCAAGAGGAAGGCGTGCGCCGCCTGCTGGTACTGCCGCTCTACCCGCAGTACTCGGCTACCTCCACCGGCTCGGTGATCGACGCGGTGGCCGATGCGATGAAGGCACTGCGCTGGCCGCCGGAACTGCGCTTCATCAACGACTACCACGACGATCCCGGCCACATCGAGGCGCTGGCCGCGGGCATCGAACGCTGGTGGGCCGACCACGGCCGCGGCGACAAGCTGCTGCTCTCGTTCCATGGCATCCCCGAGCGCTATGTGCGCCTCGGCGATCCTTACGCCGAACAATGTCGGACTACCGTCCGCCTGCTGAGCGAACGGTTGAAACTCGACGAGTCGCAGCTGCTCGTGAGCTTCCAGTCGCGGGTGGGCCGCGAGGCCTGGCTCTCGCCGTATACCGACGCCACCGTACGCCGCCTCGCCGGCGATGGCGTGCAGCGGCTCGACGTGGCCTGCCCCGGCTTCGCGGTGGACTGCCTGGAGACGCTGGAGGAGATCGCGATGCAGAACCGCGATTTCTTTGCCGAATCCGGCGGCGGGAAGCTGCGCTACATCCCCGCACTCAACGACAGCCCGGAGCAGGTGCGCAGCCTCGCCGCGCTGGTGCGCCGCCACCTCGCCGGCTGGCCCGCGTGAGCGGGCCGCGCGAACGGCGCGTCGCGCTGCCCTGGCTCACGCTGGCCGCGCTGGAATGGGGGGATGCCGCGGCACCACCCCTCGTCGCACTGCATGGCTGGCTGGACAATGCCGGCAGTTTCGCCGCGCTGGCGCCGCTGCTCGCGCCGCACCATCGCGTGATCGCGCTGGAATTGCCCGGCCACGGCCACAGCGACCACCTGCCCGCGGGCGCCCATTACCACTACCTCGACCACGTGCGCGCCGTGCTGGCCGCGCTCGATGCGCTGGAACTGCCGCGCTGCAGCCTGCTCGGCCATTCGCTGGGTGGCGGCGTCGCCTCGCTGGTGGCTGCTGCCGCGCCGGGGCGGGTCGAGCACCTGTGGCTGATCGAAGGCCTGGGGCCACTGGGCGACGACGGCATGCACACACTGCAGCGCTATCGCGACGCGCTGGCCAAGCCGCCCGCCGACGGCAAGGTGCTGCGCGTGTTCCGCGATGCCGAACAGGCCGCCCGCGCCCGCGCCGTCGCCAGCGGCCTGGCCGCGGAGCTGGCCCGTCCCATCGTGGAGCGCGGCCTGCGGGAAACCGAAGGCGGTTGGCAGTGGCGCAGCGACCCGCGTCTCACGCGCCCCACCGCGGTCCGGCTGGCCGAGTCGCAGATCCTGGCCCTGCTCGCCGGCATCGAGGCGCCCGCCGCGCTGCTGCTGTCGCAACCGACCACGCCGTACCTGCCCGCGGCGATGATGCAGGCGCGCGCCGCCTGCGTGCCACGCATCGCGGTCCAGCACATGGACGGCGGCCACCACCTGCAGCTGGAACATCCGCAGGCGGTGGCGCAATGGCTGCTGCGCCACGCCGCCGCATGAACCCTCCTCCCCTGCATCCAGGGGAGGAAGGGGCCGGAATCAACCCGAGATCGCCAGCCTCTCCGAACGGTACAGCTGCGCGGTGATCCCCACCGCGACCAGCGCTGCCGCCAGCGTGCCGGCGAGGCACAGCAGCAGTTGCTCGCCGCTGACGCCGTCGCCGCGCAGCTGCTGCATGATGCCGAGGTTCTGGCCCAGCAGCGGCACCGCGTACATCCACGCCTGCGACTTGATCGGCAGGAAGGCCAGCAGCGCGCTGGGGATCAGCGGCACCATCATCAGCAGCGAGAGGTAGGTCTGCGCCTCGCGGTAACTCTTGGCGAACGCCGCCACCAGGGTCTGCAGCGCGGCCAGCAGCAGCACCAGCGGCAGCATCAGCAGCAGCACGCAGCCTGCGAAGTGCCAGCCCAGGTCCAGCTCCATGCCCAGCTTCTCGGCCGGAATGAAGCGTCCCACCACCGCGAACGCCAGCAGGGTGATCGCGAGGCTGGCCAGCGAGAACGCGCAGATCGCGGCGAGCTTGCCGATCAGCACCTTCCAGCGCGCCACCGGGTTCGCGAACAGCGGTTCCAGCGACTGCCGCTCGCGCTCGCCCGCGGTGAGGTCGATCGCCAGGTACATGCCGCCCATGAACAGGGTGATCACGAAGAAGTACGGCAGCATCGCGAAGATCAGCACCGCGCGCGACTGCGGCGTGGCCTGGTCGCGCCGCGCCACCTGCACCGGCATGGCCGTGCCCGGCGCCAGCCCACGCGCCACCAGCCGCATCGCACCCTGCTGGCGGGCATAGCTTTCCACCAGCTTGCCGACCCGTTCCACCGCGCTGCCGGTATCCCGCCGCGAGGAGTCGTAGTACATCTCCACCTGCACCGGCTCGCCCTTGCGCCAGGCCTTGCCGTAGTCGGCGGCGATGCGCAGCACCACGTCGGCGTCCTGCCTGCGCACGGCCAGGCCCGGGTCGGCCACCGGCGCGTCGGGCACGATGCCGCCCTCCTTCAGCGCATCGACCAGGTGCGGCGCGTACTGCGCCCCGATCACCGGCACGTGCAGCGGCTGGTCGGCCTTGTCCAGCTCGCGGTTCACCTGCACGCTGATCAGCATCACGAACAGCAACGGCCCCAGCAGCGGACCGGTGAGGAACGCGCTCGTCAGGGTGCGGCGGTCGCGCAGATTCTCACGCACCTCCTTCAGGAACACGGTGAGCACGGCGCCGGCATGGCGCGCCTTGGAGACGACGGCATTCATGCGGCAAGGCCCTCGTCGGTTCCGATGATCTTCACGAAGGCATCCTCCAGGTTGGTTTCCCCGGTCTGCGCGCGCAGCGCGTCGGGCGTCTCGTCGGCCACCACGCGACCACGCGCGATCACCACGATGCGATCACACAGCGCAGCCACCTCCTGCATGATGTGGCTGGAGAACAGCACGCAGCGACCCTCGCCCTTGAGTTGCTGCATGAAGCGGCGCAGGCCGCGCGTGGCCATCACGTCGAGGCCGTTGGTGGGTTCATCCAGGATCACGTTGCGCGGGTCGTGGATCAGCGCGCGGGCGATCGCGGTCTTCACCCGCTGGCCCTGCGAGAAGCCCTCGGTGCGGCGGTCGAGGATGTCGCGCATCTCCAGCGCGTCGACCAGTGTCTCGTGGCGCGCACGCAACGTGGCCTCGTCGAGACCGTGCAGGCGCGCGAAGTACTCGATGTTCTCGCGCGCGGTGAGTCGCTTGTACAGGCCGCGCGCGTCCGGCAGCACGCCCAGCGTACGGCGCACCGCCAGCGGATCGGCGGCGGCATCGACGCCGTCCACCAGCACCTGGCCGCGATCCGGCGTCATCAAGGTGTAGAGCATGCGCAGCGTGGTGGTCTTGCCGGCGCCGTTGGGGCCGAGCAGCCCGGTGATCTCGCCGTCGCGGGCGGTGAAGCTGACGCCGTCCACGGCCTTCACCGTGCCGAACGCCTTGTGCAGGTCCCTCACCTCGATCATGGCGTGGCTCCGTTGAAGTCGATGAAGAAGGGCGTGGGTTGCAGCCGGTCGAGGCAGCTCGCGTCCATCGTTTTCGGATCGAGCTTCTCGATGAAGTGCTGCACCAACTTTGGCCCGCAGCCGGTCGCCAGCACGCTGTGGCCCTGGCCCTTGAACAGCAGCACGCGCGCGTTCGCGAGCTGCTTCGCCACCTCTTCGGCGTAGCGCGGCGGCGTCACCGGGTCGTACTGGCCGGCCAGCAGCAGCACCGGCTTGGCGGACGCCAGCGGCTGGTGGAAATCCGCCGGCCGCGTACCCTTCGGCCATACCGAACAGATCGCCTTGTAGGCCTCGACCATGTGGTTGCCGAGCAAGGTGTCCGCATCCTGCGGGCGCGCGGTGAGCAGGTCGGCATCTTCGCTGCAGATCACCGAGTACGACATGCCGCTGCCGGCGAGGTCGGCCATGTCCACAGTCAGCAGCTTGGCCTGACCCAGCAGCGGACCCACGTCGCCGTGGCCGGCCGCGTCGATCGAGAGCGGCAGCAACGCGGCGGTGGGCGGCGTGTAGGCGAACATGCGCACCACGCTGACCAGCGAGTCCTCGCTCAGCACGCGCTGCACGGTCTGATAGGTTTCCGGATCGCGGAAGCTGACCGGATGCGGGTTCGCCCGCAGTGCGTCGCGCAGCTGCACCAGCGTCTGGTACGGATGGCCGAAACGCTGCTTGCAGGCGGCATCGGCATCGCAGCGCGCGAACTGCGCCTTCAACGCATCGTCGAGGTTCTGCGCGAAGTCCTCGCCCAGCACCACGCTGTTCGGCACCGTGCTGTCCAGCACCATGCTGCGCACCGCATCGGGATGGCGTCCGGCGTACTGCTGCGCCACCCGCGTGCCGTAGGAGACGCCGACCAGGTCGAACTCGGACACGCCCAGCGCGCGGCGCACATCATCCAGGTCCTGCACCGCGTCGCTGGTGGTGTAGTAGCGCGGGTCGGCATGCGCCTCCACCTGCCTGAGGCAGGCCGCCGCCTCGGCACGCAGCTTGGCGGGATCGAAGCCGGTGTCGTCGCCCACCGCGCTCTTGTCGTCGCTCTTGCAACCCAGCGCATTGGAGCCGCCGGTGCCGCGCTGGTCGAGCAGCAGGATGTCGCGGTGCGCGCGCAACGGTTCCAGCATCGCGGCGATCGGCCCGGCGTAATCGGTGGCCGCCTGTCCCGGGCCGCCGGCGAGGAAGGCCAGCATGTCCGGACTCGCGACCTGCGCGCTGGAGCGCAGTATCGCCAGCTTCAGTTCGATCCTGCGGCCCTGCGGATCGGCGCGGTTCTCCGGCACCGCCAGCGAGCCGCACCAGGCGGCGGTGCTCAGGCCGCTGTTCGGCTGGCCCAAGTTGCAGGCGGTCAGCGTCAGCGAGCCGAGCTTCCAGGTGCGCGGCGGCGCGGGCTTCACTGCGGCACCGGCATGCTGGTCCATGTCCACGCCCGCCGCCGCGGCTGCAGTCGTCGCCGCGTGACGGGCGTGCCATTGGTTCCAGCCCAGGAAACCCACACCCGCCACCACAACCACGATGCGAAAGATCGTGCGTCCACCCACTTTCATGTCCTCTCCCTTGGAGCCTGTTCCTGGCCCTCGTCATTCGCCCGGTTCGAAGATCGCCTCGATCGGACGTCCAAACAGTTTCGCGATCCTGAAGGCCAGCGGCAGGCTGGGGTCGTACTTGCCCGTCTCGATCGCGTTGATCGTCTGCCGCGACACCTCCAGCCGCTCGGCGAGATCCGCCTGCGACCAGCCCTGTTCGCCGCGCAGCTCGCGCACGTGGTTGTTCATGCGTAGCGCCGACCCGCCCGGTGGCCAGCCCCGACGTACGGAGCCGCCAAGCCAGTCACCGCCAACGACGACAGCACTCCGCCGCACCTCATCCGGCAGACGTTCACACGATGCCCCCGGCTTCTTTCATGTCGTGCCAGTTCATGCCTCATCCTCCGGCCTGCGGCCACGGAGGATTGCCAGCAGCAGCGCACCGATCGCCAGCGACGCCACGAGACCGCTGAGCAGGCCACGCTGCCAGTTATTGAACGCATTCCAGCCCAGCAACAGAACCAGTCCGAACGACGCCGCGCAAATCCACAACTGCCAATGCCGCGCCAAGCCGTCGTTGCTGCAGGCGGTGATCCAATCGCCGCCATAGCGGCGCGCGGCCCAGCCGCGGCCTAGCGCATGCAGTACCACCATCGCCGGCCACACCCAGATCAGCGCCGTGCCGTCCAGCCGGATCACCTTGGCGGCAACCAGGAAGCCGCCCGCCAAGCACAGCGTGCCTACCACCGTGCCTGCGATGGCCAGGCCGATCAGGTTCATGCGCTGCTCCAGTTCGTCGCCACCCATCACCAGGCGCACCATCGCACGCGTCACCAGCAGAACCGGCAGGATCGGCAGCAGGGCCAGCGTGGTACGCCCCCATAGGCCCTGCACGTGGTCGACCAGCGGCCACACCAACAGCATGATCAGTATGTAGGCCACCATCGGTGGCCAGAATTCGCGCAGGTAGCGGCGCTGGACGGGATTTATCGCCATGATCGTCTCAGCCTCAGAGCGCTTTGAGGAAACCGTCCAGCTCCTGCTGGAATTTCGCGGGCTGGTCCAGCATCACGAAATGCCGCGCGGGCGAGATCGACACCACCTTCGCCCGCGGCGCACCTGCCAGCAGGCCCTGGTAGTACGCGGCCTTCTGCGCCTCGCTGAACTGCAGCGGTGGCTTGGCGAAATCCGGTGCGTTGTAAGGCGAGATCTCCAGGATCGGCACGTCCGCCTGCTTCAGCAGCGGGCGGTAGTCGGCCGCCATGTCCTCCGCCGCGTACTCGGCGGTGGCCGCGATGTCGCTGCGCGTGTTCATCGGTGCGTATTGCGCCGCCAGCTTCGGATCTATCACCCCGACGTGCTGCATGTAGGCCAGCGCCGCCGCTTGGAACTGCGCCTGCGTCATCGCGCCCATCTGCGCGCGGGTACGCCCGGCGATCGCCTCGCGTTGCTCCGCGCTCACCCGGTCCATGCCGGGAAAGATCGGCAGGCCGTCAACGGCCATCACACCCGACACCAGCTTTGCGTGTTCGCCTGCAAAACGCAGCGCCAGCGTGCCGCCCAGGCTGTGGCCCACCAGCACCGGCCTGTCGATGTGCCGTTGTTCGATCAGCTGCAGCAGTGCGGCATCCGCCTGGTCGATCAGCCCGGTCTTGCGTGCCGGCGCCGGCATGCCGTCGAAGCCGGCCAGCGTCACCGCATAAACCACGTGGTCTTTTTCCAGCCGGGTGATGGTGTCCTTCCACACCCACGGTCCGCCCTCCAAGCCGGGGATCAGGATCACCGGCCGCCCCCGCGTGCCATGCACCTCGAACTTCAGCGTGCCGACCCGGTCGCCCGTGGCGGCCGCCGCCGATGCTGGCGTCAGCCAGGCGCCACCCACGAGCAGCGTGGACGCCAGCAGGACATGAAATATCGCCCTGACCGTATCGCGAACCTTGCGCATGTGTCCCCTCCCGGATATGTCAAGCAACCTTGACATACGCAGCGTAGTGCCGCCCTCCGGCAACTGTCAAGCATGCTTTACATCTTTCGTAATCCTACGCGCAGGTAAGAGCTTGGGGATCTCGGCTAGTGGTGCCTATCAGGTGGCGCAGGGTCATTTTTTGACGTCAATGGGCACCGCAACCGGCCACACCACTCCCTCGGCACCTGCCGCTTGGAGCCTTGGCCGCAAACGGGCCCGGTCGCAAGAAAGCGGCGGTTCAGCCGACGGTGCCTAACCGCCGAGGCCAGCATTGACGCCACGCAGCACGGCAAATCAGGCACTTATGTCTCACACGCAAAGAAACTTCGTCGTTCATCGGTGAAAAGACGACATGTTCAGCCAATACGCGGCAGCTGGAGCCATGCATCCATTCCGTAACTTTAGGCGAACTGACTTGCCAAGTTCGCAAAATGGGATGTACATCACATTTTGGCCCGGTCCTTGCTCAGTCTGCCCCGACAGCTTGCCTCATCGCCTGTTGGAAGAGTGGCAGCGCAAGTCCGCCATGGAACACCGACAAGCTGTTGCAAATCGACCAACAAAACTCGCAAACAAAGGAAACACCATGACCAAGACGCTACTCTCCACCGCTTTTGTCGCCATCCTCGGCGCGGTGGCCTTCGTGCCGGCGGCCCAGGCTGCCACTGCCACCGACGGCACCATCACCATCAACGGCCAGGTGGTTGCCGCCACCTGCACGATCGCCGTCAACGGCGGCACCGCCAACGGCACCGTCGTGCTGAAGCCCGCGCCGACCACCTCGCTGGCTACCGCCGGAAGCACCTATGGCGACATGCCGTTCACCATCGGCGTGACCGGCTGCGATGCGAGCCTCAACGGCAAGACCGTGAGCCCCTACTGGAGCGGCACCAACGTCAACAGCAACGGCCGGCTGAACAACACCGGCACGGCGACCCTGGTCAACTTGCAGCTGTTGAACAACGACGACAGCACCGCCATTGCTCTGAACGGCCCCGAAGGCGGCCAAGGCACGACGGGCGCCGCCGTTGCCAGCGGCGCGGCCACGATGACCTACTACGCCCGGTACTACGCCACCGGTGCGGCCGGCGCCGGTACCGTCAGCAGCACGGTCAACTACACGCTGATCTACCAGTAAGCGATCCACCGTCGCCCGCACTCCGTCGCGGCACGCAGTCGCCGCGACGGAGTTGCATCCAACACGCGCCATGCAGGGCGCACCCCTGCCGGAGCACCCCCCCATGAAGCCTTCCAAGCTTGCAGCCCGAGCGGCGGCGATCGTCCTGTGCCTGTGTGCGGCAGCCGCGGCCCACGCCAGCGTCGTCATCGGCGGCACCCGCGTGGTGTTTCCGGCCCGGCAGGGCGAGGCCACCGTGCGCCTGACCAACCAGAACGACTATGCGACGCTGGTCGAGGCGTGGATCGATGCGGGCGATATCAAATCGACTCCGAACAGCGCGAACTCGCCCTTCCTGATCACGCCGCCACTGTTCCGCATGGATCCGCACAAGGACCAGAGCCTGCGGATCATCTACACCCAAGGTTCCCAGCCACTGCCGACCGACCGTGAGTCGTTGTTCTGGCTGAACGTGCTCGAGATCCCGCCGAAGCCCGCCGCCCAGGCCGCCGGCCAGAATTATCTGCAGTTCGCGATACGTTCGCGGCTGAAATTGTTCTACCGCCCGGCCAACCTGCCGGGCGATGCGCTGAAAGCTCCGGACAGACTGACCTTCACCGCCCAGGGGTCGGCGCTTGTTGCGCACAATCCCTCGCCGTACTACGTCACGATCAGCAAACTTTCGCTAGGCGCCAACGGCACACCGATCGATGGAGCCAGCGGCATGGTCGCGCCGTTCGGCGACCTGCACCTCCCCTTGAAGGGTCTTGTGCAGGCCCCTTCCGCCGGCACGGCGGTGGTCTTCACCATCATCGACGACTACGGCGCGACTGACGTCCACAAGGGCACCGTGGCACCGTGAGAGTGCGGTCCGCCATGCTTCGCCACCCGCTGGGGCGCCACAAGGCGCTCGCGGTCGCGTGCGGCATGGTGCTGGCCACCACCACGGGTTTGTCGCATCCGGCATGGGCAGCGACCGCCGATGCCAGCGCATCGCCTGCTGCCGCTGGCGCAAGTGGCGGCTTCGCCGACTTCGACCGCAGCATGTTGGCCGGCGCCGGGCACGACACCGCCGACCTTTCGCGCTTCGAGCACGGCAACCCCGTGCTGCCCGGCATTTACAATCTCGATGTCTATCTCAACAAGGACTGGGTCGGTCGCATGGATGTGCGCTTCGCCGCGCCGTCCAGGGACGCCAATGCCGTGCCCTGCATCAGCACCGAGCTGCTCGACCGCCTGGGTCTCGCGCCTGCCAGGGCCGGCGCTGCGACGAGCGCGCAGCTTTCGTCGCCGTCCGCCTGCGTTGCCCTGGGCGACCTGATTCCCGGCGCCACGCTGTCCTTCGACATGCCCGACTTGCGCATGGACGTCGCCGTGCCGCAGGCGTACATGCACGAGCGACCGCGTGGCTGGGTCAACCCAGCCTCCTGGGACGCCGGCATTCCTGCGTTCCTGCTCAACTACAACTTCAACAGCTATCACGCCAACAGCGGCAGTCAGAGCCAAACCAGCACCTATCTGGGCCTGCGCGCTGGCTTCAACATCGGCCTGTGGCAGTTCCGGCAGAACAGTACCGCCATCTGGCAATCGGGCGCGGCCGGCCAGCCAAGCGAGCGCCACTGGCACAACATCGATGCCTATGTGCAGCGCGCACTGCCGAGCCTGGGTGCCGTGCTCAGCCTGGGCGACAGCCATACCGACGGCGCCGTGTTCGACAGTTATGCTCTGCGCGGCGTCCAGTTGGGCACCGACGATCGCATGCTGCCGCAGTCGCTGCGCGGCTACGCACCCGTGGTGCGTGGCATGGCCTACACCAACGCCAAGGTCGTGGTATCCCAGAACGGCGTGCAGATCTACCAGACCACGGTCGCGCCCGGCCCGTTCGTGATCGACGACCTCTACCCCACCGGCTATGGCGGCGACCTGGTCGTGACCGTGACCGAAGCCGACGGCCGCCAGCGCAGCTTCACCGTGCCCTATGCCGCGGTGGCGCAGCTGATGCGTGCCGGGGTCACCCGCTTCGACGTGGCCGCCGGCCAATTGCGCGACACGATCCTGCAAGACAGCCCCAACGTGATCCAGGCCGCGGTGCAGCACGGCTTCAACAACCTCCTCACCGGCTACGCCGGCGTGCAGGGTTCGGCGGGTTACGCCGCGGCGCTGGTCGGCGGCGCACTCAACACGCGCCTAGGCGCACTGGCGCTGGACATCACCCAGGCCCGCACCAGCATTCCCGGCTACGGCACCTACAACGGCCAGAGCTTCCGCATCACCTACAGCAAGGTCATCCCCGAAACCGACACGTCGCTCAGCGTGGCCGCCGACCGCTATTCCACCGGTGGCTTCCTTAGCCTGGGCGACGCCGAGGCCGCGCGCGACTACGCAAAGCGCGGTCTGAACGCCCTGCAATACCAGCCGTCCAACGTGCAGACGATCGATGGCCTGCCTGCACAGAGCCTGCTTACGCCGGCCCAGCTGGCGACACTGGGCGGCACCGCATACAACAATAGCCCCTATACCGCACGCGGCCTGCTACAGCAGCGCAACCGCTTCACGATGACGCTTAGCCAGCGACTGGGGCGTGGCGGCTCGCTGTATGCCAACGCCTCGATCAACAACTACTGGAACCGCAACGGCAGCGACACACAGTTCCAGGTCGGCTACAACAACCACATCGGGCGCCTGGCCTACGGACTCTCCGTCAGCCGCGGGCGCACAGTGCTGGGCAGCTACGACAACCAGGTTTCCTTCAACGCCAGCCTACCGCTGGGCGACAGCCCGCACACCCCCAGCGTGTCGTTCAACCTCAACCACGACACCGGCAACGGCTCGCAGGAGCAGGCCACCGTCAACGGCACGCTGGGCCAGTGGAACCAGTTCAACTACGGTGCCACCGCCTCGCACGGCGGCAGCAACACCGGCAACGCCTACGACGTGAACGCCGGCTACAACAGCCCCTACGCCACGTTCAACGCCAGCATCGGCAACGGCAATGGCTACTCGCAGGCATCCTTCGGCGCCAGTGGCGCGGTGGTCGCGCATGCTGGCGGCGTCACCTTCGGACAGTCGACCGGCGACACGATCGCCCTCGTACACGCACCGGGCGCCGCGGGGGCACACATCCTCAGTGCCCCAGGCCTCAAGGTGGATCATGCCGGCTACGCACTGGTGCCATACCTCGCCCCGTACCAGCTCGACACCGTCCAGATCGACCCGCAGGGCCTGCCGCTGGGCGTGCAACTGGACGCCACCAGCGCGCAAGTGGCGCCGTATGCCGGTGCCGTGGTGAGGCTGGACTTCAAGAGCAAGTATGGCCAGGCGCTGATTGTCCGCATCCGGATGTCCGACGGCAAACCGGCACCGTTTGGGGCCGAGGTTCACGATACCCAAGGCAATGCAGTGGGTATCGTGGGGCAGGAAGGCCAGGCGTTACTCAGCGTGCATGCAAATTCAGGTGTACTCACAGTGCAACAAGATCAAAGTGCGGCTATCTGCCGCTTCAATTACCAGGTCGCAACCTCCAGCAGGAAGGCCGCAACTTCATTCCGGCCGATCAATGCCACTTGCGCCATACCTTGATGGTAGTCGACGCGTGCCCATTCACACCCCTTGATGCGCCATGAAAACGAATAATATGCCGCGCCTCCAGCAAGCAAGCTCGGATCAAATACCCATTTCCCGAACATGGTTGCTGGTGCTACTTCTCATCCTGGCCATCCTGCCCAATGCGGCAGCCGCGCAAAGTGCAATTTGCTGGTTTGAAAATTCCGGCGGAAATCCCATCGACGCCCCAGCCGTGCAAAACGTCACGATGACCCCCATCACGATCCAGCTGCCATCGAACCCCAGCGCCGGCAGCCCAATCGGCAACCCCGTTTCTGCCTCCGTAAGTGGCGCAACTATTTATATAGACTGTGGACAAAGTTACACGTCAGGCGGCTTGTCGCCCATTTACGGAACCTACAATTCGTCCAACAACACCATTTACAGTCCGACGCCCGGAGTCGCCTTTCAAATCCAACGCTCCGGCAACCCGATACCCATATACAATACCGGCTCTTACAGCGGAAGCCCGATAACATTTTCCAATACCACCACGTTTCAACTTTTCTCCACCGGCGTCCTGCCATCCAACGGAAATCAAATTCCTGCAGGGACACTATTAGGGCAATGGAAGCTCGACAATCTATGCATTAAAAACCCCAAGGTAAAGTCCAATTTTTTTGGATCATACCTCTCTGGTTGCGGAACTTCCGCCAATGCCTACGCCATCATGAATTTCTATTCCGGCGGCGTGACGTTCACCGCATCCACCTGCACCGTGAGCACAGGCAGCCAGAACCTGGTGGTAACTCTGCCAGCCGTGCTAGCCAGCAACCTCACCAGTACCGGAACCACGGCAGGCACCACGCCATTTAGCATCAACCTCACCGACTGCACCAGCAACCTCAACGTGAGCGCAACGCTGAACACCAACAATTCGTATGCCGCCGCCAACGGCGTGATCGCGCCAACCACCGGCTCCGGCTACGCCGGCAACGTGGGCATCCGCTTGCTTCAGTCCGACGGCGCCACCCCGGTGGTATTCGGCACGGCTTTCCCCGTAGGCACCACCAGCAGCGCCAATTTCACGTTCAACCTCTACGCGCAGTACTACCAGACTGCCAGTCCCGTAACCCCGGGGCAGGTGCAAGCAACCGCTACCTATACGCTGACCTACCAATAGCACGCCACACGACAAACCGTACGACACGTTTGCAGGCTTCGTGTGCTTGGTATCTCGCAACACATCTGGCGGTTGGCTGTTTGCGCTCGAGCGTGAGAGTGGCATACGGCGGCGGCAGCATGCAGCTGTCGGCGAGACGTAGTTGGAAATGATCGGCCGACGGGTCCCGGCAAACGGCACGCGTCCCCGGGAACACCGAGCAGCAGGGCTGCGGACCCAAGCCTGCGCCTACTGGTAGACCCGGGTCAGCATTTGCGCAGCGGAGGCATGCGCGGCGGAGCGATAGCCGACGAGGTACTGCAACAGCGGAGTGCCAGCAGCAGCCGCGTCGTCCAGTCGCTGTGTCGAAAGCACGTAAGTCGCGGCGTCGGTAATGCCCTCTCCCTCGGAATGGCCACCACAGGCGTAGAGATGACCCGATGGCGAATTGCCCGCCGCCAGTACCGCGACCTCAGACTGTGCCGCACAGGTCGGCACCACCACCGCGCCGGTGAAGTTGATCCGCCCGCCCTCCGCCCACGCGCCCGACATCGCCAGCGCCATGAGCGAACCGACCATCCAGCGATACCGAGCGCGCATGATCCACCTCGCCTGGCACGCGAGAAATTGCGTACCTTGGGAGGGCTGTCGGCACCTCCCTTGGGGACTTGATGGTGCGCGCCGGCGCCACCCATCGAAGTGTGAGGTTCGTCACATTTTTGACGGCGTCCGGTTCCCGCTTGCTGTTCAGCGAACTGGCAGTGAAAGCGGCGTCTGCGTCCGTGGGCGATTTATCGACACGGCGGCAACAACCTGAAGCCCCGCCGGGATCACACCGCGGTCAGGGCCAACGCGACCAGGCTTACCGCGACGATATGTACTTCTCACGCCGGATCTGCGGGACCGGCAAGCCGCATTCCTTGAGCGCGGTGAAGGCGGCATCGACCATGTTGGGGTTGCCGCAGAGATAGGCGATGTCGCGGCCCTCGTGAGGAGCGAGCTCGGCCAGCACGCCCTGCACGTGGCCGCTGCGGTCGGTTGCGCGCGGCACGGCGCGCGGCTGGCGGCTGAGGCAGCCGTGGAAGGTGAAGCCGGGATGGCTCTGGGCGAAGGCCTCGAATTCCTCGCCGTAGAGCAGCTCGGTCTCGTTGCGGGCGCCGTACAGCAGCACCACCTCGCGACCGCCCCTGGCCAGCAACTTCTCGATCTGCGGCAGCATCGCACGGTAGGGGGTGACGCCGGTGCCGGTGGCAAGCAGCAGGTAGCGCGGGTGCACGTCGCCGGCCTGCAGGCAGAAGCGGCCGTAGGGTCCGCTGGCGTCGATCACGCCGCCGATCGGCAGCTCGCCGAGCAGCCTGGTGGCCGCGCCGCCCTCCACGTAGCTCACGGCAATCTCGATGCGCTGCACGGGCGAGGAGCCGTCGCCCACCGTGCCCACCGAGTAGCTGCGCTTGGTGGGCGTGCCGTCGTCGTAGTGGAAATGGATCTGCAGGAACTGCCCCGGCACGAAGGCCAGCGGCTGGCCATCGACGCGTTCGAACGCGAGGTGGCGCACGGTGGGCGCCAGCATGCGGCTGTCGACGAGGCGTAGCTGGAAATGATCGGCCATGAAGCGGGTTCCGGGAAACAGTGCGTGCACCCGGCGGTACCGGGCGGCGGAAGGCGGCCCGCTATAATAAGAGGCTCGCCCCTTCCGGTGCAGCCCATGAGCCCTGTTCCCGCGCTCGTCGTCGACAATTTGCGCAAGACCTACGGCAACGGCGTGGAGGCCCTCAAGGGCATCTCGCTGACCGTGCAACCCGGCGACTTCTTCGCCCTGCTAGGCCCCAACGGCGCCGGCAAATCCACCCTGATCGGCATCCTCTCCTCCCTCGTGAATTCCAGCGGCGGCGACGCGCAGGTGTTCGGCGTGTCGGTGAACCGGCAGCGCAACGAGGCGATGAAGCTGATCGGCCTGGTGCCGCAGGAGATCAACTTCAACCAGTTCGAGAAGCCGTTCGACATCTGCGTCAACGAGGCGGGCTTCTACGGCATCCCGCGCAAGATCGCCGCCCAGCGCGCGGAGAAGTACCTGAAGGAGCTGCGCCTGTGGGACAAGGCGCAGCACCAGGCGCGCATGCTGTCCGGTGGCATGAAGCGGCGCCTGATGATCGCCCGCGCGATGATGAACGAGCCTAGGCTGCTGATCCTGGACGAGCCCACCGCTGGCGTCGACATCGAGATCCGCCGCTCGATGTGGCATTTCATCAGCGGCATCAACGCGGCCGGCACCACGGTGATCCTCACCACGCACTACCTGGAGGAAGCCGAGCAGCTGTGCCGCAACATCGCGATCATCGACCACGGCACCATCGTGGAGAACACCACGATGAAGCGGCTGCTGGCCAAGCTCGACGTGGAGACCTTCGTGCTCGACGTGACAGGCGCTCCGGGCGAGCTGCCCGCATTGCCCGGCGTGGCGCTGCGCCGGACGGACGAGCACACGCTGGAGGCCGAGATGGCGCGCACCCACGACCTCAACTCGCTGTTCGCGGCACTCACCGCGCACGGCATCACGGTGACCTCGATGCGCAACAAGACCAACCGGCTGGAAGAGTTGTTCGTGCGGCTGGTGGAGCAGGGCCGCAACGGCCAGGAGCTGGCCGCATGAGCAACGCAGCCACCAACCTGGTCGCCCTCAACACCATCGTGCGCCGCGAGATCGTGCGCATCCTGCGCATCTGGACGCAGACGCTGATCCCGCCCGCGATCACCATGACGCTGTACTTCGTGATCTTCGGCAAGCTGATCGGCAGCCGCATCGGCACCATCCAGGGCGGCTACACCTACATGCAGTACATCGTGCCGGGCCTGGTGATGATGAGCATCATCACGAACAGCTACGGCAACATCTCCAGCTCGTTCTTCGGCGCCAAGTTCAGCCGTGCGGTGGAGGAGATGCTGGTGTCGCCGATGCCGAACTGGGTGATCCTCACCGGCTACGTGACCGGCGCGGTGACGCGCGGCCTCGCGGTGGGCGTGCTGGTGCTCGGCATCGCGCTGTTCTTCACTTCGCTGCACATCGAGCATCCGCTGATCACCTTCGCCGCGGTCCTGCTGGGCTCGGTGATCTTCTCGCTGGCCGGCTTCGTCAATGCGGTGTACGCGAAGAAGTTCGACGACATCGCCCTGGTGCCCACCTTCATCCTCACCCCGCTCACCTACCTCGGCGGCGTGTTCTACTCGATCCAGATGCTGGGCGAGCCCTGGCAGGCGATTTCGCGGATCAACCCGATCCTGTACATGGTCAACGCGTTCCGCTACGGCGTGCTCGGCATCAGCGACGTGCAGGTGGGCGTGGCGTTCGTGGTGATGCTGGGCTTCGTGGTGGTGCTCGCTGCGTTCGGGCTGCAGCTGCTCAAGCGCGGCGTGGGGCTGCGTTCGTAGGATGCGCGTCAACAAGTACATCAGCGAAGCCGGCCTGTGCTCGCGCCGCGAAGCGGACGAGTGGCTGCTGGCCGGACGCGTCAGCATCAACGGCGAAGTCGTCGGCACCGGCGCCAAGGCGCTGGAAGGCGACGAGGTGCGCGTGGACGGCGAAATCGTCAAGGCGCGCATCCTCGCCGCCACGCCGGCCGCGAAGAAGGCGGTCTACATCGCGCTGAACAAGCCGGTGGGCATCACCTGCACCACCGACCAGACGGTGGACGGCAACATCGTGGACTTCGTCGACCACCCGCAGCGCATCTTCCCGATCGGCCGGCTGGACAAGGATTCGGAAGGGTTGATCCTGCTCACCAGCAACGGCGACATCGTCAACGAGATCCTGCGTGCGGAGAACCACCACGAGAAGGAATACCTGGTGGCGGTAAACAAGCCGGTCACCGAGGAATTCCTCGCCGGCATGGCGCGCGGCGTGCGCGTGCACGGCCAGATGACCAGGCCCTGCCGCACGCGCAAGATCGCCAAGTTCGGCTTCGCCATCGTGCTCACCCAGGGCCTGAACCGGCAGATCCGCCTGATGGCGGCCGCGTTCGGCTACCGCGTCACCCAGCTGCGCCGCGTGCGCATCGTCAACGTGAAGCTCGGCCATCTGAAGCCGGGCCAGTGGCGCAACCTCACCGATGCGGAATTGAAGGGCCTGCTGCCCGGCCGCACGCAGTGGTGATCCTTCAAGAGCCAGCTAACAGGCGATGCTTTTCTCTGAATTTACCCAAGAGCATCGACCGCCAGCGGGCTCTTGCGTGAGAAGTGCGGCCAAGGATGGCCGCCCGTTTGATTCTCGCGATCACGGATGATCGCAAAAATTATGCCCGCGGCAGGTCTTCCAGGTTCCAGCGCGGACGCACCTCGACCGCCTCGCCCTGATGCTGGCCGCTGGCCAGCCGGATCGCGCCAGCCAGGGCGATCATCGCGCCGTTGTCGGTGCAGAACGCGAGGCGCGGGAAATAGGTGCGGAAACCGTCCTTTTCGCCCGCCGCGGCCAGTTCCGCACGCAGGCGGCGGTTGGCGCCCACGCCGCCGGCGATCACCAGACGATGGGTGCCAGTGGCCTGCAGCGCGCGGCGGCACTTGATCAGCAAGGTATCGACGATCGCCTCCTCGAAGGCTCGGGCGATGTCGGCGCGGGTCTGCTCGCCCTGGTCGGATTGCTGCCATGCCAGCAGCACCTGGGTCTTGAGGCCTGAGAAGCTGAAATCCAGCCCCGGCCGGTCGGTCATCGGCCGGGAGAAGCGGTAGACGCCGGGCCGGCCCTGCTCGGCCAGCTTGGCCAGCGCGGGGCCGCCGGGATACGGCAGGCCCATCAGCTTGGCGGTCTTGTCGAAGGCCTCGCCCGCGGCGTCGTCCAGGGTGTCGCCCAGGATGCGGTACTCGCCGATCGCCTTCACCTCGACCAGCAGCGAATGTCCGCCGGAGACCAGCAGGGCCACGAACGGCGGCTCGGGCGGGTCGTCCTCCAGCAGCGGCGCCAGCAGATGGCCCTCCATGTGGTGCACGCCGATCGCCGGCACACCCAGCGCCCAGGCCAGCGCGCGGCCCGCCGCCGCGCCCACCAGCAAGGCGCCGACCAGGCCGGGGCCGGCGGTGTACGCCACCCCGCCCAGATCGGCCGGTTTCAGGCCGGCCTCGGCCAGCGCCTCGCGCACCAGTGGCAGCAGCTTGCGCACGTGGTCGCGGCTGGCCAGTTCGGGCACCACGCCGCCGTAGTCGGCGTGCAGCTTGACCTGGCTGTACAGGGCGTGGGCCAGCAGGCCACGGCCCGGCGCCGCCGGCTCCCAGCGCAGGATCGCCACGCCGGTCTCGTCGCAGGAGGATTCGATGCCCAGCACCGGCTTGCCCGTCACGGGCAGGCGGCTGTCGGCCGCGGAAGGCGGCTTTGAAAATCTGTCGTCAGACACGGTATACTTCGCGGCTCGCCGTATTCAACAGTCCCGGAAGCGGGACAGATTAACACCCGGAGTATCCATGCCCAACGTCAAAGTCCGCGAGAACGAGCCGTTCGAGATCGCGCTGCGTCGTTTCAAGCGTACCTGCGAGAAGGCCGGCGTCCTGGCCGAGACCCGCAAGCGCGAGTTCTACGAAAAGCCGACCCAGGAGCGCAAGCGCAAGCGTGCCGCCGCGGTGAAGCGTCACCTGCGCCGCCTGTCGCGCGACGTCTCGCGCAAGACCCGGCTGTACTGAGTTTCCCGGTTCCGCCGGCTTTCGGCGGACAGCGGCGCCTTCACGCCGCGCATGCAGGAAACACGGTCGGCGCGGACTCTCGCAGCCGCCATCGCATCCGGATTCGACCAGCCGGTGTTGCCGCAAGGCAACGCCGGCTTTGTCGTTTCCGTAAAATCCACTTTTCGCCATCCGGAATGCCCGCCATGACACTCAAGCAGCAGCTCACCGACGACATGAAGACCGCCATGCGCGGCGGCGACAAGCACCGCCTCGGCGTGATCCGGCTGGTGCTGGCGGCGATCAAGCAGCGCGAGGTGGACGAGCGCATCGAGCTGGACGACGCCCAGACCCTGGCCGTTCTGGAGAAGATGCTCAAGCAGCGGCGCGATTCGGTGAGCCAGTACGCGGCCGCCGGCCGCGAGGACCTGGCCGACGTCGAGCGCGCCGAGATGACCGTGATCGAGACCTACCTGCCCGCCCAGCTCGACGCCGCCGAACTGGACGCGCTGATCGCTGCCGCCATCGCCAGCACCGGCGCCAATTCACCGCGCGACATGGGCAAGGTGATGGCCGCGGTGAAGGAAAAGGCCGCCGGCCGTGCCGACATGGCCCAGGTTTCCACGCTCATCAAGGCGAAGCTGGCGGGGTAACCCTTAAGTTGAGAAAGTGCTTTCCTGCACTTTCTCAACTCGCCGAGCCCGGCGCATGTGTCCGCTTCATCCGTGAAGCGAACCCTGCGGGCCAACCTCCGGTTGTCCAAATCCGCTCCATCCATGCGGATTTGTCCGGCCTCGGCTCCGCCAATCAAGCACGGACGTGCTTGATTGGCGTGCGATCCGTCCATGGATCGCACTACCAGGCTGTTTCTCGACAACCGGTCAACGCCAGCTCATCGAATACGCGAACAGCAACACCAGCAGCAGGCCGGCCAGCACGGCCGCGGCCAACGCGCACCGGCGCCGGCACAGCCTCCGCCAGTTCGCGCGATCGAGAAACCAGCGCCCCGAGGCGGGGCTGCGCAGCACGGCGAGGCTGGCCAGCTGCTGCCAGGCGAAATCCACGGACAGGCCCAGTTGCTCCGCGCTGCGCGCGTCGTCCATCGCGACCGCGCCGGCCTGCTCGAACGCGCGCACGATCGCGCGCTGCCGGTGCACCCGCATTGCCGTCAACAGCATCGCTTTCTCCCTGAATCCACCGCCGCGGCAGCTTGCCGGCGGTGACGGCCACGCGCAAGCCACATGCATCGCGTTCACGGGCGCGCCGCTACAAGCAAGGGGCCGCAGGTATCCCCACTTGCGGCGCTGTTCCCTTGCATGCGGCATGTCGTCGGCCGCAGGAGAAGCGCATGCTCAGGTGGGCCGTCATCTTCGCCATCATCTCGCTGGTCACCGGCCTGCTCGGTTTCCGCGGCATTTCCGGCGTGGCCGCCACCATCGCCCGGTTCCTGTTCGCGATCTTCCTGATCCTGTTCCTGATCGCCGTGCTGGCCGTGATCGGGGTGTTCCGCATCCTCTGACGCCCGTGGCGTTATGGCTTCCGGACTCGCCCGGCATGGCGAGCCCGCCCTTTTCGCTCCAACGGATGGGTGCCGCCCGGCCTACCTGATCACCCGCTCCATCCGCCGGTGATCCGGCACCGCACCCTGCGCATTGGCCAGCGCAGAATGCCGTTCGCCGGTCACCGCGAAACCCAGCCGTTCGTACAGGGCCTGCGCGCGCGGGTTGCTCGCAGCCACGTCCAGCACCATGCGCTGGCGCCCCTGCCGCATGCCGCGCCGGATCAGCTCGTCGACCAGCGCCAGCCCGATGCCCTGCCCGCGCAGAGCCGGCGACACGCCCAGGTGCGCGAGATAATGCATGCCACGCGTTGGCGGCGGGATCACCCGCTCCACACGCAGCCCGCGTGCGATCACGCCCGGCGCGCGGCGCAGGCCGTAGTGCCCGAGGATCTGCCGCGCCGCCGCCAGGGTGAACGCCAGCGACGTCTCGCCGCCGTAGCCCGCGCCAGCCGCCACCACCACGCCCTCCAGCTCGCCCACCACGTGGTTGCGCCAGCCGAACTCGCCGGCGCCGTCGACGAAGGCGCGGCGCAGGAAGGCCTGCGCTCCACCATCCCCCGGCAGCGCGAACACGTAGTCGAACGCCGCGGGGCCGGAGCTGTAGATCAGCGGCACGGCAGCAACAGCGTCTTGCGCCGTGGCCGCGCGAAAGCGCACTTCCGGACTGTCCGCCATCGTCATTCCCCAGCCGAAACCCCATGCATGCTAGCCAGCATCGCGGGCAACGCCGTTCGCCGGGCCACCGATTGGCCGCATCGCCACCCGTGCCTGGCCGATTCGCCCCCGCAGGGGAACGACCCTCTAAACTACGGGACTTATGCGCGGCCTGATCCCCGACAGCTTCATCGACGAACTGCTCGCCCGCGTCGACATCGTCGACGTGATCGAGCGGCGCGTGCCGTTGAAGAAGGCCGGGCGCGAGTGGACGGCGTGCTGCCCGTTCCACGACGAACGCACGCCCTCGTTCTACGTCAGCCCCGCCAAGCAGTTCTTCCACTGCTTTGGCTGCGGCGCGCACGGCAGCGCGATCAAGTTCCTGATGGACTACGAGCGGCTGGAGTTTCCCGACGCGGTGGAGGAACTGGCGCAGTCGGTGGGCCTCACCGTGCCGCGCGAAGGCGGTCGCGACGACCGCCCGCGCGAGGACAAGACCGATCTCTACGCCCTGCTCGACGCCAGCGCCGGCTGGTACCAGGAGCAGTTGCCGAAGAGCACCGAGGCGCAGGCGTACTGCAGGAAGCGCGGCCTGGATGCGGACACCATCGCGCGCTTCCGCCTCGGCTGGGCGCCGGCCGGCTACGACGGCGTGACCAAGGCACTGGGCAACAGCCCGCGACGGATGGAACTGCTGGCCGAGGCTGGCATGGTTTCCACCGGCGAACGCGGCAGCAAGTACGACCGCTTCCGCGAGCGACTGATGTTCCCCATCCTCGACCGCCGCGGGCGCGTGATCGCCTTCGGGGGCCGCGTGCTGAGTTCGGAGCAGTCACCCAAGTACCTCAACTCGCCGGAAACGCCGCTATTCCACAAGGGCCGCGAACTGTTCGCGCTGTGGCAGGTGAAGCAGGCCAACGCGAACCTGCAGCGCATCGTGGTGGTGGAGGGCTACATGGACGTGATCGCGCTGCACCAGGCGGGCCTGCCGATCGCGGTGGCCACGCTGGGCACCGCCACCACGCCCGAGCACACCGAGCTGTTGTTTCGCGCCGCGCCCGACGTGGTGTTCTGCTTCGACGGCGACCGCGCCGGCCGCGCCGCCGCATGGAAGGCGCTGGATGCCGCGCTGCCGCGCCTGCGCGACGGGCGGCAGGCGTATTTCCTGTTCCTGCCCGAGGGCGAGGACCCGGACACGCTGGTGCGCAAGGAAGGCAAGGCCGGCTTCGAGCAGCGCCTGAAGAACGCCACGCCGCTGTCCGACTATTTCTTCGACGAGCTGGCGCGCGACGTGGACATGGCCAGCCTCGACGGCCGCGCCCGCCTCGCCGAGCGCGCACGGCCACTGATCGCCCGGCTACCCGACGGTGCGTTCCGCGACCTGATGGCGCAGGAGCTGGAAAAACGCAGCGGCGCCAGCGCGCGCCTGCAGGCCGACCCCGCCACGCATCGCGCCGTGCAGCGGCCGACGACCGCGCAGCGCTCGCTCGTGCGCAGCGCGATCGCCCTGCTGCTGGCCCAGCCCGGCGTGGCCGACCAGGTGGAGAAGCCCTACCGCTTCCTCAGCCTGGACAAGCCCGGCGTGAGTCTGCTCGCCGAGTTGCTGGACCTGGTACGCAGCCGCCCCGGTATCAATCCGGCAACGCTGGTGGAGCACTTCGCCGAGCGTCCGGAATACCCTGCGCTGCAGAAGCTGATGGCCGCCGCGGTGGTGGGCGAGCCGGAAGCGCAGCGCACCGAGTTCATGGATGCCCTGCAACGCATGGACGAGCAGGCCGTGGCGCTGCGCCGCGAAACGCTGCACGCGAAGATGCGCAGCGGCCCGCTCGACAACGCCGAAAAGGCCGAGCTGCGCGAACTGCTGGCCGCGCGCGTGCGACCAGTCGCCGCGCCGGACTGAATGCCCGTGCCGATCGGACGCCGCATTGCGGAAAGCTTGTCGCGCATGTGTATGGGATCATGCCGCGACGCACGCTGCACTCCCCGCAGGGACGCCGATGGATCTGCTTGAACGACTGGTCACGATCTTCGCCGAGAACGGCTACGTCGCGGTGTGGATCGCGCTGATGATCTGCGGCCTCGGCCTGCCGCTGCCGGAGGACGTCACCCTGGTCGCCGGCGGCGTGATCGCGGGGCTGGGCTATGCCAACGTGCACGTGATGTTCGCGATGTGCATGGTCGGCGTGCTGCTGGGCGACGCCACCGTGTTCATGCTCGGCCGCCACTACGGCGCGCGCATGCTGAAGTGGCGATGGGTGGCGCGCGTGCTCACACCGGAACGCTACGAGGTGGTGCAGCACAAGTTCGCGCGCTACGGCAACCGAGTGCTGTTCGTGGCCCGCTTCCTGCCCGGCATGCGCACCACCATCTACGCCACCGCCGGCACCACGCGGCAGGTGTCGCTGCTGCGCTTCCTGCTGATCGACACCGCCGCTGCGCTGATCAGCGTGCCGGTATGGGTCTACCTCGGCTACTTCGGCGCCGACAACCACGTGTGGCTGATGAAATGGATGCACCGCGGCCAGAACAGCATGTGGGTGCTGGTCAGTCTGGTGCTGCTGTGCCTGGTGTGGCTGTGGTGGCGCTACCGGCGCCAGCGCATCAGCGAGGACGATTGAGCGCCTGCGTCATCGCGGGCCCGCCCGGTCGATGACTTCCCGCACTGGTAGCTTGCATGGTCGACGCGCTGAACTGCCGGCGTCCCCTCGCAGGAGTTCCGCCATGTCCGGAAAGGTTCTGCTTGCCCTTGCCACCCTTGTCGCCCTGCTGCCGGCCATGCCGGCGCACGCCGCGGCCGCCGGCGGTCCGCCACGCTTTGCCGCCACGGTGCCCTTCCACGATTGCGACGGCATGATCTGCTTCCAGGCCAGCGTCGACGGCGGTCCATCGCACACGCTGGCACTGGACACCGGCGACATCGACTCGGTGATGCTGGCCAGCGCCGCCAAGGCGATGCAGTGGCAGCCCCGACCGGTACTGAGCAACGGCAAGCCCGTCCCGGGTTTCGAGGACGGTGGACGGCATGTGCTCGCGCTGGGCAAGACGCCGCTCACGGTCCACTTCGCCGTGGCCGGCCCCGCGAGTTTCGGTCCCGTGCGCCTGCCGGCCGACGGCACGCTGGCCTATACCGCGCTCAAGGATCGCGTCCTGCAGATCGACTATCCGCACCACCTGCTGCGGATCTCCACGCCCGTCACCGCCAGCGGGCCGGCCGGCCGCGCCGCCGGTACGCTGCAACTGGTCCACTTCGGGCATGACGGGCCGCCCATCGTGGTGGGCGGCCCCTTCGACGTGGACGGCCACCCCATCCACGCCCAGATCGACACCATGTGCACCGGCACCATGGTGGTCTACGACGCCGCACTCGCCGTGCTCGGCCTGCACAAGCAGGGCGCGCCCAGGCTGTTCGAATTCACCGACGGCGGCGTCGAGATGCTGGCCTCCACGGCGCGCAGCCTGGGCTTCGACGGCCACCGCCTGCTGGGCCCCGACGCCACGATTTACTACGCCGGGCACGGCAAGAACCCGGTGCACCAGCCCGACGGCCTGTTCGAGGCTACCGTGGGCAACCCGATCTTCGCGCACAGCGTGGTGACGATGGACTTCCATGCGATGACGCTGGACGTGCGTCCCGCGGGCTGAGCGCCCGGCCCGTCCCGTCGTCGGCGCGGGTGCATGCAGTCAGGACGGGGACGCCTGCGCCGGAAAGGGAATCAAGCCAAGACTACAGCCAGCGCCCGTAGCGGCGGATGTAGACCACCTTCACCAGCTGGGTCAGCGCGCAATAGGCCAGCACGGTGGCTGCCAGCCACGCGTAGTACACCGGCGGCATTTCCAGCATGCCGAGCTTGTGGCCCAGGCCGGTATACGGAATCAGCACGCCGATCGCGATGATCGCGGTGGTCAGCCCCAGCACCGGCGCGGCCGCGCTGCTCTGCAGGAACGGGATGCGGCGCGTGCGGATCATGTGCACCACCAGGGTCTGGGTGAGCAGGCTCTCGATGAACCAGCCGGACTGGAACAGCGACTGGTGCGCCGGCGTGTTCGCGCCGAACACGAACCACAGCACGGCGAAGGTGGTGATGTCGAACACCGAACTCGACGGCCCCACCAGCAGCATGAAGCGGCCGATGTCGCTGGCATCCCACTTGCGCGGAATACGCAGGTATTCCTCGTCCATGCGGTCGAACGGGATCGACAGCTGCGAGATGTCGTAGAGCAGGTTCAGCACCAGGATCTGCAGCGGCAGTAGCGGCACAAACGGCAGGAACACACTTGCGATCAGCATGCTCAGCACGTTGCCGAAGTTCGAGCTGGCCGTCATCTTGATGTACTTGATGATGTTGCCGAAGGTGATGCGGCCTTCCAGCACGCCCTCCTCCAGCACCATCAGGTTCTTCTCCAGCAGGATGATGTCGGCCGACTCCTTGGCGATGTCGGTAGCGGTGTCCACCGAGATGCCGACGTCGGCGTCGTGCAGCGCCGGCGCGTCGTTGATGCCGTCGCCGAGGAAGCCCACGGTGTGGCCCTGGCGCTGCAGCGACTTCACCACGCGCGCCTTCTCCAGCGGCGACATCTTGGCGAACACCGTGGTGCGCCTGACCAGCGCATCCAGCGCCTCGTCGTCCAGCGGCTCGATCTCGCGGCCCTGCACCGAATGCGTGACGTCCAGCCCCACCTCGCGGCAGATCTTGCGCGTCACCGCCTCGTTGTCGCCGGTGATCACCTTTACCTCGACGCCATGCGCGTGCAGCGCGGCGATCGCGGTGGCGGCCGAGTCCTTCGGCGGATCGAGGAAGGCGAGGCAGCCCACCGCGGTGAGCCCGCTTTCGTCGGCCACGCTCCAGGCGCGCTCGGCCGCCGGCTCGCGGCGCACCGCCACCACCAGCACGCGCAGGCCGTCTTCATTGAGCCGGTGCGTCATCGCACGGATCTCGCGGCGACGCTCGTCGGTCAACGGCTCCACCGTGCCGCCGACCTGGGCGTGGGCGCAGATCGACAGCATCTCCTCCACCGCGCCCTTGCAGATCAGCAGGTGCTCGTCGCCGCCGTTCGCCACGACGACGGACATGCGCCGACGCTGGAAGTCGAACGGGATCTCGTCCACCACGCGGTAGCGCGCCGCGGTCGGCTCCAGGTCGCGGTGCGCCAGCACCGCTTTGTCCATCAGGTTCTTGAGGCCGGTCTGGAAGCGGCTGTTGAGGTAGCCGTACTCCAGCGCCTCATCGCTCTCCTCGCCGTCGAGGTCGAGGTGGCGCTCCAGCACGATCTTGTCCAGCGTCAGCGTGCCGGTCTTGTCGGTGCACAGCACGTCCATCGCGCCGAAGTTCTGGATCGCGTTGAGCCGCTTCACCACCACCTTGCGCTTCGACATCGCGATCGCGCCCTTGGCGAGGTTCGCGGTGACGATCAGCGGCAGCATCTCCGGCGTGAGGCCCACCGCCACCGACAGTGCGAACAGGAACGCCTCCCAGAAGCCCTGCTTGTACCACTGGATGCCCAGCACCACTGGCACCATCACTGCCATGAAGCGGATCAGCAGCCAGCTCACCGAGTTCACGCCGCGATCGAAGCTGGTCTGCACGCGCTGGCCGGTCATGCTGTGCGCCAGCGAGCCCAGGTAGCTGCGCGCACCGGTCGCCACCACCACCGCGCTGGCGGTGCCGGAGATCACGTTGGTGCCCATGTAGCAGACCGTGGGCAGGTCGAGCGGATTGCCTGCGGTGCCGGTGGCCTGCGCATGCGACGGCGCGGCCTTCTCCACAGGCAGCGACTCGCCGGTGAGAATCGCCTGGCTGATGAACAGGTCCTTGGCCGCGAGCAGGCGCAGGTCGGCGGGCACCATGTCGCCCGCGCCCAGGTGCACGACGTCGCCGACCACCAGCTCGCCCACCGGCACCTCGATCTGCTCGCTGTGGCCGTCGGAGGCCTGCCGCGTCACCGTGGCGGTGTTGCGCACCATCGCCTTCAGCTTCTCGGCTGCGCGCGAGGAGCGATATTCCTGGGTGAAGGTCAGCACCACGCTGATGCCCACCATCGCCGCGATGATGACCGGCCCGGTGAGGTCGCTGTCGTCGGCGAACAGCTGCACGCCGGCCAGCACCAGCAGCACCACGATGAACGGGTTCTTGAACGCGCGCAGCAGCTGCAGCGACCAGTGCGGCGGCTTCTCGTGCGAGACCTCGTTCGGGCCGTCGCGGTGCAGGCGCTCGGTGATGCGCTCCTCGTCCAGGCCGTGGACCGTGGTCTCAAGCGCCGCCAGCAGGGCCTCGTTGTCGCGGAACGCTTCCTGCGCGGCAAGCACCTGCGCCGGGACGGGCGCCACAGCCTTGGCGGTCGGGCGGGAGAAGGACTTGCTCATGGGTCGCTACCGGTTAGAGCCAGTTGATGGTCGGCGCCGCGGCAGCGTGTCGGCGCCGGCCGACTACCTGGGCGGAACGTTCGCTGGGAAGTTGCCGGCGACCGCACGGGCCGCCGGACACAAGCCGCGCCTCCACCGTACTGGCGGAGGCCAGCACCTGCGGGGCGCGCACGCGTGCATCAATGACTGGATGCCAGCTGCAGATGACGCGGTGACGACAGCGGCGCGACGACACGCGCCTCGACCTGGCGCTTTGGTTCGGCGGACGGGGCAGCCAGCGGTGCCGGCACGGTCACCACGTAGACACGCCGCCGCGTATCGCGGCGAACGGCGAACAGGCTGCGGCGGGGAGTCCGCAGGCGGAGAAAATCGCGAAGGAGCTTCATGGGCCCATCTCCTCGGTTACGGCGCACGGCGCCGTCGAGGATGGGCCGGCGTTTCCTAGTCGAGGAAAGAACCGGCCGACCGCTGGCGGCTGCCGCAGGCGTTCAGCTTGTGATGCATTGTCGGCACCCGATGCAAGCGGATGTCGACGTTGCGACTAGGGTAAACGTCCATATGCCTTGGTTAGTCAGGACAGGATGCCGGCGACGATGACACGCTCGCGCGACCCGCGTATTTTGCGGTGCGGCAGCGATCGAGTCAACGCATGAAACGTGAATTGGCGGCGAAAAGTTCCGCTTATCCGAGCCGGTGGAACGCCAGTCCCTGCAGCGGCGCGGCCAGCCAGTGGTCGGCCAGCAGAAACGCGAACAGCGCCATCAGATAGATCACCGAGTACTTGAACACGCGCATCGCGAAGAAATCGTCCGGCGGGTTCAGCAGACGGATCGCGTAGTACAGGAAGCCCGCGCCCAGCACCACCGCGCCGCCGAGATAGAGCCAGCCGCTGTAGCCGGTGATCGCCGGCAGGAGGGTCACCAGCACCAGCAGCACGGTGTAGAACAGCACCTGCCAGCGCGTGTAGGCCACGCCGTGGGTCACCGGCAGCATCGGCACGCCGGCGCGCGCGTAGTCGTCGCGGCGGAAGATCGCCAGCGCCCAGAAGTGCGGCGGCGTCCACACGAAGATGATCAGGCACAGCTGCAGCGCGAACGGGTGCAGCGCACCGGTCACCGCGGTCCAGCCCAGCACCGGCGGGATCGCGCCGGCGAGGCCGCCGATCACGATGTTCTGCGGCGTGGCCCGCTTCAGGTAGGCGGTGTAGACCAGCGCGTAGCCGATCAACCCCGCGAAGGTGAGCCACGCGGTGAGGCCGTTCACCAGCAGCGCCAGCACCAGCATCGAGACGATGCCCATCGCGATCGCGAACACCAGAACCTGGTACGGCTTGAGGTGCCCGGTGGCCAGCGGCCGCCGCGCGGTGCGCGCCATCAGCTTGTCGATGCGCTGGTCGATCAGGTGGTTGAACGCCGCTGCCGAGCCCGAGGCCAGCCAGATGCCCAGCGTGCCCCACACCAGCGCCCGCCACGGCGGGATGCCGGGCACCGCGAGGAACATGCCGATCACCGCGCAGAACACCAGCAGCGCCACCACGCGCGGCTTGGTCAGCTGCAGGTATTCAGAGAAAGTTGAAGACACGGCGATACTCGGCAATGGATACGGTCTTTCATTCGCGCCCGGCGCGGGCAGCAGGAGCGCGCTCGTCCGGCACGACATCGGTGTAGCTGGCGAATTCCGAATACGACAGGCGATGATCGTGGTCCTTGTCGTATTTGCCGAACTGCGAGCGCAGGATAACCATCTCCGGCGGCAATTCGGAACGGCTCAGAAAGCCATCGTGATTGCGATCCAGCGCCAGGAAAGCGTCCGTCGATTCCTGCGGGGTCATCAAGGGCCGCTTCCGCGCGTGCCGCAGCGACTCGGTGGCCTTCGTCTCGAACGAAGTGCGGTTTTCACCCTGTACCTGCTGCCGCATTTCCAGTTTTCCGGCGTCCCGCCCCGCCAGCGGTCGTTCCTGGGCGCTCGCCGCCCCGCTCCACGCGACCGAAAGCGACGACAGGCCGGCCAGCATCGCGAGGACTCTCGTATCCCTGCTCACAACCACCCCCATGTTCGCTGTCGACATGTTCGCATGCCGGGCCTGCTGCAACAGTCCGGCGGGCTTCACGTCTCGGCGGCTTGCCGGCGCTGCGTGCGCGCCAGCGTCGCCACCAGCGCGAACAGCAGCAGCGCCGCCATGCCGTTGTGCGCGGTCGCCACCGGCAGCGGCAGGCCGAAGTGCACGTTGCTGATGCCCAGCAGCACCTGGCAGACCAGCTCGGTGCCGATGGCGATGCCGCACCAGCGCAGTCCGCGCCTGGCCAGGCGGTGCGACAGCCAGCCGAGGTAGCAGAACACCACCAGCGCGCCGATCCGGTGCACCATCTGGATCGCGGTGCGCGCGCCCTGGTCGAGGATACCGCCCTCGAAATCCACGCCGATGCCGCGCCACAGGATGAAGCCTTGGTGGTAGTCGCCCGGCGGCCACCACTGGCCGAGGCACTGCGGGAACGCCGCATCGCCGAAGCCGCAGGCCAGCGCCGCGTAGTTGGAGGACGTCCAGCCGCCCAGCGCGATCTGGCAGGCCAGCAGCACGATGCCGAGGACCACCAGCCGGCGCAGCCCCGCCAGCGCATCGTCCGCCGCGCCCACGCCGGCGAAGCGCACCGCCGCATAGCCCAGCAACGCGAACGTGGTCATGCCGCCCAGCAGGTGCCCGGTCACCACGATGGGCTTCAGCAGCAGGGTCACCGTCCACATGCCCAGCATCGCCTGGAAGATGATCACGCCCAGCGCCACCAGGCAGATCCGCCACGCCGCCGGACGACGCAATGCCAACGCCGCGACCATCGGCAGCGCGATCGCGCACACCGCCAGCAATGACGACCAGTGATGTTCGCCGCGCATGTACACCGCCACGCCCACCGCGGCGAGCACCGCGCTGCCGACCAGCGCCAGCAGCACCCAGCGCCGCCGCCATGAGGCCAGCAGCGCCAGCGCCAGCACCAGCACGCCCAGCGTACCGGCCAGCATGCGGTGCACCTGCTCGCGCCAGGCCTTGTGCGCCTCGTAGGGGCGGTCGGGGAACGCGGCATCGGCCTTGGCCACCGCCTGCGCGTGGCTGGGCCAGGTCGCCTCGCCGTAGCAGGTGGGCCAGTCAGGACAGGACAGGCCGGCGTTCGACAGGCGCACGAAGGCGCCGAACATCACCAGCCCGAATGCGAACACGGCCGCCAGCAGCGACAGCCAGCGCAGGGTTTTCTCGACACGCGACGACATTACTTGATGACCTTGCGCAGATCCCGGAACAGGCCGGAGGGATCGAAACCGGCAGGATAGCGTGCCAGCGCCGTGCCGTCGGACTCCACCAGCAGCGCGCTGACGCTGTCGGGCTCGCCGGGCCGCCACTGCGCCAGCTTGCCGTCGACGTCGCGACCGAGCTGCCAGTAGTTCGCCAGACCGTCGCTCTGCGCATCCGCGGGTGGCGTGCCCACGTACAGCAGGCGCAGCCGTGACTGGTTGCGGTTGAGCATCACGCGCGCCTTGGCCAGCGCGGTGAGCGTGGCGTAGCAGCGCGCGGCGCAATCCGGACCGGGCAACGCGACGAGGGTGAGCCGCGGCTCGCTGTCGCGCCAGGCCCAGTCCTTGCCGTCGGCCAGGCGCACCGGCAGCTGCTCCTGCGCGAAGTTGCGTTGCGGCAGGATCGGCAGGCCGTTGCCCTTCACGCCGGGCTGCCAGCCGGTCAGCGAGAGCACCAGCGCCAGCACGAACGGCGCGGCGAAGATCGAGGCGACCAGCAGCAGCTTCAGGCGGCTCTTGCGGAGCGCGGCGGGATCGGGGGCATTCATGGGGAGTCCGTCGGTCGGGGTTTGCGCGAACCGCGCCTGCGATTCAGCACCAGCAGGATCACCACCACGGCGATCGCAAAGGAAAACCATTGGAACGCATAGGCACGATGCCGCGCCGGTGGCATGTCGCCGAAGTCCAGCGCGTGCACGCGCACGTAGATCGAGGCGGGGTCGGCATCCAGGCTCAGCACGCGCGGATACAGCTTTGCGTCGAGGTCGGCGGCGACCTGCCGCAGATCGAGATAGATCGTCTTCTTCGGCCAGTGCGCCTGCCGCGTGAGCGCGTTGCCGCCCATCTCGAAGCCGTGCCCCGGTGGCGGCACGTACACCCCGCGCAGGTTCTGCACGCCATCCGGCAATGCCGGCAGCTGTGGTGTCTGGTCGGTGCCGTTGCCGGGCAGGAAGCCGAGATCCGCCAGCAGCAGCCGGTCATGCCCCGGCACGCGCAACGGCACGTAGACTTCCACGCCGCCGCGATCGTCGTGCTTCGGGTTGTCCAGCAGGTAGACACGGTCGGCAACGTAACGGCCCTGCACCTGCACGCGCGGATAGGCACCCGGAGGCGGCTGCGCGGCGACCGTGGCGAAGTCCTGCGGCGCTGCCACAGCTGCCGCGGCATAGCGTCGCAGCAGCTCGTCCTTGAAGGCGGCGCGATGCAATTGCCAGAAGCCCAGACGCACGAAAAGCACGGCTGCGGCAGCAGTCAGCAGGATCGCCCACCAGGGCGGGCGGCGGAAACCGCCTAGCACGATGCGTTACCCGCCGTGGCTATACTGCCTGCACCCCAGTCGACCGGATCAATCACGTGGGCCCCATCTACAAATACGCGGTGGTGGTGTTGCTGCTGGTGGTGATCTTCAGCCTCGGCCAGGCGCTGTACTACATGATGACCGACAAGGACGACGACCGGCGCATGGCCTGGGCGTTGACCCGCCGCATCGCGCTGTCGCTGCTGCTGATCGGCATGGTCGTGTTCGGCATCTGGATGGGCTGGCTGCAGCCGCACGACGTCGGCCAGTGATTGTAGCCGCCTGATCCCGCGAGCGTCCGGCCTGCGACGACGCGCCATCGCAGAACAAAGAAAGCCCGCCATTGGCGGGCTTTCTTGTATTTGAGAACTCAATCCGAAGCCGCGCTTCTCTGAAAAGTCCGGCCAAGGATGGCCGGTTTTTGACCTTGCCTTTCGCGACACGACGTCGCGTGAAACCAAGAACCGGCCACGGAGGCCGGTTCTTGATCTTCGCTCTCGCGACAGGATGTCGCGTGAGGTCAAAGGATATAGACGAACAGGAACAGCCCCAGCCACACCACATCGACGAAGTGCCAGTACCAGGCCACCGCCTCGAAGCCGAAGTGGTGCTCCTTGCTGAAGTGCCCCTTCAGCACGCGCAGCCAGATCACCGCCAGCATGATCGTGCCCAGCGTCACGTGCAGGCCGTGGAAGCCGGTGAGCATGAAGAAGGTGGAGCCATAGACGCCGCTATGCAGGGTGAGGTTCAGCTCCTTGTACGCCTCCATGTACTCGTGCGCCTGGAAGAACAGGAAGCTCGCGCCCAGCAGCACGGTGAGGCCGAGGAACAGCAGGATGCGGCCGCGATGGCCGGCGCGCAGCGCATGGTGCGCGATCGTCACGGTGACGCTGGAGGTGAGCAGGATCAGCGTGTTCAGCAGTGGCAGCCCCCACGGCGCCACGGTGCTGAAGGCGCCGCCGATGCGCATCGGGCCATTGCCGCCGGCCGCGCCCCAGGCGCCGCTGTAGCTGTCGTAGAGGAACTGGTGGGTGAGCACGCCATGGCCTTCGCCGCCCAGCCACGGCACCGAGAAGTTGCGGATGTAGAACAGCGCGCCGAAGAACGCGCCGAAGAACATCACCTCGGAGAAGATGAACCACATCATGCCCATGCGGAACGAGGTGTCCACCTGCGGGTTGTACAGGCCGGCCAGAGATTCCTTGATCACCGAGTGGAACCAGCCGAAGAACATGCCGAGGACGCCGATCGCGCCGATCGTGATCACCGTCTTGCCGAAGCCGGCCTCGCCAGGCTCCGCATTCAGCCAGTGCGCCGCGCCGAACACGGTGAGGAACATGACCACCGCGGCCACGATCGGCCACTGGCTCTTGCTCGGTACGTAGTATGTGTCGTGCTGCTGGGCCATGCTGGGACTCCGTGGAATTTCCCCGGTGGGGCGGCGAACCGCCTCGACTATTTCATCAACAGAATTTGCGCGAACGACAGCAGGTAGAACGCGCCGACCACGATGGCCAGCACCGTCACGGTGCGGCGCACTCCGTGGCGGCGTTTCCGCTCAAACTGTCCATCCGCGATGTGGCTGGCCATGTGCCGTGTTCCCCGCCGGTCAATCGTTCACGTGGCCGTGCGCGAGTTCCTCGTCGTGCACCACCGGCGGCACCGTGAAGCTGTGGTGCGGTGGCGGCGAGGACAGCGTCCACTCCAAGCCGCGCGCGCCTTCCCACACGCGGTCGGTGGCCTTCTTCTTCGAGAAGAACGCGCAGTGCACGATCACGCCCAGGAAGATCAGCTGCGAGGCGCCGAACAGGAAGCCGCCGATCGAGCTGATCATGTTGAAATCGGCGAACGCCACGTTGTAGTCCGGGATGCGGCGCGGCATGCCGGCGAGCCCCAGGAAGTGCTGCGGGAAGAACAGCACGTTAACGAAGATCACGCTGCACCAGAAATGCACCTTGCCCCAGAACTCGTTGTACATGTGGCCGGTCCACTTCGGCAGCCAGTAGTACGTGGCCGCCATGATCGCGAACGCGGCGCCGGTCACCAGCACGTAGTGGAAGTGCGCCACCACGAAGTAGGTGTCGTGGTACTGGAAGTCGGCCGGCACCAGCGCCAGCATCAGGCCGGAGAAGCCGCCGATGGTGAACAAGATCACGAACGCGATCGCGAACAGCATCGGCGTCTCGAACGTCATCGAGCCGCCCCACATCGTGGCCACCCAGTTGAACACCTTCACGCCGGTCGGCACCGCGATCAGCATCGTCGCGTACATGAAGAAAATGTCGGCGCCCAGCGGCAGGCCCACCGCGAACATGTGGTGCGCCCACACGATGAACGACAGGAAGGCGATCGACGCGATCGCGTACACCATCGCGCGGTAGCCGAAGATCGGCTTGCGCGCGAACGTCGGGATCACCTCCGAGATGATCCCGAACGCGGGCAGGATCATGATGTAGACCTCGGGGTGGCCGAAGAACCAGAACACGTGCTGGTACAGCACCGGGTCGCCGCCGCCATGCGGGTTGAAGAAGCTGGTGCCGAAGTACTTGTCGGTGAGCAGCATGGTCACCGCGCCGGCCAGCACTGGCATCACCGCGATCAGCAGGAAGGCGGTGATCAGCCAGCTCCACACGAACACCGGCATCTTCAGCAAATCCATGCCCGGCGCGCGCATGTTGAGGATGGTGGCGATGATGTTGATCGCGCCCATGATCGAGCTGATGCCCATCAGGTGGATCGCGAACACCACGTAGGCCAGCGAGCCGCTCTGCAGCGACAGCGGCGGATACATCGTCCAGCCACCGGCCGGGCCGCCGCCTGCCATGAACAGGGTGGACAACATCAAGGTGAAGGCGAACGGCAGGATCCAGAACGAGAGGTTGTTCATGCGCGGCAGCGCCATGTCCGGCGCGCCGATCATCATCGGGATCATCCAGTTACCGAGGCCCACGAAGGCCGGCATGATCGCGCCGAAGATCATCACCAGCGCGTGCATGGTGGTCATCTCGTTGAAGAAGTACGGCTGCACCAGCTGCAGGCCGGGCTTGAACAGCTCGGCGCGGATCACCATCGCGAAGCTGCCGCCGATGAAGAACATCGTCAGCGAGAAGATCAGGTACAGCGTGCCGATGTCCTTGTGATTGGTGGACATCACCCAGCGCTGAAAGAAGCCTTGCGGCTCGTGGTGGTCATCGTGGTGATCGTGGGTGGCTTCGTGGGCCATAGCCTTGCACCTCTGCCTCAAGTCTATCGATGGCGCAGCCGCGGGCGGCTGCTCTCCGGGATTTCGCGGCCGCGACGGCCGCAACGCGTCATGACTGCGAATGCACCCGGGCTCAGCCCTGCCCGCCCTGGGCGGGTGCGGCGGCGCTGGCGGCCGCGGCCGGCGGCGGCGCGGACGCCTGCTCCTGCGCGGCCAGCCACTTCGCGAAGTCTTCCTGCGAGACCGCCTTCACCACGATCGGCATGAAGCCGTGGTCCTGGCCGCACAGCTCGGCGCACTGGCCGCGGTAGGTGCCGGGCTCGCTGATGTTGGTCCAGGCGGTGTTGACGATGCCGGGGATCGCATCCATCTTCCAGCCGAACGCCGGCACCCACCACGAGTGGATCACGTCGTCGCTGGTGATCACGAAGCGGATCTTGGTGTGGACCGGCAGTACCAGCGGCTTGTCCACGTTGAGCAGGTAGGTGTTCTCGCCGCCGGTCTTCACCGCGTACGGATCCATGCCGGAATCCAGCTGGCGGGTCTTGTCGGAAAGCGGGTCGAGCCTGGACATGTAGCCGACCTTGCTGACTGGCTTGCCGAGGTAGTCGACGTAGTCGTAGCGCCACTTCCACTGGTAGCCGGTGACCTTGATCGTCATCTGCGAGCCGGTGGTATTCGCGAACGAGACCAGGCCGCCGGTGGCCATCCACGCCAGCACCACCAGGATGACCACCGGGATCGTCGTCCAGATGATCTCGACCGTGGTGTTGTGCGACCACTTCTCCGCCACCGCGCCGCGCGACTTGCGGAAGCGGAACATGGCGATAAACATCGCGCCGAACACCAGCACGCCGATCACCACGCACACGCCCAGCGCGACATTGTTGAGGAAGTACGGCTCGCTGGACCAGGTGGTCGCGCCGCGCTCCATGTTGAGCTGCCACGGCCTGGGATCGGCCTGCACGACACCGGCGCACAGCGCCAGCACGAGGGCCGCCGACGCCGCGATGGCGCGCCTGATGCCGGTCATCCTGCCGCGGCCGGGTCGACCGCCACGGATTCGATTTCCGTCCGGCCCGGTCCCGTCAGTCCTGATGCTGCCAGATGTCATGCTCTCGCCCTTTGTTGAACCTATCCGCGCGGCTGGTCGTTGATCCCGTCCAGCAGCACCTTGAGTTTCCGCAACAGCTCGACACGTTCCTGTTCGGCAAGGAACCCGCCGATTTCCAGCTCGCGCCCGTGCGAAGACAGCAGCAGGCGGCGACATCCGCTTTCCCCCTCATCCATCCGCACGCGCACCCAGTAGGGCTGGAAGCGCACGCAGTGCCGGCCCGGCAACGATTGCACCTCCAGCGACGTGTCGTCGAGGGTGATGCGCTCGCTGCGGTCGCCGGCCCGCCAGGCCACGCACAGCGCGACCGCCACGGCAGACGACTCGACCAGGGCGAACAGCGGAGCGAACACATTCCCCTGCCACGCGCCCAGGACGGCGGTCGTCAGCGCCAGCGCCACCAGAAGCATGATGAGCCGACGCAGGCCGCGTCGACTTAGCGTGCGATTGGGCCTGAGCCATATCGTCACACGCGGCAAGCCGGCGGCGGCTGGTCGTAGCACGATCATGGAGATCCGGCGTGCCAAGAGCGCATCGATGATAGGTCGCATGGACGCAAGGGGCAAGAATGTCGCAGCGGCTTGAGCCTGGTCACTTTTGCCGCACGCACGACATACGTTCGCGTACCCAGCCCCACGGCGGCAGATGCGGCGGTGGAGCGGCGCGCAGCGTACAATCGCGCGTTCCCTTCCCGCCTCCCCACCACATCGACCCGCCGTGACCCTGCCCATCCTCAGCCCCGAACTCCCCGCCGGCGCCGAGCCCGCCCGCGCGCGCATCACCGCCGCGTGGCTGCGCGACGAGACCGAAGCGGTCAACGACCTGCTCGCCCAGGCCACCCTGCCGCCCGCCGAGCGCGAACAGGTGATCGACGTCGCCGCCGGCCTGGTCACCCGCGTGCGCGCCCGCGCCAAGGACCAGAGCGCGGTGGAATCCTTCATGCGCCAGTACGACCTGTCCTCCGAGGAAGGCGTGCTGCTGATGTGCGTGGCGGAAGCGCTGCTGCGCATCCCCGACAAGGCCACCGCCGACAAGCTGATCCGCGACAAGCTGGGCGATGCGAACTGGAAGAAGCACCTGGGCCAGAGCGAGTCGCTGTTCGTCAACGCCAGCACCTGGGGCCTGATGCTCACGGGCCACCTGGTGAACCTGGCCGAGGAAACCCGCCGCGACTTCACCGGGGCGCTGAAGCGCCTGGCCGGCCGCGCCGGCGAACCGGCGATCCGCCTCGCGGTGCGCCAGGCCATGCGCATCATGGGCCACCAGTTCGTGATGGGGCAGACCATCGACGAGGCGCTGGACCGCTGCGCCAAGAAGGAATACGCGGTGTACCGCTATTCCTACGACATGCTGGGCGAATCCGCGCTCACTAGCGAGACTGCCGAGCGCTATCAGGAAGACTACCGCCGCGCGATCGCCCGCATCGGCGCGCGCGGCCCGTTCGCCAACCACACCGACGCGCCGTCGATCTCGGTGAAGCTCTCCGCGCTGCATCCGCGCTACGAAGTGGCCAAGCGCGAGATCGCCCGCCGCGACCTCACCGCCAAACTGCTGGAACTGTCGCAGCTGGCGATGAAGCAGGGCATCGCGCTCTCCGTGGACGCAGAGGAAGCCGACCGCCTCGAACTGTCGCTGGACATCATCGGCGACGTGTTCGCCCACCCGTCCCTCGAAGGCTGGAACGGCCTCGGCATCGTGGTGCAGGCCTACTCCAAGCGCACCCCGTTCGTGATCGACTGGCTGATCGAGACCGCACGTGCGGCAAATCGTCGCTGGTACGTGCGCCTGGTGAAGGGCGCCTACTGGGACGCCGAGATCAAGCGCGCCCAGGAACAGGGCCTGGCCGGCTACCCGCTGTACACGCGCAAGCCGAACACCGACGTCTCCTACCTCGCCTGCGCGCGCAAGCTGTTCGACGCCGGCAGCGAGCTGATCTACCCGCAGTTCGCCACCCACAACGCGCACAGCATCGCCGCCGTGCACCACATCGCGCGCGGCCGCCCGTTCGAGTTCCAGCGCCTGCACGGCATGGGCACCGACCTCTACGCCGAGGTGATCGGCCCGCAGAACCTCAACGTGCCCTGCCGCGTGTATGCGCCGGTGGGCACGCACGAGGACCTGCTGCCCTACCTGGTGCGCCGCCTGCTGGAAAACGGCGCCAACACCAGCTTCGTGAACCGCGTGGTGGACGAGACGCTGCCGGTGCGCGAGCTGGTCGCCGATCCCTGCGAAACGGTGCGCCGCTTCGCCTCCATCCCGCATCCCCGCATTCCCCTGCCGGTCAATCTCTTTGGTGAGCTTCGGAAGAATTCCATGGGCATCAACTTCTCCAACGACAACGAACTGAAGGCCACCGCCGAAGCCGTCGCCGCCAAGTGCGGCCCGTGGAACGCCGAGCCACTGGTGCCCGGCGGCAAGGGCAATGGCCCCACCGTGCAGGTGACCAACCCGGCCGACCGTCGCCAGACCGTGGGCAGCTACGTCAGCGCCGACGCCGCACTGGTCGACAAGGCGCTGGCCAATGCCGTCGCCGCCCAGCCCGACTGGGACCGCCTGCCGGCCGCCAGCCGCGCCGCGATTCTCGAGCACGCCGCCGAGCAGCTCGAGACGCGCCGCGCCGAGTTCATCGCGCTGTGCGTACGCGAGGCCGGCAAGAGCCTGCCCGACGCCATCGCCGAGATCCGCGAGGCCGCCGACTTCCTGCGCTACTACGCGACGATGGCGCGCCGCCTGTTCGGCCAGCCCGAACAGCTGCCCGGCCCCACCGGCGAGAGCAACCAGCTGTTCCTCAACGGTCGCGGCGTGTTCGTCTGCATCAGCCCGTGGAACTTCCCGCTGGCGATCTTCCTCGGCCAGGTCAGCGCCGCGCTCGCCGCCGGCAACAGCGTGATCGCCAAGCCGGCCGAACAGACCAGCCTGATCGGCCATGCCGCAGTGAAGCTGCTGCACGAAGCCGGCGTGCCCGAGGCCGTGCTGCAGTACCTGCCCGGCGACGGCGCCACCGTCGGCGCCGCGCTCACCAGGGACCCGCGCGTGGCCGGCGTGGCCTTCACCGGCTCCACCGAGACCGCCTGGGCGATCAACCGTGCGCTCGCCGCGCGCAACGCGCCGATCGCCGCCCTGGTGGCCGAGACCGGCGGCCAGAACGCAATGATCGCCGACTCCTCCGCCCTGCCCGAGCAGATCGTCAAGGACGTGATCGCCTCGGCGTTCCAGTCCGCTGGCCAGCGCTGCTCCGCCGCGCGCGTGCTGTTCGTGCAGGAGGACATCGCCGACAAGGTGATCGGCATGCTCGCCGGCGCCATGGCCGAGCTGAAGGTGGGCGACCCCGGCCAGCTCAGCACCGACGTGGGCCCGGTGATCGACGAGGACGCCAAGCAGATCCTGGTCGACCATGCCGCGCGCATGGGCAAGGAGGCGAAGCTGATCGCCGAGGCCAGGCTCGACGCCGAGGTCGCCGCCCACGGCACCTTCTTCGCTCCGCGCGCCTACGAGATCCCCGCGCTCACCACGCTCACCCGCGAAGTGTTCGGCCCGGTGCTGCACGTGCTGCGCTGGAAGGGCAGCGAGCTGCCGCAGGTGGTCGAGCAGATCAACGCTACCGGCTACGGCCTCACCCTCGGCGTGCACAGCCGCATCGACGACACCGTGGAATACATCCGCAGCCATGCCCGCGTCGGCAACTGCTACGTCAACCGCAACCAGATCGGCGCGGTGGTCGGCGTGCAGCCGTTCGGCGGCGAGTCGCTCTCCGGCACCGGCCCCAAGGCCGGCGGCCCGCACTACCTGCTGCGCTTCGCTGGCGAGCGCACGCTCACCATCAACACCACCGCGGCTGGCGGCAACGCCTCGCTGCTGACCATCGGCGAGTGATGCACTATCCGGCGGATTTCCCTGCATCGTCGCAGGGAGTCCGCCGGCCCGCACGACATGCGCATGACTGAGGCGTCGCCACGCATCCGTGACGATGAGTGGCTCAGCGCGCCTTGGTCTTCTTCTTGACAGTAGCCGTTGCCGCCCGTCGGACTGGCGAGCGTGGCGACGGCGCGCCCGCGACCTGTATGCGGTGCGCGTTGAGGATGGCGGGAATCAGGCCGGGGAAGCGCTGCTCGATTTCCCCGCAGCGCGTGGTGTTGTGCATTTCCACGCCGGCGCGCTCGCTGCGCACCAGGCCCGCCTCGCGCAGGACGCGGAAGTGCTGCGACAGCGAGGACTTGGGAATGGCGCGGTCGCCTGCCTGCTGCAGGGCGGTGCAGGTGGCGGCGCAGTCCAGCCCCGCCAGCTTCGCGTAGATGGAGGCGCGCACGGGATCGGACAGCGCGTGGAGGATGCCTTCCACGGTGACGTCGTCGATCGATGGGTGGAACAGCGGGCGCATGCCGGCATTCTAGCCGCCCCTTGACTATTGTTCCATAGTTCGTATATCTTGAACTACGGTATAAACGAACCTACTCCCCACCCCGCACTCGCAGGAACCCACCCATGAGCAAGCTCCAAGGCAAGACCGCCCTCGTCACGGGCGCATCCAAGGGCATCGGCGCGGCCATCGCCAAGGCGCTCGCCGCAGAGGGCGCCGCCGTCGCGGTGAACTACGCATCCAGCAAGGCCGGCGCCGACGCCGTGGTCGCCGAGATCGCCGCAGCCGGCGGCAAGGCGTTCGCCGTGCAGGGCAACGTCGCCGATGCCGCCTCCGCGCAGGCTATCGTCGGGCAGACGGTCGAGCACTTCGGCGGCCTCGACATCCTGGTCAACAACTCCGGCGTCTACGAGTTCGCGCCGATCGAGGAGGTCACCGAAGCCCACTACCGCAAGCAGTTCGACGTCAACGTGCTGGGCCTGCTACTGACCACGCAGGCGGCCGCGAAGCACCTCGGCCAGGGCGGCAGCATCATCAACATCGGCTCGCTGGTCAGCCGCATCACACCGCCGGCCTCGACGGTATACGCGGCCACCAAGTCGGCGGTTGAAGGCATCACCGGTGCGCTCGCACAGGAACTAGGCCCGCGCGGCATCCGCGTCAACGCGCTGAACCCGGGCCTGGTCGAAACCGAAGGCACCCATAGCGCAGGCTTCATCGGCTCCGACTTCCACAACCACGCCGCATCGCAGACGCCGCTGGGCCGAATCGGCCAGCCGCAGGACATCGCCTCGATCGCGGTCTTCCTCGCCTCCGACGACGCCGGCTGGCTGACCGGCGAGAAGCTCTACGCCAGCGGCGGCATGCACTGAGGCCTTTCCGTTGTAGGGAGGCACCTGCCCGCTATCGACGACGCCAGCAATGGCGCCTCTGGAAACAGATCGGAAGACGGTGCCTCGACCGGTCGCTTGCGCAATGCACAAGCGACCGGTCGCGCAGGCGTGCTAGAAAGTCCGGACTGCGGGCCGCAACGGCCCGCCTGCGTCGGAGCATCGGCACCATGGCACGTCCCGCCGGCATGATCGGCTTCCATTCCCACGCACACGCTGCGCCGGCGATGGACGATCCGCGCTACACCGCTGCGGAGTTCCCCACCAACAAACTGCTCTACCTGGTGCAATTGGCGGATGCCTGTGGCGTGGACAGCCGGCCGTGGTTCGCCGGGCTCGCGCTGAACCGCACGCAGATCGCCGACCCGGCGCTACGCGTCTCCTATCGCCAGGCCAGCCTGTTCGTGCAGCGCGCACTGGCGGCACTGGGTGCGGCGGGAGTGGGTGACGCGGGATTGCGCATCGGCCGCGAAGGCACCATCGGCGGCTTCGGCCTGCTCGGGCTGGCGATGATGACCTCGCGCACGTTCGGCGAGGCGATGCTCGCCGGCATCGCGCACCACAAGATATGCGGCTGCCTGCTCGACCTCGCGTTCGAGCCGGTGGACGAGCACGCCGTGGCGATGGTCGCGCTGCCTCTGTTCAACGACGCCAGCCTGCTGCCGTTCTTCTGCGAGGAGCTGTTCGCCAGTTCGACGATGATCGCGCGCGAACTGGTCGGTGCCGAGCTGCGCCCGCTGCGGCTGGAGCTGGCCTATCCGCGCCCGCAGCATGCCGCCGAATACACGCAGCTGTTCGGCTGCGAACTGCGCTTCGACGCGCCGCGCTGCCGGCTGCTGATCGAGACGCGCTGGCTGGCCCACCCCTTGCCCGGCTACAACCCGCTCACCGCGCAGCAGGCGCTGGCGTTGTGCGCACAACAGCGCACTGCGGACGGCGGCGAGCCGCACCAGGAGATCGTGGCCGCGGTGGAACGCCTGCTGCGCA
>DATEKS010000107.1:0-17110 GCA_035277325.1 Rhodanobacter sp.
CGGCTCACCTTCACCCCGGTGGCCTGGGACGGCCTGGTGATGATCACCAACCCGGCGAACCCCGTGCGCAGCCTCAGCCTGCGCCAGCTGCATGAGATCTACTTCGGCAAGATCACGAACTGGAGCCAGGTGGGCGGCCGCAATGCGCCGATCGACCTGTACGCGGTGATCAGCCCGAACGACGGCGTGGAATACAGCCTGCGCAGCCTGCTGTTCGGCCGCGGCGACCAGCAGATTTCCGCGCCCCGCCTGTACCTCAACACCAAGGCGCTGGAGGAAGGCATCGCGCTGAACCCGAACGGCCTGGGCCTGTCCACGCTGAGCAACGTGGTCGGCAACCCGAAGCTGCGCACGATCCCGATCGATGGCGTGGCGCCCACCGTGGCGAACGTCGCCGACGGCAGCTATCCGCTGTACATCCCGCTGTTCCTGGTGACCAACCCGAACAGCACCAAGACGGCCCAGACCCAGGCCTTCCTCGACTTCCTGCAGACCGACAAGGCCAAGGCCGTGCTGCGCGACCACGATGTGCTGCCATACCAGGACGGCATCGGGCTGGTGTCGATGGACCAGGAGCGTCGCAACAAGGTCTACGCCGAATCGACGAACTCCTCGGCCAAGCCGCCGCTAGCCGCGCCGGGCGCCAGCTACGCCGCGGCCGCCGCCATCGCGCCGACCTCGGAACGCACGCTGGCCGCCCGCAGCGCGCTGGAGAAGCGCAATGCCGAAGCCAAGTCCGCCTCCGCCTCCACTGGCGGCACGTCCAAGACCTACACCGTGGTCAAGGGCGACACCTTGTCCGGCATCGCGCAGAAGAAGGGCGTCAACGTCGCCGACCTGCGCAGCTGGAACAACCTGAAGAACGACAACATCAGGCTGGGCCAGGTGCTGCGCGTCGCCAGCAACTGAGAGTCGTTGAGCAGGCTCTGATCGTGCCGATCCGCGCCGTCACGCTCGACCTGGACGACACCTTGTGGCCGGTGCTGCCGGCCCTGGAGCTGGCGGACCGGGCGGTGGACGACTACCTGCGCACGCACTGGCCCGACGTGGCCCGCGCCTGGCCGATCCCGGCCATGCGCGAGCTGCGTGCGCAGGTGGCGGCGGAACGCCCCGATCTCGCCCACGACTTCACCACCCAGCGCCGGCTCACCCAGCAGCAGGCCTTCGCCGCCTGCGGCATCGCCGACGCGCCGCTGGACACGCTGTGGGAGATCTACTTCGCCGCGCGCAACACGGTGCAGCCGTGGCCTGACAGCCTGCCCGCGCTGCAGCGCCTGGCCGCGCGCTGGCCGCTGGCCAGTCTCACCAACGGCAACGCCGACCTCGCGCGCACCGGCGTGCAGGCGCACTTCGCCCACCACGTCTGCTCGCGCGACGTGGGCATGGCCAAGCCCGATCCGCGCATCTTCCTCGCCGCCGCCGCGCGGTTCGGCGTGGCGCCGGACGAGGTGCTGCACGTAGGCGACGACCCCGAGCTGGACGTGATCGGCGCGCGCAACGCCGGCCTGCGCGCCGCCTGGATCAACCGCCAAGGCGGAGCCTGGCCCGCCGGACTCGGCGCAGCGCCGGAGCTCGCTTTCGACGACCTCGGCGCACTCGCCGACTGGCTGGAACTCCACTCGGCGGCATAGCCGCGGCGTGACCGCGACGCGGCATCGGCGCATCATTGGCGTTTGCGCGCCACGCCTGTTGAAGGAATGCCATGTCCGCCCTGGTCGACCGTTCGTCCGCTCCCCGCCATCTCGTCACCATCGAGGCCGTCGACACGCGCCGCCTCGCTGCCGCGCGCAAGCGGCTGGACGCCGCGCAGCGCCGCTGGCTGGATGCCAACGATTTCGACGCCAGGCCCGGCAGCGCGATCCTGCTCGCCGACGCGCACGGCAAGCCGGCGCGCGTGCTGGTGGGCGTGGATGCGGCCGATCCGCTGGCCGCGCTCGCCGCGCTGCCGATGACGCTGCCGGAAGGCACCTACCAGCTCGCCGCCGAGGGCGTGGCGCTCGATCACGTGCAGGCCGCGCTGGGCTGGGCGCTGGGCGCCTACCAGTTCACCCGCTACCGCAAGGCCAGGCGCGCACCGGCCACGCTGGCGGTGGACGCCGCCACGCTCATCGCCGTGCAGCCACTGGTCGAGGCCACCGCGCTGGTGCGCGACCTGGTCAACACGCCCACCGAGGATATGGGTCCCGAGCAGTTGGGCGAGGCAGTCCAGCGGCTCGGCAAGGCGCACAAGGCCAAGGTTCGCGACTGGGTCGGCAAGGAGCTGCTGAAGGCGAACTTCCCCACCATCCACGCGGTGGGCCGCGCCAGCCATCGCGAGCCACGGCTGATCGAACTCAGCTGGGGCAAAGCCGAACACCCGAGGCTGGTGATCGTGGGCAAGGGCGTGTGCTTCGACACCGGCGGCCTGGACCTCAAGTCCAGCGACGGCATGCGCTGGATGAAGAAGGACATGGGCGGCGCCGCGCATGCGATCGCGCTGGCCGGCCTGGTGATGCAGGCCGGGCTGCCGGTGCGGCTCACCCTGCTGGTGCCCGCGGTGGAGAACGCGGTGAGCGGCAACGCGCTGCGCCCCGGCGAAGTCATCGTCACCCGCGCCGGGCACAGCGTAGAGATCGACAACACCGACGCCGAGGGCCGGCTGGTGCTGTGCGACGCGCTGGCCTACGGCGCCGAGCAGCAGCCCGAACTCATCATCGACTTCGCCACCCTCACCGGCGCCGCGCGCGTGGCGCTGGGCCCCGACCTGCCCGCGCTGTTCGGCAACGACGACGCGCTGGCCGAGAACGCGCTGGCCGCTGGCCGGGCAGTGAACGACCCGCTGTGGCGGCTGCCGCTGTGGCGTCCCTACCGCAAGATGCTGGACTCCTACCTCGCCGACTTCGCCAACGCCGGCGCCTCGCGCCACGCCGGCGCGATCACCGCCGCGCTGTACCTGGAACGCTTCGTGCCCGACGGCATGCCCTGGCTGCACCTGGACACTTACGCATGGAACGACGCCGATCGTCCTGGTCGGCCGCGTGGCGGCGAGGCGATGGGTTTGCGGGCGATGTTTGCGCTGCTGCTGCAGCGGTTTGGGAAGGGTTGAGTCCCTCTCTTTTTTTGTTCGTTGCCTCGGCGGGTAACAGGGCGGTTTCAATCGCCTGACTGTCGCAAGTTTCAGAGCGGTTTCGGCCGCCTGCCGGCGCCCGAGTCACTTCTCTTTGCTGGCCCAAAGAGAAGTAACCCAGAGAAATGGCCTGATTCAATCCGCCAACCATACAAGCCCTCCGTGTTGAGGATTTGGGAACCACTCCCGCCTACGCAATAGACGGCGCGGCCACGCTGCGTCGTATCTGGGAACTGAGGGTATAAAGCCTCGCGGCGCTGCGCGCCGCGTTGGCTTTGCTGTCGATTTGCTCCGGCTCTTGCCGTTGCTTCTGCGCGCTGGGAGCGCGCTGCTTTTCCGGGGCCCCTGAGCGGCGGTGAGGCGGGGACGAGGAGGCCGCGCAACGGGCGAGGCCAGGGATGGCCACGCCTCACGCACTCGCAGGGCAGGATGCCCGGAGAGCGCCAACCGGGGTGGCCTTCTCTTTGGGTTACTTTTCTCTTGGCCACGCAAGAGAAAAGTAACTCGGGCCGCGGCAGCGGACCGAAACCGCTCTGAAACTTGCGCAAGCAAAAACACCCACCACTCATGACTTCCGGCGATGTCATGCCGCCCCGCAAAGTGGCATGGTGCGGGGTTGAACTCCCACAGAGGAATGCCCATGCGCCCCACCCTGCTCGCGCTCGGCCTCGCCCTCGGTCTCGGCATCCCCGGTCCGACGCCGGCCCAGACCGCCGCCCCCGGCCAGCCGCCGCTCACCGCGTTGACCAAGGACTCCGGCACACCGATGCCGGCCGAGCAGAAGCGCGTGCATTTCGACCACGCCGAGCTGCACATCGCGGTGCACCCGGACACGCGGAGCATCGACGGCAAGGCCACGCTCACCTTCAGTGCGCTGGCGGCCACCGACGTGCTGCTGGTGGACCTGGACCGCAACCTGCCGGTGAGCGCGATCAGCATCGACGGCAACGCGCTTGCCAGGAGTGCGTGGAGCAATCCGGAAGGCCGCCTGCGCATCCAGTTGCCGCAGGCCGTGGCCAAGGGTGGCAAGGTCAGCGCCACCATCGTCTATGGCGGCAAGCCCCACGTGGCGAAGAAGGCGCCATGGGACGGCGGCTTCGTGTGGAGCCACACGAAGGACGGCCAGCCCTGGGTGGGCAGCGCGGTGGAAGGCGAAGGCTGCGACCTGTTCTGGCCCTGCGTCGACCAGCCCGACGGCAAGCCCGACCTGGTCGACCTCTACGTCAGCGTGCCCAAGCCGCTGGTGGCGCCGGGCAACGGCGTGCTGGTGGGCGTCAGCGACGAGGGCGGCACGCGCACGTACCACTGGCGCGCGAAGCATCCCACCACCTATGCCATATCGATCAACGTGGGCCCGTACCAGGAGCTGAAGGGCGAGTACAAGAGCCGCTACGGCAACACGATCCCGCTGCATTACTGGTACCTGCCGGGCGAGGAGGCGCAGGCGAAGGCGCTGTTCGCCGAGTTCCCGCACCTGCTGGATTTCTTCGAGGCGAAGATCGGCCCCTACCCCTGGGGCGACGAGAAGATGGGCGTGGTGGAAACCCCGTACAAGGGCATGGAACACCAGACCATCAACGCCTACGGCAACCACTACGCGAAGGACGGCAGCGGTTTCGACTGGCTGCTGCAGCACGAGTTCGCGCACGAGTGGTTCGGCAACCAGATGAGCAACGCGAACTGGGACGACATGTGGCTGCACGAGGGTTTCGCCACCCTGATGCAGCCGGCGTACGCGCGTTACCTCGACGGCGATGCCGACTACTACGCCTGGCTGCACCGGCTGCGCCTGATGATCGAGAACCGGCACCCGGTGGTGTCCGGCACGCCGCGCACCGAGGAGGAGGTCTACGACGACAGCCGCGGCGGCCCCGGCCAGGACATCTACAACAAGGGCGCGCTGATGCTGCAGACGCTGCATCACCTGATCGGCGACCAGGCGTTCTATGCGTCCATCCGCGAGCTGGTCTACGGCCGGCCCGACCCGAAGCCCGGCAACTTCCAGCTGCAGTACCGCACCACCGCCGACTACATGCGCATCGTGGACCAGGTGACGGGCAAGAAGCTCGACTGGTTCTTCAAGGTCTACCTGTACCAGGCCGCGCTGCCGAAGCTCGACGTGCAGCGCCACGGCGACACGCTGGACCTCGCCTGGCAGGCGCCGCGGAACCTGCCGTTCCCGATGCCGGTGGAAGTGCAGGTGGATGGCACCGTGCACACCGTGCCGATGGAAGACGGCCACGGCAGCCTCGCGATACCGGTCGGCGCGCTGGTGACGATCGACCCGCATTCGGTTCTGCTGCGCGACGAGCCGCGCATCACCGAGTTCCAGCGGTGGATGAAGCAGCAGCGCGAGGAGCGCAAGGCCGCGCAGAAGTGAGGCCATCCGAGGGCCGCCTTGCGACCCTCAGCCTGCGCCGGACAGCCCTCCCCTGATCCGGCGCAGCCGTTGCCACAGCGCGCGCAGGCCGCGTACCAGCTTCGGCAACAGCCAGCACAAGAGCAGCACGAACAGCGCCAGCAGCACCAACAGCACCAGCGGGTGCTTCCACATCAGCCAGAGGCCGCCCAGCCAGGTGAGATCCTCGCCGGTGCTGGCGGCCCAGTTGCTCACCGGTTCGGGCGAGGTGTTGATCAGCGCGCGGCCGCCGCTCTTCGCCAGGTGCGTGCCGGCGGTGAGCGCACCACCGAGCAGGGCCGCCGCCACCTGCGTGCCCGCGCCCGAATCGCGGAACACGCCCCACGCCAGCAGCATGCCCACCGGGATCCGCACGAAGGTGTGCAGCGCATCCCACACGCTGTCGAAGGCGGGGATCTTGTCGGCGAGAAACTCGCCCAGCGCCAGCACGCCGGACACCACCAGCACCCAGGTGTCGGTGAGCATCGCCAGTCCGGGCGGCAGGTGCACCCAGCCCAGCCGACCCAGCAGGCCGGCCACGAACACCGTGGCGTACAGACGGAAACCGCTGGCCCAGGCCAGGCCGCCGGCCAGCGCGACGTTCGACAGCGGATCCATGGCGACGTCCCCGGACTGCGCAACCGCGAAGGCGCCACGCTCGCGCGCCGGCTCCGCGCGGTCAAGCCTCCATCCGCCCACAAGATCATGCACGTGCGCAAGATCATGCTAGGCTGAATCCGGCTCGCGTCCCCACGCCGTCACCCGCAGGATCAGGAAGGCCGCCGGCACGACGGGGAGCACGGGCCGCCCTGTCTCGCCTTGCTTCGCTTCACGGGAGACGGGCTTCAGGCGGCGCTGCATGCCCCGGGGGGAGGTGATGCAGCGACGTCGCCCGGCACCAGGTCCGGGTGGCGCCGTCGCCGCAGGTTGTCCGCCGTCGTCCACTGCACTTCGGGGAGAACAGCAATGCAGCATCCATCGCGGCTCGACCGCCCTGCCCGGGCTCCCACGCGATCCGGCTCCTCACAGCCGCCACCGCTGCCAGGCACGCAATAACCGATACCGCTCCACGCTCCCACCGCGCTCGGTTCGCGCCTAGGCGTGCGCCGCATCCACGCGGGCGATTCCGCTTGCCGCAAAGGCAGGCGGCCCACTGCAGCAACTCATCGGGGAAAGCGCATGAAACATGACATGAACCGCTTGTCGCTGGCCGTACGACTGGCCCTGACCGTCGGCACCCTCGCCGTGGCCGGCACGCTCCAGGCCCAGGACGCGACGAACACCGGCGCCCAGCCATCCAATACGCAGCAGCAGTCCAACGGGCAGCAGCCCGCCACGCAGACGCCGTCCAGCAAGGCCAAGACCCTGCAGGGCGTGATCGTCACCGGCTCGCTGATCCGGCGCGTGGACGCCGAGACCTCCAGCCCGGTGGTGACGATCGACCGCAGCAGCATCGACAACTCCGGCAAGCCGGTCCTGGGCGACGTGCTGCAGCAGCTGCCCAGCATCTCCGGCAACGCCACCAACACCCAGAACAACAGCAATGGCGGCGGCGGCGCGAGCCCGCTGCTGGAAGGTGGCGACGGCGCCGCACGCGTCTCGCTGCGCGGCCTCGGCATCACCCGCACCCTGGTGCTGATCGACGGCCAGCGCATGGCCAACCAGGACATCAACATGATCCCGCAGAACATGATCGAGCGGGTCGACGTGCTGGCCGAGGGCGCCTCCACCGTGTACGGCTCCGACGCGATCGGCGGCGTGGTCAACTTCATCCTGCGCAAGGACTACAAGGGCGCCGAGTTCAGCCTCAACGACGGCATCTCCAGCCACGGTGACGGCCAGCGCCGCGGCTTCAGCTTCACCGTGGGCGACAGCGGCGAGCGGGGCAACATCGTCGCCGGCCTGAACTACAACAAGTACGACTCCGTGCTGGCCACCAAGCGCAGCTTCTCGGCGCACCAGCTCTACCTGTCCAGCGGCGTGGTCAGCGCGGCCGGCTCCGGCACCATCCCCACCGGGCGCATCCAGGTGCCCGCCTCGATCGCCAACCAGTACGGCTGCGCGCTCAAGTCCAACGGCACCGCCTACCTCACCCTGCAGCAGGGCAACGGCAGCTCCCTGGGCGACTACCGCTGCTACGGCGGCTCCGGCGACACCTACAACTACAACGCCTACAACTACATCCAGACCGAGCAGGAGCGCACCGACGGCTTCGTGCTCGGCAACTACCAGCTGGCCGACAATCTGAAGTTCTTCGCGGACATGTTCTACAACCGCACCGTGTCCAGCGGCCAGGACGCGCCCGCGCCCACCGGCGTCGGCGACGGCTGGCACGTGCTGTCCAGCAACCCGATCAACCCGTTCGGCGTCACCTTCAGCGCGAACGGGATCCCCGGCGACCCGAACAGCGGCTACGCGTTCAGCACCCGGCTCACCGGCCTCGGCACGCGCCTGCACACCTTCACCACCACCAACGCGCAGATCATGACCGGGCTGCGCGGCAATTTCGGGCAGAGCTCGTGGACCTGGGACGCCATCATCGACTACGGCCACCACAACCGCATCCAGCGCGACTACAACGAGGTCAACATCGCCGCGTTCCAGGCCGCGATCGACAGCGGCGTCAACATCTTCAACCAGGCCGATCCGTCGGTGACCTCTGCGCTGAAGTCCGGCGTCGACACCCCGGTCTACACGATGACCAACAGCATGCGCCAGTTGCAGCTGGACGCCTCCGGCGACCTCTGGAACCTGCCTGCCGGCACCATGCAGCTCTCGGTGGGCGGCCTCTACCGCAAGCAGACGATGAACTACGACGTCACCAGCGACGCGATCCTCGACATTGCCACCGGCAATTGCCAGATCCTGCAGGAAGCCTGCGGCTCGCCGGGCCGCGGCAGCTACAACGTGAAGGAGCTCTACGCCGAAACGCTGATCCCGCTGCTCAGCAATGTCCCCGGCGCCTACTCGCTCAACCTCGACCTGGGCATCCGCAGTTCCGACTACAGCACCACCGGCACCACCACGAACAAGAAGATCGCCGTCGAGTGGCGGCCGATCGCCGACCTGCTGGTGCGCGGCACGGTGTCCCAGGTGTTCCGTGCGCCGAACCTCGACGAGCTGTACGACGGCTACACGATCGGCGGCCCGGTGCTGTCCGATCCCTGCATCGGCCTCACCAGCGCGCAACTGGCGCAGCACGCGAACGCCTGCCAGTACGTGCCGCCGGGCTGGGGCGGCAACCCGATCGCGCAGGTCACCTCGTACTACTCGGGCGCGGTGCCCACCGGCAGCTCGCTGAAGCCCGAGCACGGCAAGTCGGTCGACCTCGGCTTCGTCTACAGCCCCTCGGCACTGCCCGGGCTGTCGACCAGCCTCGACTTCTGGCACATCTACCTGACCGACATGCTGACGCCGATCACGGCACAGACCGTGGCGAACTCCTGCTTCGCCAACAACGGCAGCCCGTACTGCGCCTACATCCACCGCTACGACAACACCAGCAAGCTGGCCGGCGCGGTGTTCTACATCAACACCCCGGTGGTCAACCTGGGCAACCTGAGCACCACCGGCGTGGACTTCACGGTGGGCTACCAGATCCCGCACTTCAACCTCGGCAGCGTGAACCCGGGCAACTTCAAGGTCGGGCTCAACACCAGCTACACCTCGACCTACAAGAACGACGCCACCCCGGGCCAGCCGGGCGCCCAGACCATCAACTACGCGGGCACCTACACCCAGCAGTTCGGCAACATCGCGCGCTGGCGCGGCACCGCCACGCTCAACTGGAGCCTGGGCAACTGGAGCGCCCAGTGGCAGACCCGCTACATCCACCGGCTCACCGACCTCAACGCGGACTACACCACCGGCGCCAGCGCGCCGATGGGCGGCACCGTGTACCACTCGATCCAGCTCGGCTACGCCGTGCCGGCGATCCACACCCGCTTCGACATCGGCGTGGACAACCTCAACAACAGGATTCCGCCGCTGGTCTACCAGAACGGCGCGAACTACAACGTGGACACGGCCACCTACGACACCCTGGGCCGCTACTACTGGGCCCGCGCCACGGTGAAATTCTGACCGCAGCCGCATCGTTCCCGCAGCAAGGCGAAGGGCCGCGAGATGCACTCGCGGCCCTTCGCGCATAATCCGGTCAGCACACGACGAGCCGAGCCGGCATGCCCACCTCGACGACAGCATTCGCCCAGGCCATGGCCCGCGCCTGCGAGGCCGGCGAGATGGAGCGCGTGATCGCACTCGCCGCGCAGGCCGCCGACGCCAACGCGGAAGACGAGAGCGTGCTGCTGCTGCTCGGTGTGGCGCAGCAGGCCAGCGGGCGCCATGCCGCGGCCGCCGCCACCTTCGAGCGCCTCACGCGGCTGCGCCCCGGCGTCTCCGCCTACTGGAACAACCTGGGCGTGGCGCGACGCGAGGCCGGCGAGACCGCGGCCTCCGCCCTGGCACTGGAACACGCTGCGGCGCTGGCCCCGCGCGACGCCGAGGTGCACTACAACCTCGGCCTGCTTCAGCTGCAGCAGCGGCGCTGGCCGCAGGCGCGGGCCAGCCTGATGGAAGCGGTGCAGCTCGCGCCTGGCTTCGTCGAGGCCCGGCTGCAGGCCGCACACGCGTGCTATGTCTGCGGCGACAACACCGGGCAGGAAGCAATGCTGGAAGGCGCCGCCGACTGGCCGCCGCAGCCGGCCGAGCAGGCGCTGCTGCTGGCCTCGATGCTGGCCGTGCTGGGCCGGCCGGACGCAGCCTGGCGCACGCTGGACCAGGCGCAGCTGCCGGCGGAGCCCGCCGCCGAAGCCGCGATGCGACTACGCATCGCGGCACAGCGCGCGCTGCTGCACGAACGCGGCAACCGGCCCGAAGCGGCGCACGAGGCCCTGCGGCTGTTGCCGCTGGCCGCGCTGGACGCGCTGCCGCCGGAGGCCACGCAGCTGTGCATCGACGGCTGGAAAGCGCATGCCGCGCTGGCCATGCGTGCAGGCGCACATGCGGAAGCCGCCGGGCTGTACCGGCGCCTGCTTGCCGCGGCCGACGACGACGAGACCCGCGCCAACGCCGGCTTCGGGCTGGCGGCGGCCTGCGACAAACAAGGTGAGCGGCACGCAGCCTGGCAGGCACTGGAAACCGCGCATGCAGCGCAGCTGGAGATCGCGCGCGCGATCGTGCCGCAGCTGCTGGCGCCGGACAGCGAGCCGCTGCAGCTCGCGCGCCAGCGCGTCGACGCCGACGAGGTCGCGCGCTGGTCGCCGCTGCCCGCACCGGACGCCGCGCACAGCCCGGTGTTCGTGGTGGGCTTCCCGCGCTCGGGCACCACGCTGCTGGAACAGATGCTGGATGCCCATCCGGCGTTCCGCTCGATGGACGAGCGCGCCTTCATCCATGAACTCAGCGAGCGCATGGAACTGGTCGGCCAGCGCTACCCGGCGGACCTCGCCACGCTCAGCGCGGCGGAGGCGGACCAGCTGCGCGCGCTGTACGGCTGCATGGTTGCGCGCGTGCTGCCGGACGCGGGTTCGAGCCAGCTGGTGGACAAGAATCCGCTCAACATGCTGTGCCTGCCGATGATCATGCGGCTGTTCCCGCGGGCGCGCATCATCCTGTGCCTGCGCCACCCCTGCGACGTGCTGCTCAGCTGTTACATGCAGTCGTTCCGCTCGCCGGCCTTCATGGTGCTGTGCTCCTCGCTGCCGCGCCTCGCGCGCGGCTACGTGCAGGCCTTCGAGCAATGGCAGCGGCACGTGGAGGTGTTCGCGCCGCAGTTGCTGGAGTGGCGCTACGAGGCCGTGGTCGGCGATTTCGACGGCCACGTGGCGCAGCTGGGGCGCTTCCTCGACATCGCCGACCCCGCGCCGATGGCGCGCTATGCCGAGCATGCGCGCGCCAAGGCCTTCATCAGCACGCCCAGCTACGCTCAGGTCACCGCCGGCATCCATGGCCGCGCGGTCGGTCGCTGGCAGGCCTACCGCGAGCACTTCGAGCCGGTGCTGCCGCTGCTGCGCCCGATGATCGAGCGGCTTGGCTACGCCGCCTGAAACGACCAGGGGCGCCGAAGCGCCCCTGGTCACTGATGCTCTGCCGCGATCGCTCAGTGCGTCGCGGCGGTGGAGGCCGCGGCGGCGGGCTTGTCGGCGCCCGCCAGCACGGTGGCGAGATAGTTGCTGCCGGGCGGCAGGATGACGGCGCCCAGCTTCGGATCGGTCTTCAGCAGGCCGACCTCGTCGGCCACGATGTGCGCGGCCTCGCGCAGCTGGGCGTCGGGCGCGTCCTTGGCGTCCTTCTCCTGCTGCAGTTCGCTCTTCAGGCTGCGTTCGCCGGGGTCGAGGCCGTCGTCGAGCGCGCTGTCCTGATCCTTGAGGTAGGCGTCGCCGCTGCCATCGATGGTCTTCTGCCGCGCACGGAAGCTGGCCTGGATCGCGTCCAGCTGCTTGCGCTCGGCCTCGCGCTTGGCGAAGTTCAGCGACACCGTGGTCTTGGCGCGCATCGCCTTGTACTGCGCCAGCTCGTCCAGCATCAGCTTCCATGCCGGCGACTTCGCCGCGCGGGCGGCGTGCAGGCTTTCCAGCTGCGGCAGGTAGACCTTCACGTTGCCTTCGGGCTTGTAGTCGGCCGGGGCGATGTGCGTCCACGGCAGCGCGTTGTCGTAGGTGGACTCGCCGAAGTCCTTCGCGTCGCCGTTCTTCGGGAACTCGAAGTCCGGGGTCACGCCCTTGATCTGGGTGGAGCCGCCGTTGATGCGGAAGAACTCCTGCACGGTCATCTTCAGCTCGCCGTACTGCGGCTTGCCGTCGGTGTTCTGGCTGAAGCGGTCGAGGTCGATCAGGGTCTGCACGGTGCCCTTGCCGAAAGTGGGCGTGCCGATGACCAGGCCGCGGCCGTAGTCCTGGATCGCGGCGGAGAAGATCTCCGAGGCCGAGGCGGTGCCGCGGTTCACCAGCACCGCCAGCGGGCCATTCCACGCCGGCTCGGTGTTGTCGGCGCCCTGCACATCGACCTGGCCGCGCGCGTCGCGCACCTGCACCACCGGGCCCTTGCCGGTGAACAGGCCGGTCATCGAATCGGCCTCGGCCAGCGAACCGCCGCCGTTGTTGCGCAGATCCACCACCACGCCCTGGACGCCGGCGGCCTTCAGCTCACCGAGCAGCTTGGCGACGTCGCGGGTGGCGCTGCGGTAATCCTTGTCGCCTTCGCTGCGCGCGCCGAAGTCGGAGTAGAAGCTCGGCAGGTCGATCACGCCGATCTTGCGCACGACGTCGCCGTCCTTGACGTCGATGATCTTCTTCTTGGCCGCGCTTTCCTCGATGTTGACCTTCTTGCGCACCAGGCTGATCAGCTCGTGCTTGCCGTCCGGGCCGGCGTCGGCGGGCAGGATCTCCAGCCGCACGGTGGTGTCCTTCTTGCCGCGGATCAGGTTGACCACGTCGTCGAGGCGCCAGCCGATCACGTCGACGATCGGGCCGCTGTCGCCCTGCCCCACGCCCACGATGCGGTCGCCGGGCTTGAGCTTGGCGGACTTCTCCGCCGGGCCGCCGGGCACCAGCGAGAAGATCATGGTGTAGTCGTCGCGCGCCTGCAGCTGGGCGCCGATGCCCTCCAGCGAGAGCCGCATCTGGATCGCGAAGTTCTCGGCCTGGCGCGGGCTGAGGTAGTCGGTATGCGGATCGGTGGTCTCGGCATACGCGGTCATGAAGGTCTGGAACGCGTCCTCGCCGTCCAGCTGCTTCAGCCGCTCGATGTAGTTGGTGTAGCGCTTGGTCAGCGTCTTGCGGATCTCGTCGTCGCTCTTGCCGGCAAGCTTGAGCCGCAACCAGTCGTTCATGGTGCGCTTGCGCCACAGGTCGTTCAGCGCCGCGTCGTCCTTCGCCCAGGTGGCGTCCTTGCGGTCGTACTGGTAGCTCTCGTCGCCGTCGAAGCGGAAACCGTCCTTGAGCAGGCCGCGCGCGTAGGTCATGCGCTCGACCGCACGCTGCAGGAACTTGTTGTAGATGTCGAACGGGGCGCTGAGGTCCTGGTTCCAGATCGCGTCGTCGAGCTTGGCCTTGTACTGGTCGAACTGGTCGACGTCCTGCTGGGTGAAGAACACCTTGTCGCTGTCGAGCAGCTTCAGGTAGTCCTTGTAGATCTTCGCCGACATCGCATCGTCGAGCGGCTGCGCGTCGTAGTGGAAGCGGGTGAGGAAGCGCGCCGACAGCTGCGCCGCCTGCGCCTGGGTGGCGGTGGGCTTGAGCGGCCACACGGCGGCCTTGCGGTTGCCGCCAGCGCCAAGGTCGGCGGCCGACTGCGCGTAGGTGCAGGTGACGGTCAGGGCCAGCAGCAGGGCCAACGCGGGACGGAAGGTCATGGGGTGGCGACTCTCGGGCGAGTTAGGCGACGCCGGCCGCGTGGGCCTGCAGGTCGGCGTGGTAGGAGGAACGCACCAGCGGGCCGGAGGCGACGTGATGGAAGCCCATCGCCTCGCCCTCCCTGCGCAGGTCGTCGAATTCTTCGGGCGTCCAGTAGCGCACCACCGGGTGGTGATGCGGCGTGGGCTGCAGGTACTGGCCGATGGTGATCATCTCGACGTCGTGCGCGCGCAGGTCGCGCATGGTCTCGAGCACCTGCTCGCGCGTCTCGCCCAGGCCCAGCATGATGCCGGACTTGGTGGGCACGTCCGGGTGCTGCGCCTTGAAGCGCTTCAGCAGGTCCAGCGACCACTGGTAGTCGGCGCCCGGACGCACTTCGCGGTAGAGGTGCGGCACGGTTTCCAGGTTGTGGTTGAACACGTCCGGCGGGAAGTCCTTCAGCACTTCCAGCGCGCGCTCCATGCGGCCCTTGCCGCGGAAGTCGGGCGTGAGGATCTCGATGCGGATGGCCGGACTGGCGTGGCGCACCGCGCGGATGCAGCTGGCGAAGTGCTCGGCGCCGCCGTCGCGCAGGTCGTCGCGGTCCACCGAGGTGATCACCACGTACTTCAGGCGCATGTCGCGGATGGTTTCGGCCAGGCGGGCCGGCTCCAGCGGATCAGGCGGCTGCGGGCGGCCATGCGCCACGTCGCAGAAAGAGCAGCGCCGCGTGCACACCTCGCCCAGGATCATGAAGGTGGCGGTGCCCTTGCTGAAGCACTCGTGGATGTTCGGGCACGAGGCTTCCTCGCACACCGTCACCAGCGCGTTCTCGCGCAGGCGGGCCTTGAGCTGCTGCACGGCGTTGCCCTGCGGTAGCCGCACGCGGATCCAGCTCGGCTTGCGCAGCGTGGGCACCGCGGTGTCGAAGCCGGCGCGATTGAGCGCGATCTTGTCATTGCCCAGCTGCTTGTCGACCGCGGGCGTGCCGCTGACGACGCTGATCGGAATGGACTTGGCGGGTGAAGCGGAGGCGTCGCTCATGCGGATTCGCGTGCGGGGAGTTCGGGGATGGCGGAGGCAGCCGGTTCGGCGCGGAAACCGAACTGGCGGCAGAACTCTTCCACCAGCGCATCTTCCACGTCCGCCAAACGCGACGGGCCGCCCAAGTCTAGCACCTGCGTCACCGCCAAACCCTTGTAGCCGCAAGGATTGATGCGGTGGAAGGGCTCTAGGTTCATGTTCACGTTGAAGGCCAGGCCGTGGAAACTGCAGCCGCGGCGCACGCGCAGGCCCAGCGCAGCCACCTTGGCCTCGGCCACGTAGACACCGGGCGCGCCCTCGCGGCGCTCGGCGACGATGTTCCAGTGCGCCAGCGTATCGATGATGGCCTGCTCGATCCGGTTGACCAGCTCGCGCACGCCCACGCCGGCACGGCGCAGGTCGATCAGCGGGTAGCCCACGATCTGGCCGGGGCCGTGGTAGGTCACCTGGCCGCCGCGATCCACCGGAACCACCGGGATGTCGCCGGGCGCCAGCACATGCTCCATCTTGCCGGCCTGGCCCAGGGTGAACACCGGGTCGTGCTCCAGCAGCCAGAACTCGTCCACCGTGTCGGCGGTGCGGTTGTCGGTGAACGCGCTCATCGCCTTCCACGTCGTCTCGTAGGGCTGGCGGCCGAGACGGCGGATCTTGAGCGGAAGGGACATGGCGGAGCCCGACAGAACGGAAATGGGGAAATGCGGCCGGCCGACGGAAAGCCAAGGGCGGCGCGACGGCCGCCCCCGGCCGGTCAAAGCGTGTAGCGGATATCCGGATCCGCGCGCAGTGCGGCGTGCGCGCTGTCGTACTGCTCGCGGTTGTCGCAGCGGAAGCTGACCGTGACCGAGACGTAGTTGCCCCCGCCGGAGTGGCGGTGCTTCACCGTCTCGTGCAGCACGTGCAGGCCGGCGCGCTCCAGCAGCTGCGGCACGCGGGTGGGCAGGCCGGCGTCGGACTTGCCCACCGCGGTGATCTCGAACTCGCCGGGAAACCGGAAGCCCTTGCCTTCCCGCTTCGCCTGGCTGAAGTCGATCTCGTGCATCACTTGGCGCCCGGCGCCGCGGCCGGCGCGGCGGCGTCGGCCTTCTTGCTGCCGTGGAACCACAGCAGGATCGAATCCCACAGGCGCGAGAAGAAGCCGCCCTGCGGCGCGTCGTTCAGCGCGATCAGCGGCACGCTCTGGATCGGCTGGCCGTCCAGCGCGATGCGCAGCGTGCCCACCTGCTGGCCCTTCTTGAACGGGGCGATCAGGGTGGCGGGAATGTCCATGGTGGCCTTGAGCTGGTCGTACTGCCCGGTCTTCACCGTCACCAGCACCGGATCGGCCACGCCGATCGGCAGCTGGTTCGCCTCGCCCTTCCACAGGCGCGGGGTCACTAGCGGCTTGCCGGCGTCGTACAGCTTGTGCGTCTCGTAGAAACGGAAGCCGTAGTTGAGCAGGGCCATCGCCGCGTCGGCGCGGCCCTTGTCGGTGCTGGAGCCCATCACCACCGCGATCATGCGCTCGTCGCCGCGTTGGGCCGAGGCGTCGAGGCAGAAGCCGGCGGCGGCGGTGTGGCCGGTCTTGATGCCGTCCACGGTCGGATCACGCCACAGCAGCGCGTTGCGGTTCTGCTGCTTGATGCCGTTCCACACGAACTCCTTGATCTTGGAGATCGCGTAGTCCTCGGGGAAGTCGTGGATCAGCGCACGTGACAGCACCGCGATGTCGCGCGCGGTGGAATAGTGGTCGTCGACCGGGTAGCCCGAGGCGTTGACGAAGTGCGTGTTGGTCATGCCCAGCTGCTTGGCGTAGGCGTTCATCAGGTTCGCGAACGCGTCCTCGGAGCCGGCGGCGTGCTCGGCCAGCGCGATCGCCGCGTCGTTGCCGGACTGGATGATCATGCCCTTCAACAGGTCGTCCAGCTCCACCTTGCTGTTGAGCTTCAGGAAGCTGGTGGAACCGTCGGTGCCGCCGCCGCCGCTGCGCCAGGCATGCTCGCTGATGTTGACCTGGTCGTTGTTGTGGATGCGGCCGTTCGCGATCTCGGCGGAAACCACGTAGTCGGTCATCACCTTGGTCAGCGAGGCGGGCGCGCGGCGCTCGTCGGGATTCTTCGAGGCGAGGATCTGACCGGTGGCGTAGTCCATCAGCACCCAGCTCTGCGCGTCCACATCCGGCGGCGGCGGCACAGGCATCGCGGGCACCACCGGGCGCGGCACGGCCGACGGGTGCGGCGGCGCTGCGGGATG